>JAGQHJ010000006.1 GCA_020431915.1 Cyanobacteria bacterium HKST-UBA04 | reverse complement strand
CTAAGTCCTCTAAGTCCTCTAAGTCCTCTAAGAGAGGGTCAGCAGGCATCCACCCGGTCAAGCCCCCTATTGAGGGAGGTTGCGACTTTATGCTTGAATATTACTACAGTATACGAATAAAACGACGCCTTCGGCACGGGCCCCGATCCCGGATTTCGGATTCCGTATCAAAGGCCAACGAAGTGGGTTATTTCAGGGTATGAGGCTCCGATCGGTTCAGCCAACGACAACAGCCCTTGGGGCCAGGCCGGCGTTTCGGCAACCCATGGCCGCATGGGCGCCAGCGCCACCCCGTTTTGGCGTAGACTCAGCCCAGACGGATGTGGTGGATATACAGGCGCTTTCCCATGACATGCCGGCTGAAAGCGAAACTCAACCCTCCTTGGTGCCTCCGAATGGCCATGAGCCTGGAAAAAGAAGCGGAAATGGAGACTGTCAACGTAACGGGTCTGCGACCCAAGCTGCAGCCAAGCCCCGCCGACACACGGGATTGGCTGCCGAGTTGGGCAAGGCCGACATCAAGCAGGTGGCCGGCGAGCTGGTGTTGTATGCCATGATCCACGGCACAGGCACAGGCGCTGGCACCGGATCCGGTACGGGATCTGGCACGGATACCACGGCCCCATCGTCCCTTTCCCCCTATACCCTGTACTGGCGTACCACCTCCTCGGCCATTACCGAACAGTTGCAGCAGATGGTGCGCATGCACCAAAACGACTACATCTGCCTGAGCCCGGACGACGTGGACGTGATTGTACAACGGCTGGCCAGCACCAACCAGCTTCGCAAGGCCCTGAGCCGTCTGGAGCAATCGGGCTGGATCACCCTCGTTGACTACCCCAGCAAGGGCAATACGGATCTGTCCATCCAAATCATCCGGCCCCTCGATCAGTTTCGGTACAGCCGCCAGACCGGGATTGAACCGATTCTGATCCAGAACCTGGCAAAATACCTGCAAGTGGCCCGTCACCTGGGGCAGCACATTCAAGCGGGCCAAATAGCCCCCGGCCAAGTCATTCCCACCACGCTCAGTTATCAGGGCAAACACATTGCCCGCAGCACCCGGGCCGAAGCCCTCGAATGGCTGTTGGCCCATACCCGGCTGCTGCGCAAGGCTCGAAACCTGCCGACGAAAAAACCCACCAAGGGTGTCAAAGGGTTAAGCACCACACGCCGGGGGTACGTGGTGCGCATGCCCGACGAAGCCGACCCCGCCCCCGAACGGCGCGCCCCCTATTCGGCCATGGCCGCACTGTTGTACGACCTCAACCAACATGGCTACTTGGGCCCCGCCCCGCCCGCCAAGCCGTTGCCAACCGACAGGGCCCTAAAAGAACGATACGGCAACACCAGCAAAGGCTATTATGAGGCCAAGCAGCAGCTGATTGCCATGGGCCTGGTTGAACGCAATAGCCCGGGATCGCCCATTTACCGGCTCAAGCAGGCCCCCACCCCACAGCAGTTGGCAACGCTGGTGGTCAGCGGTTGGGCCCCCAAGACACAGTACCTGCATCAATGGCTGACAGAGGTCACCCCCGATTCGGTGGCCATGAAACGCTGGCAACCCGTCAACACCATGGCCGACTGCTTCCCCCTGCCCGACACCATGGGGCAACGAACCAGGGAACGCAAAATCTTCAACCTCATTGCCATGCTCAACGAGGCCCCCATTCCGTTTGTGTGCTTTAACCACGAAGCGTCGGGTAGCAAGCGGGCCGCATGGGTTAACCCTAGCCTGAACCTCAAGGCCCTTCAAGCCGCTTACCAGGCCATGATGAAAGACCCGGCCATGCTCGTCACCGCCAACGCATGGCATTTTCAACCGTGGCAGGTGCCCAAGTTATACGAGGGTCAAAGCTGGGTCATCCCCACGTTCCGGCGCCAGCCCCATGACGATCATACCGACGTGTCGATGGGGCTGCTGCGCTGCATAAAACCCGGCCAGCCCTTTGAATCGCTAAACAACCTGCCTGCCCAAACCCAGCCCAATCCTTTGCCAAATGGCCCTGCCGATGCACATACCAAACAACCCGACCTGCGCCACTATGCACAACGTTGCCTGGAAAGGGTACTGGCGCTTTACGATGCCCCGGACCTTAGCACCCTTGAGACGGAGGCGGTGGCCCACATGCCTACCGAACAAGCCGATACGCTCTGGACACTCAAGGCCCCCCTTGAGACGCTAGGCTACCGTTTCCAAACCGAGCCGGCAACCAAACACACCCCCGCCTAAAAAAGTAAACCGTGCCTGCGTGTGGTAGCAGGCACGGATTCACAGATTTGAGGAAATAAAATTGAGCCGGAGCGGAACGAACCGCTTGCCACGCCTAGAAAGGATGGCGCTGGAAGTGATCGCTAATAATGGTCTGGGCCAATTGCGGGTTGTACTGGTTCACGCTTTCGGCCGATTCATAGACCGTGGCTGCTTCCTTGTATCGTTGGGCCACCTGGTCGTAGTTGGCGGCAATGGATTTGAGCCGGGCAGATTCGGGCACACTAACCAGTGAAGGCGCGGCGGCCCGTTGACTGCTTAAGCCAGCGCCGTTGGAAGCGAGGGCCGGTTGGGCCACAGCGGAGAACGGATTGGCCGGCAGGCTGGCGTTAAACCCTGGGTTAAAAAACGGCGTCGGCGAAGGGGCCTGGTTGTAGGCCGTCATTGGCGCCGGGACCGGTGAGGCAAACGGGGACTGCATCGGCGCCGGTCCAAACTGGGGTTGCGGAGCCGGCGGGGCCGGATAGGCCGGTGGCAAAGCACCCGGCGCAATGGGGTTAAACGGCGCAAAGCCGGGGGTGGGATACGGACTCGGCGGTGCACCAAACGGGGCAACCGGTGCCGGAGCGGCATACGGGTTCGGCGCACCAAACGGGGCAACCGGAGCCGGGGGAGCATACGGGTTAGACGGTGCACCAAACGGAGCTACCGACTGGGGCATGGTGGCCACAGCATAATTCAGCTCGGGCTGGGCCAGCACGGCCGAATCAAAGCCCGGGGCAAAAGAGGGGGTTAGCCCAGGCACATAGGCTTGGGGATAGTTAGGAGCAGGGGCAGCCATGGCCATGGTCGACGGCAAGGTCACTGGGGCCTGGTTTACAGCCATACCGGGCGCGCCGTAACTAAACGCGTCACCGTAGCTGTTGGGACCACCCAATTGGGGCATGGGGGGCAACAGTGGTGGACTGGACTGCTGGAAAGGGGGAGCTTGGTAAGGCACCACCGGCATAAAAGGGCCCATAGCCGCGGGCGCCATAGCAAAGGGTTGTACTGTCATCTGGAGAAGTTCCTCAAATCAATCGCTTTGACCACACAGGAAGCAGTTACTATAAATGAAAACCGTCCAGACCATCAAGTGCTTGTAAACCTGTAGCAGGTTACAGGATGTTAAGGACACGAGCGGGCTATGGCCAAAGACGCCCAAAATCAATGGTTTTCAGGAACAGACGAGCCCGATCGGTTTTCTATTAAACCGGAACAAACCGCGCGGCATAAGCCTGGGTGGCCCGAATCAGGGCATCGAGAATCCCCGGTTCGCTAAAGGAATGGCCGGCATCGGGCACAATGGTCAGGTGGGCATGCGGACATGCCTGGGCCAGTTGCCACGCATTCTCCAGCGGACAAATCACATCGTAGCGGCCATGGACAATCCACATCGGGATGGCCGACAGCAGATGGGCATCGGCCAGTAACTGGTTGTCCTTTTTAAACCAGCAGTTGTGCACAAAGTAGTGGCATTCAATACGGGCCAGGGCCAGGGCAGCCTCGGGCGACTCGAAATGATCGATGGTCGTCTGGTTCGGCAACAAATGGCACAGGCTACCCTCCCACACGCTCCACGCCTTGGCGGCTTGCAGACGTACGGCCTCATCGTCGCTCGTCAGGCGTCGGTAATAGGCCGAGAGCATATCATCGCGCTCTTGGGGCGGAATAACCGCTTCGTAATGCTGCCAAACATCGGGAAAAAGCCGGTGGCAGCCAGCCTGGTAAAACCACTGAATTTCGTCGGGACGGCACAGGAAGATGCCGCGCAAAATCAACCCGCTAACGGACGCCGGGTGGGTTTGAGCGTAGGCCAGCGCCAAGGTGCTGCCCCACGATCCGCCAAACACCAGCCACTGATCGATATGCAATTGCTTGCGAAGCTGCTCGATGTCAGCGACCAAATCCCAGGTGGTGTTATCCTGAAGACTGGCGTGGGGCGTACTCTTGCCCGACCCGCGTTGATCAAAAAGAATAATGCGGTAGAGGTCCGGGTCAAACTGCCGCCGGTGATCGGCGCTGATACCACCACCGGGCCCTCCGTGCAAAAAGACCACCGGCAACCCATTGGGATTCCCCACTTCCTCGACATACAGGGTATGCACGGACGACACCCGTACGTGATGGGTCTGGTAGGGTTCAATGGACGGGTACAGGCCCAGCCGCTGGGAGGGCGGGGTGGGCACTTGCAGGTTAACGGGCGGGGTGGGCGTAGCGGTCATAACAACAACGTTCTCTGGCATTGCGACGACACAGGTTGATTGCAACCGGTTTTTGCTAGCATCATGCTAGTCAAAACCCATCGTCCCTGTCCATGGGATCGATTCTGTCTCCGTTCTGTCTCCGTTCCGTGTCTATACAGCTATTTTGAGTATGCCTTAATCCTATGACCCCTTGCCTCCCCCCCCTCGATTTGCAGATTAAAAACGGCCATGTGGTACTGCCCGATGGGATAACCACCACCGACGTCTTTATCAGCCAAGGCCGGATTATCGGCTTGGGCCGCTGTCCCGACGGTTACGGCCCCGTTGCCGAAACCCTTGACGCCACCGGTCTGCACGTATGCCCCGGCATCATGGACACCCACACCCACTTCCGCGAACCGGGCTTTACCCACAAGGAAGACATCGAAAGCGGCACACGCGGGGCCGTCTTGGGCGGCATCACCACGGTCTTTGAAATGCCCAACACCTGGCCGCTGACCACCACCAGCGACGCACTGGCCGCCAAAGTGGCCGCCAGCGTCGGCCGAA
Source organism: Cyanobacteria bacterium HKST-UBA04 (assembly GCA_020431915.1). Classification (GTDB taxonomy): domain Bacteria; phylum Cyanobacteriota; class Vampirovibrionia; order Vampirovibrionales; family JAGQHJ01; genus JAGQHJ01. Next base: position 56,804 of record JAGQHJ010000006.1, on the reverse strand, counting down.
GCTGGTCCAATATTGCTTTTTTTGCCGGGGCCATGCCCGACAACATCGACACGTTGGCGTGGCTGGAGCAACAGCCAGGCTGCTGCGGCATCAAGCTTTTCATGGGTTGCTCGACCGGGGGCATGCTCGTCGGCGACGACCCCACCATCAAGCGCGTACTGCAAGCCGGGCATCGCCGCGTGGCCGTCCATGCCGAAGACGAGCCACTGTTGCATGCACGTCGCCCCATTGCCGAAGCCGGTTGTTCTTACGGTCCCGATGTGCTGGCCCACGAGCAGTGGCGCAATGCCGAAGTGGCCTTCAGGGCCACCAAACGCCTCACCGCCCTGGCATGGCAAACCGGACGCCCCGCCCATATTCTGCATATGACCACGGCCGAGGAAGCCGCTTTTCTGGCCAACCACAAGCCGCTGGTAACCTGCGAGGTAACCCCGCAGCACCTGACCCTGCACGGCCCCGAAGTCTACGAGCGCCTGGGTACGCTGGCCCAGATGAATCCACCGCTGCGCGAGCGGCACCACGTCGATGCGCTGTGGCAAGCCGTCCAGGCCGGCGTGGTCGAGACCATCGGCTCGGACCATGCCCCCCACACGCTGGCCGAAAAAGCCCAACCCTACCCCAAGAGCCCATCGGGCATGCCCGGTGTACAAACCCTGTTGCCGGTCATGCTCACCCATGTCAATGAAGGCCGGCTCAGCCTGGAGCAACTGGTTCGGCTAACCAGCACCAACCCGGCCCGGCTCTACGGCATTGCCCACAAGGGCCAAATTGCCCCAGGCTTTGATGCAGACCTGACTCTGATAGACCTGAAGGCCAAACACACCATTACCCATACCGCTATGGCCAACCGGTCCGGGTGGACCCCCTTCGACGGTTTCCAAGCCACCGGCCAACCCGTTGCCACCATTGTGGGTGGCCGCATAGCCATGCGCGACAACGAACTAGCCCCCTACCCCACCGGCACCGTGGTCCAGTTCAGCCCCTCGTTTGCCTCGATTCTGTAACATCTGTAACAATTGCACCGGGCCATGGCACAAGTCCTCATAATATTGTTTTTATAATTAATAAGATGTTATTCGTTCGTCCTTTCGGTTTCGGTCTATTGACCGTACCCGTACGATGTTGAGCGTGATTTCGCTTAGCACCCCCCTATTGCGTAACAAGTAGAGAAGAGTTCGTTCGTTCCCACTATGCAACTACCCGGACTGCATGGGTTAACCCCCCATTCATATACCCGCTCATCGGCCTTATCGAGCCTATCGGGCCGTGCCCCCGTCTCCACGACGGCATCGGGCAACGGGTTTGGAGTGGATACAGCCAGTGCGCTGTCAGCCACGGCCTTTGGCACGGACATTGCTACCGGCCCCGTCCAGACCAACCTGAACCGTCCCTTGATCGAGGCCCTGCTCAACGGGATTCCCACCCTGCAACAGACCTTGAAGAACAACCCGATGACCCAGGCCGAGCTTGACCGGGTTACAACGGAACCGGCATTGGCCCAAACCCTGCTCGACTACGCCAACCACGACCAAACCGGCATTACCCTGGCACTGATGCGCAACGCCATCAACCAGGGCGTTACCTTTGCCACCGCTCCCTTCCCGGACGGGGTAGACGGCAAGTACGAAGAGAACAACGGCACCAAGCAAATCGTGCTGAACCAGAACGGGTTTTCCATTAAACTGCTGACCCACGAACTGGCCCACGCCGGCACCCCCGGCCACAACAGCATGGCCGAAGAGGTTCACGTAGACACCATTGGCTGGATTGCCCGCTATGGCTACGAAGGCAAAGTGCTCACCAACTCGGCCATCGACCTGGCCCTGATTAACCGCCACCATAACGAATCGCTGGCCTACTACCAGCAATCCAGTTTTCACAACAACCTTGCCAGCACGGACGACGGGCACTTTGTCCAGGATCTGTTCACCGCGCTGGGGCTTCAAAACGGCAACCTACAGGCTCCCACAGCAACCACAACCACCCCCGCAGCGCCTGCCGCCCCCGTTGCCGCAAACGGCCAAAGCGCCAACGACGGCAACCTGTTGGGACTCAACCTGGGCAACCTCGGCGAGCTGGTCGGTGCCCTCGAATCGTTGCTGTCACCTACCCAAACCCAGCCCACGCCAGCCATGGCGGCCGCCGCTACCACAGCTCCCGTTGCCGTTGCAGCGCCTGTCCAGCCAACCGAACAGCCTGTTGCTGTCACGACACCGGCCCCCCTCATTGATCTGGCCGACACGGCCCATGTGTCGTTTAACCGCAACCTGAGCCAGGCCGACGCCACCGCCAAGCAGAATACCGTATTTAACCGGCTCTCCCGTTACAGCTAAGGCAACCCAAAGCCCCCTAGCGATCGTGATCGATGAGGTACTGGGCCAGGGTTTGGCAAACGGGATAACCGGTCTGCCCTTCAAAGTACTCGAAAACCGGGCTTGGGTTCCCCTCGAAAAAGAAATAGGTGCCGTCCGAATCGCGGCGCCGGGTATCAATGGCAGCAAACCGCAGGTTAAGCAAATCCATTAATTCAAAGCACTGGTGCTTGACCGGCTCCGGCAACTCAATAGGCCGGTACTCCAGGGCCTCGTCAGGCTCGCGACTGTCAAGGCGGTTACTGCAAACCTCGGCGGCAAACAACTGACGCCCCACGGCATAAATCCACACGTCCGTCCCGTCAATCAGCTCCTGAAAGTTAACCGGGGCCTCACCCAGGTTGGCCAGCCGTTCCGGCGTCAAATCGGCCTCGGTTAAGCGCGACGTAAACGCCCCGAACCAGCAGGGTTTATAGACCACCCGCCCCTGGTGCTTTTGCCAGAATGCGATCACCGTATCCGGGTCATTGGTTATCACCGTATCGGGTACCGGCAGGCCGGCCTGCATCATCAACTGGTACTGGTAGGACTTGAACATGTGCTGGTGGTAGGCATCGGGATGGTCGACCCAAACCACGTCCATCCCCCGCAACAGACTGCCAAAGGCCGAATCGATTTCCCGGAAAAGGGACTGGTTCAGTTTGGCATCCTCGGACCGAACCGTGTTGGGGTTAATGGTGTCAATCATGTACCGCGAGTAGACGACATTAATGTCGGCCAGCGGAATGGCCGGCATGCCGGCTTCGGGCCGAAGGTGGCCCTGGCCGGGGCGTCCCGGCACCATGGCAAACTGAACCGGCTTGGGCACCTCCTCGAGGTACAGCCTGACCGCATGGCCGCCGAGCCGGACAATGGCCTGGTACACCCGCTCCTGGTGGCTCAGGGTGTCGTCGTTGGCATGGGGGCGTTTTCGATCAAGAATCAGGATCATGGGGTCAAGCGGGCCCTTCCCTGCAGACATTGCACCCGATACGGGGCAAACTCACCAATGACAAAACTCCAAATGGGCGCACGCGAACCGCAGCCCACCCCCTTATTCTACAGGGAATTATCCTTTAAAGGGGAGCCGTCGGCTGCCTTCGGCAACAACCTGGGATCGTCGGCTTTTTTTTCAGCGGCAATCCACCTACAATAGCCTAAGCATCTCCTGCGCCGGTAAATGGCTGTAGCGGTGCGTCGTACGTAGTGTCGTGTGTGTGTCAACGGTACCCCCCCCTGAAAAAAACCGGGGGACACCATAGTTTATTGATTAGAAGGGACGTCAACCCCACCCATGGGCGACGAGGACAAGCAGTTTGAGGCCACGCCGCAAAAGATCAAGAAAGCGCGCGAGCAAGGGCAGGTCATTAAAAGCAAGGACATCAGCACCGCCATCTTTTTGATCGTGATGTTCATGTTCCTCTACTACATGTTTCCCTTTATCTGGAAACAGCTGTTGCGGATGTTCGTGCTGCTGTACGACGAAATCCCGCTTATCAGCGTGGAAAACATTGGGGAAATGTACGTGATGACCATCGTCATCATCACGCTGGTCAGTGTCATTGGCCCCATGCTGCTGTTGGCGCTTATCGTGGCGGTTATTGGCGATTTTTTCCAGGTAGGACCCCTGCTTGCCGTTAAGGCCATCGAGCCAAAATTCGACAAGCTCAACCCCGTCAAGGGCCTTAAAAACCTAATTACCATGAAAAGCCTGTTTGAGCTGGTCAAGAACATCATTAAAATCTCAATCCTGGGGATGCTCGGGTTTATGAGCATCTGGGACCACCGCCGCGAGGTGCTCGTCATCGGGCTAACCGAAAACCTGTTTGCCATGACCACCCTGCTTGGCGAAATCCTGTTCGCGTTCATGATCAAGGCCATGGTTGTGTTCTTTATTATTGCCGCCATGGACTACCTGTTTCAGCGGTGGAAATTCCTGAAAGACCAGAAAATGTCCTTCAAAGAGTTGAAAGACGAATTCAAGAACACCGAGGGCGATCCGCATGTCAAAGCCCAGTTACGGCAAAAACGGATGCAGATGCTGCAGCAATCCATGCTCGAAGCCGTTCCGTTGTCCGATGTGGTCATAACCAACCCCATCCACATTGCCTGTGCCGTACAGTATACGCACGAGGAGATGGAAGCCCCCAAACTGGTGGCTAAAGGTACGGAACTTTTTGCCGAAAAAATTAAAGAGATCGCTCGTGACCATGGGATCCCCATTGTCGAAAACGAGGCGGTCGCAAGGACTCTGTTTCGCACGGTCGATATCGATCAGGAAATCCCGCCCGAACTGTATCAGGCCGTTGCCGAGATTCTGATGTTTGCCTGGAAAATCACCGGACAGTCGGTTCCAGGGCAAGGTAGCCCAGAAACTACACAAAACGCAACAGAATCATGATTTCGGTAGCACAAACTTTTATTCACAGCCTTTTGTGCCGACGAAATGAAACACCTCCACCCTACAGCCTGAAGCAAACGGCCAACCCCTCATATCCCGGTTATATCCTCTCTCAAACAATTGTTACCTGATAATTGTGCAGGATGAACTGGTATGTTAAGGTCTAGTACCTAATAGAGTGGGCCAACCGTTCTGCGAAGTGCGACCTCTGCGGATTGCCAGGGCTTTAAGTTACTTAAAAGCCACGGCAGCAGCAGGTCAAGGAGTCTTTCGCCAGGACACGCGTGATTCGTTCGCTTCCCAACAAAGTCAATTGTAGCCACAACCTCTTGCAGTCCCCTTATCACGTCAACCTGTCCAGTGTAATGATTCTCTCTCGGCTTTCCCCATCCCCGTTTTGCCGAAATACATCATTAAAACACTCCTGACGAAACGATCCCTTGAACCAGTCCCCTCGGAGTTCTGCGCCACTTCATCAGTGCCAGCACAGGGTGCGACCCCTCAAGGAGACCCACCAAACAATGGAAAGAAGTACGGCCAAAGTGGAAAAGCAACCCCAAGCTGACAACCTAACCCGAGGCGGCGCCCGCCGACTGACGGTGGTCGATCGCTATATTGCCAAGTACCTGCAACTCATCGAGCGCGTTGCCAAGGTCGAGTATCGCCGGGTTCCCAACCATATGATTGACTACGAGGAACTGGTCAGCATTGGCACGATTGCCGTGCAAAATATTTTTGAGGGCAAAACCGCCCAGGACATCGAGAAGCTGAATATCTCCTACATCGCCACGGCAACCCGCTGGGCCATTCGTAACGAGCTGCGTGCCCGCTACAAATGGTACACGATGAAGCACAGCAAAGTGGTTGAGGAGAAAAAGACCGAAGAGAACAAGGCGGCTGCCAAGGACGACGACGACAAGGAGTCGCCGGAAAAAGTCCGTGAAGCCGTCTATGAAACCATCCTGTCGATCGACAGCATTGTCGACGGCCAAGATGGCGACTCGAGCTACGACTGCATTAGCGACGGCAACGCCACCCCCGAAGAACATCTTGAGGTGGTTGAACTGGGCCGAGCCATCCGCCGGGCCATTGAGAACCTGCCGCCCAAGGAGCGCACCATCGTGGAATACCGCTTCTACCGAAACATGCAGGTCAAGGAAATTGCCTCCATCGTCGGTCTCTCCTCAAGCCGGGTTACCCGAATCGTTCAAGCCTCGCTGGACATGGTTCGCGACAACCTGCGCGAAATGGACCAGATGGACTAGCCCTCGGCAGCCCCTACCTAATTTTTTTCTTCCTCCTTCCTTCTCCTCTTTCCATTGAAACGCATCGACCTTCTCTTTCCTTTTAGGTTTTTGAGCTGGCCGGTGCGTTTTCTCCATTCATATTCACGTTCATGGGTACACCCCAATAGACCGGCACCAACGAACGAACCAGGGGATAACCCGACCATTGGGTTGCAACCCCCGGCGGGCGTGACGGCACCAAAACCGGAGGCGGAGACAGAGGCAGAGGCGGAGGCATGGGCATGGGTGGCGCCTTAAGGGCTTTGGCCTCTTGTCGGACCTTTCGCGTGGTCAACCGGTTGTTGGCCACAATAACGGCACTAACCGTGGCTACGTTGAGCAGAAAGCTGGCGGCATAAAACAGGCTGGCCCATTTTCCAGCCTTCACTTTTTTGCCCGCCGGGGCCTTGGCAATGGCATGGGTAATCCACCGGGTCACGGGCACGCCAAGCCGCTTACTGAAGGCCTTGGCCATCAGGCCCATCCAGATCAGATCGCCAAAGAAAAAGGTAACCGTGACCGGCAGGCGCTTGAGAAACACCTCGCGTCGCTCATGGGGGCTTCTGGCTGCCATCACGTCCCCCACGTCGTTGAGAATCCCGATGAACAGGATGGGCCCCAACCCCAGCATCAAGCCTTCCTTGTAGTCAAAATGGCGGGCATGGCTTCTAAGAAAGCGGTACATCCGGTTCAATACCGGGTTAGGCGAAGCCTGCTTGTAGACCGCCCGTTTCATGGCCTGAGCCAACAAGGGGGTACCGGCAACGGCCATGGCCGTGGGGCCCCAACGCTGGAAAAGGGACAGGCATTTTTGGGCAATCGGATTCTGCTGCCCGGCCTGGTTGTGCCGGCGGGCATACATCGCATCGAGGGTGTTCTGGCTGACCACCCCCATTTCGCCTGTAAACTGTTTCTTGCCCGTAATCAAGCGGCCAAAGGCATTCTTGATAAACCCAAGGTTGGCGAAAATCAACCCTTCCAGCATCAAGTCGACCGTCATCATGTTGGTTTTGGCATCCAGAATACGCTTGTGCAGGCTGCCGTGGGGAGAGACCACCGTGGTCTGCGCCAACCGCCGAATAGCGCGTCGGGTTTTTGGGGTGACGGTTTTTAAGAAATCGCCCAGCCCATGCGCAAACGCCTTGCCCGAAAGCAGGTGCTCGTAACTGAAGCGCATCAGCTCCTTGGGAATACGGGCACGGCGGGCATAGTGGTTGCGAAAGAAATAGGCATGCAACGGGGCCAGCATAAACGCCGCCACCAAAATAACCGTCTGGCGAAACAGCACCTCCTTGCGTTCCGCCGGATTACGGGCCAACCCGATCATGGGCACATCCACCCCAACCACCTCCAATACGCCTTTGTTCACCAGGCCGTATTCCTGGAATTTTTCGGTGGCACGCACCAACAACGGTAACGCAACGGGGTTGGTCATCAACTCGGACAGCTCGCTAGGATTGAATTAAAGCAACCATGGCGGAAGTGCATGGGAAAAGGGGGAAGGGAAGAACGCCATGGCCAGACCGCATCGGTAAAATCGCTAAAGGGGCCAAACGGGTTTTGGGTCGCGACACATCCCCCAAAACCCCCGATTCACCGGCCGAATTCGCCCTTTATCAAACATCCCACCGTCCACGGACAGCCAGAAACAGGGCAAACGGCAACAGCAGTAAACCTGGGTAATAGTTGTACCACGATAATACAAGCAAAAAATAAAGTAACGCGACAGTTTTACAAACGCCAAGCAATACAGCCAAAACAACCAGCACCGCCCTCTTCGTCGCGCCCCGCCCTGTTTACGAGCCGATACAATCCCCTTGCATTTGCTGGGAAAACTGGCTATAGTATACCTTCGTGTCATCAGTACACTGTGCTGTGATATAGAAACTATATATTTAGTAATTTTACTTTACCAACGTTGTTTGGCTAACCTGTTTTCTCATTGTCCCTGGGTTTAAATTAAGTTTGGGCGTGCGATGTCATGATTACGATTCCTACCTTTCTGCCACAGTACCAGCCTTCGTTTGGCCGGTTCACCTTCCGTGTCAAACCCACCGGCGCCCTAATCGGGGTGGACCTGATCGATGATCAAAAACCCGACGTAGCGGTAGCCATGGATTTTTCCAAAAACACCTTTGGCACGGCTGTGCTCGAAGCCTTTGGCCTGACGGCCGATACCCTGCCCCAGCGGTTGCAGACCGCCGATTTATTCCAGCCCAAGGTCATTGGCCATAGCCCACTGCTGGCCAAGCCTTTTCGTGCACCGGGTGGCCTGCTGGATTTACCAGCTGACCAGCGATCCACTCATCTGTTTGACGACATTCAGGCCCGTCGCATCGCCCGGTTAATTTTTAGCCCCGATACCTTCCAGATGCTGGCCCATGCCAACGGATCGGCCAAGGCCCTGGCCTTGTTCAATACCAAGAAGCCTAGCTGGCTCAATGCCTTTGAACGCATGACGGCAGCGCCCAAGGACTTTGGCCACGAGACGGGCTACCGGTATTTCGACCTGGGCCCCGACGCAGATCAACTTGCGGTGGAACAAACGATTGCCGCCCGGGTGGCCCATGGGGTATCGGCGTGGCAGTTGCAACACGCAAGAACAACAACCGCATAACCGCCACGGGCTCAATAAGCGGGGCCGTGTACGACCATACAAACCGTGCACGACCCACAGCCCCGAGAGGAGAGTCAGGGCTGTGGGAAGAAAGCGACGGTAAAAGGGGGGTCACCCAAGGGTGAGGTTAGGGGCTGTGAAACAAACCTAGGACAGGACGCCCTGGGTGACCCATGCTGAAGCTTGTCGGCCTGAAGAGGAGTGATGATGGCTAAGGAGTACGGCCAAGGCACTTCAGCGGTGAAAACGGGAGACGGCAATAAAGGGGGTGGGGCCAACACAAACCCGGCATGGCAATGGCACCAAGGATGGGCGGCAGGCGATCAGCCACAGCAGCAAGTTTTGGGCACAAAGCACGATAGCCCGCAGGGCATCAATCAGCCGGTCTGCATGGACGGTACCTTGAGTTGTATCTTGAATGGTCCTGGGACCGGCACAAGGCCGTGGTCGGGACACGCATGGAATAAGGCATGGAATAGGGGATGGAATAGGGGATGGAATAACGCTCAATCTCGTTCCCTTCACTAGGGGGGTTGCTTGCCCCTTACCGGGGTAGGGCACCGGGTCCATGGTGCCGCGTCGCTTGTTACCAAGCCGCCACGGCATGGAAAGCACGGGTGCCGCGGCTGGTTCGGTTTTGGGTGTCCCTTTGACGTTTTACACTATAGTCGCTAACTGGAGTCGCTAACTGGCGTTTAAGATGTCCCACCGCAGTCGGGTGCGGTTTATCCTGTATGTCGCTGGTTGTCGCTTATCTTATTTATATCTTATATATAAATTAAACCCCGCATGGCCGCACAATTGCCCCCTGAACCCTTATAAAAAGATTAAGGCTGCGCACGCGTGCAGGGACGGGACGGTTATGGGGCGGCGGTATGACAATCCGGCATGCGCAACCATTTATCGCGCAGGCCCTGCAAAAACCCGTCGGTCTGCCACGCATCAATCTTCTGGTTCAGGAGGTCAGTCAGCGCATCCGTGGTCGGGTCCTTGCGCAAGGCCACCCCGTAAGGCTGCTCCTTCACCTTGTTGGGCAAAAACCGAACCTGGCAATCACTGCGACGGACATACCCGTATATGGTGGCCTCCTGGGTTCCAAACGCCTCAATTTGCTTGCCCAGCAGGGCCTTAAATTCGGCAGGCACCGTGTTAAACCCAATTAAATCAAACTCGGGATGGGTTTCATGCAGCACCATGTTGGCCACGCCCGGAACCAAAAACCCGACCTTCCGCCCATGCAAATCGGCCACGTCCTGGTACGGGCTGTCTTTTCGAACCAGCAGCCGAAAATAGGCCACATGGTAGGGCTTGGTAAACCGATAGATTTTTTTTCGGGGCTCGGTAATGGTGCAAACCGCCACGACAAAATCCACCTGCCGGGCATTGAGGGCAGCGGCACGGTTGACCGTGCGTACCTCGACAAATTCGATGTTATCGTCACGGCCCACCAGGGCCCGGCTAATGGCCTTAATCAAATCGATGTCAAACCCCTGCAACTGCCCGGACTCGTCCATATAGGCAAACGGGGGCAAGGCCATCTCGGTGCCTACCCGAATATAACCCCGTTGCCGAATCAGCTCGAGGCGATCCTGGTTCGGGTTCTCACCACAGCCTGTCAGGCATGGCAACGACACAACAAGCAACCCCAGCAACAGCAGGGCAACCGTCCGTACCAACAGGCAACGGCCTGACGCAAGGCCAACACGCGCAAAATGCACAAAACGCACAAAGCACCCGGCATACCCGGTATACTCGGCATCCCCGAACAAAACCTGACGAATGAAACAACTTGGCCGCATCATCTGTATCCTAAACGGAAGCTGTCGACGACTTGGGTCTGTTTGCATGAAAACCAGCCGCCCGATTTTTTTATCATCCCATTTAATGCCGTACAACACCAGATCGGCCAAAGACAACCACCAGCAAGGGCTAGGAAGACGTGCACCGGTCAGGGGAAGGTTCCTGGAGCCACTTTTCACGCAGGGCCTTAAGTGTCCCGTCGGCCTCCAGCTCGGCAATAATGGTATTGACGGCTTGGCGCAACGTGTCGGTGGCCGGGTCCTTTCGGAAAGCCACCCCATAGCGCTGGGCCTCAATGGCATCGGGCAACAAACGAATTTGGCAGGAACGGGCCATTAGCCCGTACCCTACCCCCTCGGGTACCCCAAAGGCTTGCAGGCGACCATCAAGCAGGGCATGGTATTCCGTCGGCACGTTTTTAAACCCGCTTAGTTTATAACCGGGATGATGCCGATGCAGGGCCGTGTCGCTGGTGCCCCCCAGCAAAAACCCGACCGGCTTGCCCGTCAAGTCGGCAGCGGTTTTATAGAGACTGTCCTTGCGCACCACCAACCGAAGCGGGGCATGGTGGTAGGCCTGCGTAAACTCCATCCGGGCCATGCGACTCGGCGTGATGACGACCACGCCCAAAATGAAATCCACCTGCTTGCTGTTTAATGCACTGACCCGGTTCGGGACATGGGTTTCAACAAACTCGACATGGCTGGATTGCCCCAGCAACCGTTGACTAATGGCCTTAATCAAGTCGATGTCAAAGCCGACGGGCCGGCCGGTATCGTCGAGATAGCCAAAGGGCTTAATGGTATACAGGGTACCCACCCGCAAGTACCCCCGTGCCTTGACCTGGGCCAATTGATCGCCCCCGCCCTGACCCGGCAGGCGACAAGCCTGCAGACCGGCCATCAATAAAACCAGCCCCAATACTCCCGCCACCAACAAACCGGGCCAACGCCCAGCCGACCAATCTCGTGATAGAAAGCCCAGTAATCTCATCAAACGGTACCGCTCAAAAATTTAGGTTAAGGCAGACGGTAACAAGGCAGAGACGAACAAAACAAAAAAGCCGCAACGGGCCGCTACGGTTTGGCGCACGTGTCGGGCGGGTTGGTGCGCATCCACTTGGCTTTTAGTTGTGCCACCTCGCCAGCGGCCAGCAGTTGCTCCAGGGCTGAAGAAACCGCCGCCACCAAAGGCTTTGCCGAATCATCCTTGCGAAAGGCCATACCGTAAGGCTCCTCGCTCAGGCGATCTTCAAGCAGCTTAACGCCGCAGTACTCCGACACAAAGCCGTACAAAATCGAATCATCCGTGCTGAAAGCCTGGGCACGACCGGCGTTAAAGGCACTGAAGGCCTCGGTGGTTGCCTTGAACCCCAACAGCTTGGCCTGGGGAATGTTTTTCTTGAGCCGGGCCTCGCTGGTAGCCCCCAGCACAAAGGCCACCGGCTTGCCGTCCAAATCCGCCACACGCCGGTAGGCGCTGTCGGCCTTGACCATAACGGCCTGAGCCGCCGTGTAATAGGTGGGGGAAAACGTCACCTTTTCCTTGCGTTCCTCGGTAATGGTCATGGTAGCCAGGACCAGATCCACATGCTTGGCATCGAGGGCGGCAATCCGGGTGGAGGTATTAACCTGGACAAACTTCACGGCATTGGGGTCACCCAACACCTTGTCGGCCAACAGGCGACCCAGATCGATTTCAAACCCCTTGACGTGGCCATCCGTGTCCAGGTAACCAAACGGGGGCGAGTCGTACTTGCAGCCAATCACCAAATACCCGCGTTGCCGGACCGCTTCAAGCTGATTGTCGGGGGCTGGCTCGCCCTTGGGTTGGCAGCCGCCAAAAACCATGGCCGCCATTGCCAACAAGGCCGTGGCAGCCAAAGCCACCCACAAAACCATTCGGTTGGCACGGGCCGGCTTTAGGCACATGGGACAAACAAGCTCGCAAAACACCTTGAACATAGGACTATTATAGCCGTTTTTTGGCCGGACGTCTGCCGTCGCTAACCCCTTGGCCCGGCCAACGCCAAAGATATCGGCCGTTGATCTTGTTGTTTTGCCCAAATAGACCGATACTACAAGTATGTCGAGCAATTTCGGAATCAACCTGATCATGGCCCAACTCAGCCAAATCCTGAGGGGGTCGGTTAACCTGGGCCAGGATCGTTCTGAAAACCAGCCCTTCAACCCGCTAAACAGCACCCTGGTTAACCGGGGCGGCTCACTGGTCCCCGCCAATTCGCTGCTTAACCAGGCCGCCAACCTAGCAGGGCAGGTGCCCCTGAGCAACCAGGCCTTCGTCGAACAGCGGGTCTCCTTGGCCAAACTGCTACAGCAGGACGGCTTGCTGATGAACAACCAGCAAACCGCCGAGTTCATGAAGGTGGCCCTGGACCTGCCCAAGGACCTTCAGCAACTGCTAATGCAACTGGCCTCCGAATCGGGCGGCAAGACCCAACAGCAACAGGTTAAGGAAATGCTGCGCACCCTGCTCGAAAATCAGGGGGATCTCAAGCTGTCCACCGAGGACGTGGCCCAGCTGCTTGACGGCAACTCGAAGGAAGCCGCCAGCAAACTGGTTAAAATGCTGCAAAACAACCGGGCCCTGCAACTCAGCAACGGCCACCAGATTATGGAGGTAGCCCATCGCCTGGGACAGATTGGCGAAGCCGCCCTGCAATCGCCGCAGCGTGCTGCCGAAACCCTGATATTGCTGTACCTGCCATGGTCCCCCCTGCCTCCGGGACAAAAAATGCAACTGGAGTTCGAGGGCGGCGAGGACGAAGAAGAAGGCGGACAGGAAGCCGCCATTTGCGTGGTGCTTTACCTCGACACAAACGTTATGGGCAAGTTCAAGGCTGTCATTCAGCAAGCCGAAGCCCTGCAGCTGCACATTACCTTAAAGCATGATCCCGAGGCCGAGCCCTACCTCGAAGCCATCGAGGAACGCGTCAACGAAGGGTTGGCCATGGACGGCCTGCCCCCGATTTTCTTCGATCCGCAACCATTTAAGCAGGCCAAGGCGGCCTCTACCACTTCTGCCGCTTCATCGGCCACCCAACAACGCCCCGATCTCTTCCAGGACGACATGCCTGTGGGAGCCGCCGGATTCAAAGGGGCCACACGCAGTGCCGACAAACAGCAAGTTTCAATGGAGCGTGGCGAACGGGTGTCCGTGCTGGTGGTCAATGCCGGCTACCTGCTGGCCAGAACCATTTTTGACATCGATCAACGTCTCAGACCGCTACATGCCCGATAGAGTTTAATAGGACTGCACCGGCGTAATCAGGGTGGGGTTGGCCGATTCGGTAAAGGCATCGCTGAAGCCCTGCTGATAAAACTCCGGGTTGGTCAGCTGGGCAAACATCGAGTCACCCTGCCCACTGCCATGCGAAGCCCGTGCACCCGGTTTTTGAATTTTGTAGGTCACGGGAGGTGCCTCATAATGCGGCAACGACTCGACCGAAGGACCAAAAACAGAGGTAAACAGCTTGGCAAACATTACCCCGGCAAACCCGGCAGCCAGCAACGGCAATACGGGGATACCGGCAATGGCACCAACCCCCAGCGCACCAACGGCCCCATATGCAATACTGCCGACGGCATAGCCCCCGGCAAACTTGGCCAACTCCATGCCTCCTGCCGTCAAGGCACTACCAAACGCGCCGGTGCTATCGCCTTTCTGCATCGACACGCTGTATTGCCGGCTAAAGGCCATACCCGCACATGCCACAGCCAGCGCGGTATTGGCCACCCCAATAATGGCCGAAGGCAAATGCCGCATGGCCCCCGTGTCCATATAGCGAATCAGGCCCTGGCAATGGTTCTTGAATTCGCCGCTGATTACTCCGCCCACACTCCAGCCGCCATGAAGGTTACCAACCCGGGTGGCATTCTCGGCCAGGTTAAACCCACCCAGCCAGCTACCCGGACGGGCGTTGAAGCCCAGGCGTTGATCAAGCATCGGCACATTGGCCATGCGATTCCAGAACCCCCCTGGGTTTCGCGACAGTTCGCTCGCCCCGGTGCTAAACAACTCGCCGGTACGGCCCGCCATGGTACGAATCAAAACCCCGGTACTGCTTTGCAGTACCGTCGAGCCCGGTGCCAAATCGGGATCGGCCAGCGGGTTACGAAACATACCCAAAATACGACTCTGGCCGCGTAACCCGTCAACCACACTACCGGTGTACCCCTGCTGCATCTGGTTCGCTTGCTGCCGATGCCACAGGCTTTGCTGGTCGGTAGGATTTTGAATGGTGTAATAACTGTGGGTTTCGGTTTCCGCAGTCAGCACAGGCATGGCACCCGGTTGCAAGGGCACCTGACTGATATGGGCCAGGGGCATGGTCATCCCCGGCACGGTGCTTCGAACACCTGTCATACCTTTATCCTGTCTTTAATACGCGGTGGTCTCCATCAGTAACTGAAGCAGCATAAAAACGAACGGCACCCCGAACCGGTTGGCACGGGTGCTGATCGGCTAGGCCGAACCATAAGGCCGGCAGAAGACTTCATCGACGGCGGTGATGGTGCAGAGCAAGCGCCTTTACCGGCACCACGGCACCGGAAAACATGGCACTGGAAAACATGGCACCAGCCAGGAACGCCCGTACATGCTGCAGGATCCCGAGAATGGGTTTAATCAATCCGCAAACCCTCCTGTTTCAAGTAAGCCCCGCAGGCCTTATGCCAGCCGTTTTTCGTATGCATCTGCCCCAATCCCCCTCGTCGGGTCATGGGCAACACAAGGAAAGCAGCGGCCAACGGTGGACCACGGTGACTATTGATCTTCGCTTAAACAATTCGAACGGAAACTAAGTGAACGGGATGTTGGATCGGGCGACCGAATGCCTTGGTGGAAGTAACTGCCTGATAGCCGATACATCGGTTTCAAACAATTCTCACCGCTTGGCGGCCATAACTGGCAACCATTAACAAAGTGGCAAAATAGTAAAATGGCACGATGGCCCAATATCCCTTCTGCATGCATAAAACCGTGCGAGCCCAAACCTTGTGATACGGCAACACGCCATTATTAAAAAAATGTTATAAAGAAAACAGAAGCGCCCACCTCCTTTCAGGCCAAGTGGTGCCCTTCTAGTTGCCGTAACGTAAGGAGGCCCCGGACCAACCCGATGAGCCAAAACCGCTACAGTTTCAAAATTCGGGTGGGCGTGGTCGTCTTTAACGCCCACGGCAACTTGCTGCTGGTTCGGCAAAACCAAAACCCGTTTTGGGTGCTGCCGGGCGGCACGCTCGAACCCGGCGAAACCATGGCCGACTGCGCCGTCAGGGAACTTCAGGAAGAAGCCAACCTGGTGGTAAGCGACCCCAAGCTGCTGTTTATTGCCGATTTTTTGGTCGACCCGACCCAGACCCCCCCGAAACAAGCGGTGGATGTGGTCTTTAAGGTCAAGCTCGACAGTGACCCGTCGGCCATGGTGATGGAAACCACCGAGAATATTGATGAAATGGCCTTTTTCGGCCTGGCCGATGTGATTGGCCTGTCGGAAAAAGGCCTGCTGAAGCCGACATTGGTGTTTGAACGTCTGCTCACGCACTGGCAAGCCAAATTTTGGCCCCAGGACGGATTGGCCAGTGCCTATTTAGGCGCCTACGCCCGGTAAGAGCCTGTGGCCACCAGGCCAGGGACACCTAGCGATCGCGCAAAAAGCCTTAAGCAACCCATACGCCGCGCATGTTTAATGGCGCGCGGCGAGCATGGAGCGCATAAATACCCTAGCGATCGCTTAAAAAGCCCAACAGCCCATACGCCGCGCGACGCCGAATCGTGTCGGGGGCGTTTTTAAGCAGGTGAATGCACTCGCGCAGCAACGGGTCACTGTCGTACCAACGGCTGCCCTCGCGTTTGGGCAGCGGATGCGGGTCATCAAAGAACCAGTCCAGCGGCTTGCCATAAAGCTTGCTTAAACGAAACAGCTCGTCGGCATCAATACGCCGTTGGCCGTTTTCCATGGCACACACCGCCGATACTGAGACATGAAGGTACTCAGCAACATGGCGCTGCTTTAAATGAGCCTCAACACGGGCTTCTTTCAGTTTCTCTGAAAGCAACATAGAAGCGGTATATTTACTCCCGGTCAAACCTTTGCCTTTCTCCTACCTTTGCTATCGACGTGGTGCAAAAAGCCTAAACCCATGGTCGCCTATATATTACAAATTTGTTACGATAAGTCGATCCCAGTCCCGTTAGGCAACCGCCTTCGCTTAGGAAAATTGGGGGCATTCCAGCATAACGGGTTGTACGTAAAGGTTAAATCCTGTCCATGACCGATTTTATTCCATCTGAACCAGGTCAATTGCCTCAAGACAAAGACGAATGGCGATTATTGGCTAAGAAAACCCGCCAAACGCTGGATCTCTCTGTGCTGAGCCAACAAATCCAACAGCACATTGTGCAGTGGCCAGCCTATACCCAGTCTACAGGAATTCTGCTCTACCACCCACTACCAGGAGAGCTCAATTTTTTGGCCCTGGCCAGTATTTCCGAACATTTTGCGGCCCCCCACCCCCAATTCTACTTACCCCGCATCAGCGACCACCGGCAACTGACCGTCCACGCCTGGCAACCCGGCGATCCGCTACAAACCACCAACCCTTTCGGGGTCAGCGAACCCCTGCCCGAGGCACCCCAGTTGCTTGATTTAACCGAACTGGACCTGATCCTCGTCCCGGCCCTGGCCGTCGATCACCAGGGCAACCGGCTGGGGTACGGCCAGGGGTACTACGATCGTCTGCTCGCATCGGCCCCCCTCCAGCACAAAACCCTCTGTGCCGTCCCGGCCGCGTGTTGGGTTGAACGCCTGCCCGCCGATTTAACCGATGTCCCCATACAGTGGGTGGCCACCGAACATGGGCTTACCCAAACCGGCCCCTGATTGAGCCACTCGCTTGATTTTTACCACGGCCTTGTCTATGCTGTTACACTCTGAAACCTGATTTCAATCCGATGTGTCTTTCCTTGGCGTCGATTGGCTTCGGTTGGCTTCACACCCACAGACCATCCCCCGCCTCTCAGCGCGCACACACACACCCGCGCATGCGCAATCGCACAGAGCAACACGGATGGGCGTTTAGCTCAGTTGGTAGAGCGCCTCCCTTACAAGGAGGATGCCGGGGGTTCAAGTCCCTCAACGCCCACCATTCCTTCTCTCCTTTGAAGGAGAGAACAATTACTTCAGCGGCGCTCAAAAGCGCCGCCCTTCCCTATTTGCCCATGAGGATGCCGGGGGTTCAAGTCCCTCAACGCCCACCATTTCTTGATTTCTGACCAAACAATCAATTATTACTTTTTGAGAAGCTCCAATCCCTCAATAACCAAACGATCAAAGTCTTGTGAGTCAGAAAAATAGTTTTTGTAGGCATGCATTAAGCTTTCTTTAGATGGCGCACGAACAAGAACGATATCATATTTTTCCCCATATTTTTTTTCTAGTTCAAAATATTTATTCGTCGCCTCTGGTAAATATTCATAAGAATAAGCTGTAAAAGTTAGCTGCCCTCTTTCATCTTCAACATTAGACAATAGTAAAATTACATTCTGCTTGGTAAAGTTCTCTAGATCACCAGCAATTTTTAAACTTTTCAACCTCATTAAGAGGTGTAGCTCTTGTTCTAAACTCGTAAACCTCTGAATTATCTCTCTATTAGTTGCTGTAGGGTAACAAGACGTCATACCCTCATGTGCCCGAGCTATTATTTCGCTAGTAAGCCTAAAAAACTCTTTCTGCTGTTCATCACCTTGATCAAATTTTGAATAATTACCCGTAATATGGCCGGCAATTTCTACAGCAGTAGCCCAAGCGTGCTGACTACTCGTACGGTACTGAATCTCTACAAGCAAGTTATTCCACTCCTGAGATCGGCCAGGCCTTGCACAATATTTAAAAACATCATGTATCCCTCTATACCCACTATTATCTGGGTGAGGATGTTCCATGTAATCATAGGGATAAGGAGCTTCATCTGCTTTTCTAAGAACATGTTTCATTCTAGATTCATGTAAGCTATTTCTATACTCATGAAGAGAGGCTATATCTGGAAATATAAGCCTACAGCCTGCTATATCATGCATTCTTGATAATTGCATTTCGGGCTGTCGAGTTAATTTATCAAAAATAGTATTTCTACGTTTCAATCGTTGGGCAAAAGTTATCTTTTTATTTTTCTTACATCTGTTGCGTAAATTAGACTGCCAGTCATTTAAAATTTTGTTATGCGCCGCTCTCCAATTCTCTATTACATCAATATCCTCAGAAGTTAGCGAACCACTCCTAACATTATGGCCCGCTCTATTAACTCTTTCTCTGCTGTGTTCGGGTTTAATATTTCTTGACATTTGTAATCACCAAAAAATACCTTAGGATACTATTGTAATATTATTTCTAGCTTGATTGCAAAATAGCCATGAAGCTGGTGGGTACAGAGTAAATACCCTAAACGCTCTTGTACGACGTCACACAGATTCCAGGTATAACCACCCACGGCCTTGGGGTATAGTGGGCCTGTATGGGCTTACCAACACCAAACACAGGAGTGAAACACCGCCGTATGGGAAACAGTCATGACATCGATTACCAGTTGCTCGGCGACGACATGCAGCTGGTCACCATCGAATTGGATCCGCAGGAAAGCGTGGTGGCCGAAGCCGGAACCATGATGATGATGGACGCAGGTATCCACATGGACACCATTTTCGGCGACGGTAGCCAGGAAAACGAGGGGCTCGGCAGCAAGCTGCTGGGTGCCGGCAAACGCCTGCTGACCGGCGAACGGCTGTTTATGACCATCTTTACCAACCAGGGCCAGGGCAAGCAAACCGTGTCGTTTGCCGCCGCCTTCCCCGGTAAAATCATTCCCCTGGACCTAAGCACCATGGGGGGCGAAATTCTCTGCCAAAAAAATTCGTTTCTGTGCGCCGCCAAGGGGGTGGGCATCAGCCTGGGCTTTACCAAGCGCCTGGGGGCCGGCTTCTTTGGCGGGGAAGGGTTTATCCTTCAAAAACTGGTAGGCGACGGCCTGGCTTTTGCCCATGCCGGTGGCACCATCGTACGGCGCGAACTGGCGGCCGGCGAGCAGATTAAAGTGGACACCGGCTGTCTGGTGGCACTGACGGGGAGTGTCTCCTACGATATTACCCTGGCCAAGGGCATTAAAACCATGCTCTTCGGCGGGGAAGGGTTGTTTCTGGCTACCCTCGAAGGCCCCGGCACCGTCTGGCTCCAATCGCTGCCTTTCAGCCGGTTGGCCAGCAACGTTTTTGCCGCCATTCCCCCCGACCAAATTCGCAGTACGCAAACCCAGGGCGAAGGCAGTGTGCTGGGCCACCTCGGTTCGGTGTTGGCCGGCGATCGCGGTTTTTAACCCGCGATTGGCACATGACAAGCGCCGGGCAAATCGCTATAATGGGGCCATCAACTGGGGATGCCGATGAACCCGGCAAGGCTTTGGCGTAACACTGATCTGACAGTAGCCTAGATAGTGGCAAAAACGGGGTGGGCAACAAACATGCAACGACATGGGTCCCCTTTGCAGGCTTTCCAAAGCTTTTCAAAGCTTTGGAAAGGTACAGCGCATGCTTTTGCAGCTTGGCCCCGCCCCCGGTTTGGTTATTGACCATGGTTATTCAAGCGAGTTAACCCAACGACCCCAACACCCTTCGTCTCGCAAGACGGGCAACGGGACCACACGGATTAGGCGTTTAACCGGCTCAGGCCGCTGACAGCACAAGCAATGGATATTCAATCACTTCAACACACGCTAGGCATGGGTACAGGCATGACGTTGCGTTTGCCGGCACCGCAACGCAAACACAACGGCCATACCCACGCGCTTACAAGCCTTCCGCTTGCCGGGCCGACCAACGGCACAGTCGACACAGTGGCTTTTGGTCTAAAACGCAACCAGCGCAAACAACAAAAAGCCCGGCAACAGTTTCGTCGATTGCTGCGCAAGCAGCTAAAACAAACCCGCCACAAAACAGCCTCGCCCCACTCTGCAGACCGCCACCGATCCAAAAAACGATACGCGGCGCCCAAAGCAAGCATGCCCCCCATGCCCGGTACCCAGGCCCCTTCGTGGATACAACCACTGCTGCTGGCCCTCATCGCCTATACCACCGGGGTCTATTACCAGAACGCCTTCCAGCGATCCGGTACCGTCGAACGCGGACTCACCCTCTGGGAGCCCACCTACCCCACCCACGTCAACACGGCCCAAGACCACCTGGGGCCCTTCGGCCGGTTTGGCCACGATACTCCCCCACCCCTTTTTACCCCCTTCGGCTCGGACGACACGACGGACAACCTGTTTTTCCGAGAACCCGGCGCCGGCGGGTTTTTGCCTTGGGCAAACCCTTTTGCCAGCACCCATGGCCCCATCGAACCCCCCGGCTTTTTACCCGAGGCCGATGCCCCCTATAATTTTTCGGCCCGGCTTGCACCGGTAGAAGCGGCCAACGAGGCCTACCAGGACCTGATGGCGTTAAAAATAGAGCAGGCCCGTTACCGCCGAGAGAAGCGACGGGCCGAACGAGCCTACAAAACCGAATTGAAAGCCAGCTACCCGTCCATGGCCGAACAGCTCCATGCCCGCTACCAGCTGGCCTCATATTCGGTTGACGAACTGACGCACAACCATTGCCTAGCCGAACGCGACACCTTGTTACCCCTGGCCAAGCTTAAGGCCCGCATCGTCAAGCTCGACAAACAGCTGGCCGAGACCGATAAAAAACTGGCAGCCCTGCCCGATGCCGCCACGACCGAGCAAACGTTTGAAAGCGTTATGGCCAAAATACCTCGGCTCGCTAAAAACGACCCCAGGCTTACAACGCACTGGCCGGCCAACACCCACGTCATTACCCCGGTGTTTCAGGAAATTGTGGTTTGGGATACGCACTGGCACAACCAAAACGAGGACGAGGTGGATTGGGAAGCGGTGACTCAGGCCAGTGGACTCGTCCACCAGCTAACCAGCCGCCTGATGGACGACACCCCCCAACCCTTTGCCCAGGAATACCCCAGCCTGAACCGCCAAGCCCCGGTTCGCCTCGGGTACAGCGAAACCTACGACACCCCTGTCGAAAATATCCGTGTGTCTGGGTACACCACGGCCTGGCCTATTACCTCAAGCGATTTTCCCCCCGACTTATGGGATCCGGCCCAAACCGTACCCCGAAAGGTGTTGATTGTATTAGGCAACGGCCATGACGGCTTTGACGGCGCGGATTACGAACGCTTCCGCCTAAACGCCACCATGTTCAAACAGGCCATTACCCACGCCTACCAGGGCCGTGGTCTGGCCGAGGACGATGTTACCCTTCTCGAGCACCCCACGGCCGATACGGTCAAACATGCCCTGGCCGACATGAAAGCCTTTGCCGACAAGCATACCGATGCCCACGGCCACTGTAACGCCGAAGCCATGGTGTACGTCATTGGCCACGGGTGTACCACCGGCACCGAACCAGGTATCCCCAAAGAAGAACGTTTCCGGCAAGGGGCCCAAACCAGCACGATTGCCCTTAACAACGCAGCACCAGGGGGCCGGTTCGACTGGGACGAAGCAGCCATGAAGCAGGATTTTACAACCTACCTCAGCGGCTATGGGGCGGTATTGCTAACCTGCTACTCATGCGAAAGCGCCGGTTTGATTGCCCAGGCATCGCCACCTCGGCAGCCGGTTGAACCGACAGAAGAAACGCCGGAAACCATGCCTCAAAAACAGAAGCCTGTTTAGAAACGTGTACGTGTATTCTTAGCCGCGCACCCGGTCAAAGGCTTCCATTGCAGCAAAGTACAGGGCCGAGGTTTTCTGCGCATCGGTCTCGGGCAGGTAGGCAATGTAATCCTTGAAGTCGACGTTTAACTCGTTGGCGTCCTTCGTATGGTCATTGTCCGTGTCGAACCAGAGCTTCGTGCCATCAAAGGCTTCAAAGTCCGCATTAAACTGGGCGCCGTGCAAGCCGTCGGAGCGGTTCAGCACGCCATCCGGATCATTGCTCTTCTGCTGGAACAACAGCTCGGTGGGTGCGGTCCGAATATTGGTGTAGCTTTGCTGGCCACTGCCGTTAAACGTAATCTGGTTAACGGTGGTACCGGCGTTAAGCACCAAGCCGTTGCCGTTGGCATCAAACTGCACGAAGCCCGAGACGCGGTTATCTACATCGCCACTCTGGCCAAACAGATCTTCGGTTCTGAACACGAAGTCCACTTTTTCGCCGGCCACCAGGTTACGTTGGGTTCCGTCGGGGCTGAACATGGTCACCGTCTTGTTGGTCGGATCGGCCACAACGCGGTACTGGCCTTTTTCCGTGTTAAAAATGGCATAGTCTTCCTGGTTGACGGTCACCGTGTCGGCGGTGCCGTTCCAGCTGGCCAGCGACGATCCCAGGGAAAAATGGCTTTCCTTGACGTACATTACCAACTCGTCGGTCTTGGTCGGGTCGCCATGCCAGTTGACGGTGGCCCCGTTGGTGTAGGTAACATAGTGCGGGTCGCCCCAGGAATAGGCACTCTTGTCCGTGGCCGCGTATTCGACCACCGGCAGCGGCGGAACGTCAAACTCGCTGTACTGGGCGGTAAAGTCGCGATCGTACCCGTCCTTGGCCAGGCGTTTGTTGAACTGGTCTGCCGTAATGACGGTGTCCATGGTCAACTGGTCTACCTTGACCCCGGCAATGTCGGCAAACACCTGCTCATCCTGCAAGGACTGCAGGAACTGCACGAAGCGCGGATCGGCATCCACACTGGGCTTGTTCAGGTGAATCAGCTTGGCCTGGATACCGGCACGGCTTAGGTTGGGCGAATCACCCAAGGCCTTAGCCATAAAGTCCTTGGCATCCTCGGCGGTAAACTTCAGGGATTTTTCGGCATTCACGTTGTCGGCCCCAACGTCAAACTTGTCGAGCAGCTCGCTGTAGGCCACCGGCCCGTCATCAAACTGAAACTCCTGGACGCTGTAGACCGTCATTTTGCTGCCGTTGGGCAAGGTCAAGTAGAAGTGGGCGGTGCTACCATTAATCCGCTCAACCTTCACCTGCTCACGGGTGTAACCCTGAATTTCAAGAATGTTGGTGCCGCCACCCCCATGGAGGGTCATCGTATCGAACTGGTGATCCTTGCTCAGGACATACTTGTCGTTACCATTGTCACCATAATAGGTACTACCCGACGACAGCTTGTCGCTGGCATCGAGGTAAATGGTGTCATTGCCCTCGCCCCCGTACACGTAGGAGTTACGGGAAACCTTAACGTGCACTTCATCGTAGCCGTCGCCACCGGTTACCTTGCTCGAAACCATCTGGTCAACCTTGATGATGTCGTCATCACGGCCCGTGTCAATGGTCATGTTCTCGGCCTTGGCAATGGTAACATCGTCTTCGTCACGGCTACCGTTAAGCGAGCTGTTCCCCACCGATCCGAAGGTGGCTTTACCCTTGAAATACACGTCGTCGTTCACCACATCGCCAAAGTTCTGGTTGGCCGGGGTGGTAGTGGTGGTAGTGGTGGTGGTTGTACTGCCGGTGGTACTCCCGCTACCTTGCTTGACGGCATCCTTGAAGGTTTTCAGCGCATCGGTCAACTGGCTGAAGAAGCCATTGAACAGGCTGGTGTAGCTGGACTGCAGATCAGTCTGGCTCGTCGTCGAACCGGTGCTCGTATTCGACGTGGTATCATTCTGCGACGCCGTTGTGCCAGTCGTGTCGGTCGTGGTTTTGGCGTTGTCGAGCAAACTCATCAACCAGCTCGACATCCAGCCAAACGGATTATAAAGCGGTTGCTGCTGCTGCGTGGGCGGCATCATAAAATACGGATTGTAGAACCCATAGGAGTTGTTAAAATAAGCCTGGTTCTGGTTTTGACTGGCAGCCGCGTTAAGGGCATCCAAAGCGGTAGCAGGGTTATTACCCAAAGCGTAGTTGTTATAGCCAACCGTCACGCCACCCGTCGAAAAGGTTTGGCGATTGGTGTTGACCTGATACGGCATGGCCCCTTGTTGCCCATTCTGCATAAACGGGTTGTACGATTGGCCTGAAAAATTGAAAAACGGGTTGGGGAACATTGATTCGCTTCTCCCTGACGCAGTGTAAAGTGTAACCAGGCAATTGAGTCTTTCTCGGGTGAACCAGACTGATTACGGCTCTTAATTCCTATAGTTTAGATATAGGCAAATTCGACTAATTGTTTAGTTTTTGTAACAGGATGTTTAAATAACCCCTACCCCCCATCAAACGGATGCTCTCGACCCGGTGAACCGGCTAAAACCCGGTAAAAAAAGCCTTCTTTGGCCAGTATTCAACTCGTCCAGCCCCCCCTTCCATGGGCAGATCCGGTATCGGGCAACCACGAGCGACGCTAAATAAGCCCGTTTCGGGTTAAACCAACCGTTTGTTAAACCAGTCGTTCCTTAATGGCCATCAGGGCTGCCTGGGTGCGATCATCCACCCCAAGCTTGTTGATGATTTTGTGGACATGGGCCTTGGCCGTATGAATGGTCACGTCGAGACGCTGGGCAATTTCCTTGTTACTGGCCCCTTGGGCCATTAACTGCAAAACTTCCCGTTCCCTGACCGTTAATTGAACATGTTCAACCCCAAGCGAATGGGGTTGGTTACGGTCGGGCACCGTTTGCTGAAACCAGTTCAGGGCAATCGGGGCCACGGTGGCATCAAGCCATGTGCCCCCGTCAAACACCATGGCAATAATCTGGGCCAACAGGCTGGGTTTGGTCCGTTTCAGGCAATAAGCCGAAGCCCCTGCCTTAAGCGATTGCAGGACGTGGTGTTCCGTGTCGGACTCGGTCAAAACCACCACCCGAACCGCCGGGTTTAATTGTCGCAGCCGCTGCGTGCATGCAATGCCGTTGGTGTCGGGCAGGTTAATGTCCATCAGCACCACTTCCGGGTGGCATTGGGTAAACACCTGCTCGGCCCCCATGCCGTCGCCAGCTTCGCCCACCACCGAAATACCGGGCTGGGCGCCCAGCAGTTGTACCAACCCGGCCCGTATCAGGTCCGAGCCTTCAACCACCATAACCCGTACAGGGTGACTGGATGCCAAGTGAGCCGATTGATGCAGAAAACGATGCAGTCCCATAATGACCTCGCAATATCAGGTATTACCAACAAATAACAGACAGTATACAAAGACTCTGTCAGCACATAAGTACGCGTACTCCCACCACAACCAAAAGGCGAAACGGGAAACAACGATGTGACAGATAAAACGTGAGAGACAACTAGTGAAAGATAGTAAAAGAGAGTGAACGCTAGAAAAAGAATGAAACAGAAAAGACCTTTAACGCAGCTGTACCGAAGCAGTCAAAGACGTTTTCCTTGACCGTATCGTCCAAGTTTTTCCAAACTGAAGTCCTTTGTTCGGAGGATCTGATCAACGCCCATGTCTATCACCCCTCATCCTCCCGTTTTTCTAGGTGTTTGCCGGCCCAACGGGCGTACCTGCATTAACCCGAACCGGCAGGTGCCTAACCGTCAGAACACCCTCCCTGCTGATCCGATTGACCATAAAAAGTGTAATCGCCGGCAGAATGTATCAGACACGGCGACTTGTTACTATAAAAATACCTGCTTGAAAACAGGGGTACACATCTCCTCCCCTAAGATTTAACCTACCTGATATATGCTCACACAGTGTCTCTCTCTTTAGACGAGTCGAAAAAGCCTCGCCACACCCTCCCCCTTTTTACCCTCTCATCAAACCACTTGACGCTTGTCTGCTCAACCACTAAATAAGGAAGGTACCTCCGCCCCAAGCCCGGTGCCTTCCTTTTTTTATTGCGGTCGATCAATATCAAAAACCGCCACGGTTCGCTACAGCACCCTAGTTGCAGCACCCTAGCTGCGATACCATAGCCCCTGAACGGGTTCTCCCTCCCTCTCTCGCTCCTTGGCATGTAATCCAGCGCTGCAATTTATAGCTGGCCAGGGGTTTTATTTGACACAGCCCGTGTTTGTACCACCATTTTAAGGTGTTTCCATCTTTATTTAGTGCTTTACCCTGTGGTCTGTTCTCGTGTCTATTCCGCCCGTTTCGCTCATTTTACCCGTTTTACCCCGTCATCCAGGCTACCAAAGCCCGGCAAAAACCCCCATGCCCAAGGCGGGGCAACCGCTTTTTTCGGGAGCTAAAAAAGCACGAGCCAAGCCTGCCCAAAAGCAGGCCAAGGCCGCCCAGAGCCCCCTGGAAACCTACCTTAGGGAGATTAATGCCGTCCCCCTGCTAAGCGCCGACGAGGAAGTCGAGCTGGCCAAGCGAATCAAGACCGGCGATGCCCAAGCCCGAGAGCACATGACCCGGGCCAATTTACGGCTGGTGGTCAACATTGCCCGGGGCTACCAGGGCAAGGGCCTTGGTCTACAGGATTTAATCGAAGAGGGTAACCTGGGGCTGATACGCGCCGTAAGTGGCTTCGACCCGAAATTCGGCACCCGGTTTTCCACATATGCCAGTTACTGGATTAAACAGGCCATTAAAATCGGCCTTATTAATCAGGGCAGAACCGTTCGGATACCCGCCTACATGGTGGAGCTGATGGGCAAATTCAGGCAAGCCAAGCGAACCCTGCAGGAACCCAATACCCCTGAACCCACCTTTGATGCCGTCTGTGACCATTTGGGTATCAAGAAGAGACAGCGCGGATACCTTGCAAAGGCCTTGGCCAATGCAGCCGGTACCAATGGTAATGGTAATGGCCAGGCCCATGCAGACGACGATAGCCATGACCCAATGGCCCTGCTCGGCGAAGGCAGTGCGGATCAGGCCCTTGAAGGCCTGGACAAACAAGAACTACTGACGGGGTTAAGCAGCCTGATTCCCGAGTTGATGGAAAGTCCCGATGCCAATGAGCAGCGGTACGGCTTTATTCTAGCCAACCGCTTTGGCTTATTCGGTGCCGATCCCAAAATCTTGAAAACCATTGGCGAGGAAATGGGGCTGACCCGCGAACGGGTTCGTCAACTGGAAGCAGAGGCCTTGGCCTACGTGGGCAAGCTGCTGGTCGGGGAGGAGGAATACCTGGAAGCCATCCGAGAGGTGCGCCCAAAACCCAAACGAAAACGAAAACCGCCCTGTGCTGTTGCTGGGCCTCTCCTTCCCAAAGCCGCCGACAGCGCTCAATCCCCGTTTGTAGCGCCTAAAAAAACCACAGGGAAGCTCAAAAAAACACGGCGCTACAAGTAAGCGTCTCTTCCCGCCACCACCGCCCATGCCGCTGTAACCAGAAGCATCGGTACCTATAATTTAGCGGCCGTCGCGTTACAGCCGTTCGCGCATGCCGTTCATGGTGGTTTTCACCAGGTCCACCACCACCGTATCGGGCACCGTCACAATATGGCCCCGCTCCACAATCCGCTGGCCGGCCACATACACCGCATCAATGGCCTCGGGCTGCACGGCATACACCACGTGCTTGCCAAAATGCAGTTGCGGGTCCGGCTGCAGAGACAGATCGTCGAGGTTAAACACCACAAAGTCGGCGGCATGCTGGGCCGACAAGGAGCCCAACGGCAGGCCCAGATTCGTGCCACCGTGGCGCGTGCCCATTAAAAACGCCTCTTCGGCCGTCGACTGGGTGGCGTCGCACAGCACTACCTTCTGAAGCAGGTTGCACATGCGCATTTCCTCGATAATCGAGGCGCGGTTGTTGCTGCTGCCCCCGTCCGTCCCCAGCGAAATGGTAATACCGGCATCGAGCATTTGCCGAATCTTGGTCACGCCATCGCCCAGGGCCATGTTGGACGACGGGTTATAGGAGAGCTTGGTGCCGGCCCCGGCCATCCGGTCAATATCCGTGTCATCGAGCCAAACGCAGTGGATGCCCACCAGTCGATCGGTGAGCACGCCCAGTTTGTCGAGGTATTGAATCGGGGTCAGGCCATGCTTGTCGAGCATCATTTGCCGTTCGTACTGGCCTTCGGCAATATGCATATGGAAGGGCCGGTGGTAGGCAGCACTTAATTCGCAGCCGGCCTTAATCAGGGCCTCGCTGGCCCCATGCAGGCTGTGAGGGGCCGGCACGACATGGACCAGCGGGTCGTTGGCATAGTCGTCCATCAGGGCCTGGGTATTGGCCACAGCCACGTCCACCGATTCGATAAACCGGTCGGGTGCCCCATCCCAGTCATACAAGGTACGGGCCATCGTCAGGCGAATGCCCAAATCGCGGGCGGCTGCAATAATGGCCTTGGCATTGTCGTTGGCCTGGTCGTTAATGTAAAAGAAATCGCAGACCGTCGTAATACCGCACTTAAGCATTTCGGCAAAGGCAAACATGGCCCCGGCGTACAAGTCGTCGGCTGTCATCAGCCGGGCATACTTGTACAACCCGTCATCTCGCCAGGTAAAAAAGTCGGCATCGTCGCAAATGCCCTTTAGCAGAGACTGGAACGAATGGTTGTGGGAATTGACGAAGCCGGGCGTAATGGCGCAGCCACTGTAGTGCACCAGCTTGGCCGACTCCTCGTCGCTTAGTGCCGAAATGGGTTTGCGCTGCAGGATAACCCCGCCCTGCACCTCAAAGGCCGTATCGGGCAGACGTTGGTTGTCTGTATACAAAAACTCGGCACTGTACCAGCGCGACTCGCCCATAAATAACGACTCAAACCCGCCATCGCCTTCACCCATCCTGTCCGGATCACTGGAACCGAAAAACGACCAACTCATTCGAGACATCCTGTACTGCCAAAGGGAACCAGGATTAGTTGTACTGTAAACACAGGCCCCAAACAATGAAACCCCGCGCCTTGAGCCGCACCACTCCTGTTTACCGTTTTTATAAATGTAACGAATATTTAATATACCCGAATAATTAAGCAATTCTTAAAAGGATATATTTTTTATATAGATATAACAAACGACACACCAGAATTACCAACGGTTCATCACACACGTTAGCAAACACACCATCACGACAAGCGACAACCAAACAACGTAATAGGGTAGCAAACCATTCCGGTTCAAACCTGCCATTCCCATTAAAGTGGGTCACCGCTTAAACACGCTTCGTTATTGTAGCCAGAAGCAAGTTTACTGCACGGACAGCGGTGAAAAAGGGAATACAGGACGGAATAACTCTCAACATCGTACACTAACCTAGAGCAAGACTTTCACAGTCTTGCTTTTTTCTTTGCTGGGGGGCGACCGACCGGCCCGTTTCGACAGAATAAATATCTATAGTATATACTATTTAACAATTTGTAAAAATAAACAAACAATAAGAGATTCTGAGGCAATTTTATATTTCGTTTATTTTTTATTTATATATCACACCCTACAAGCCACTGAGAACGAATCAGCGTCCCGTAGCGGTTGATAAAGGGAAAGAGGAAGAATACGTCATGAATCCACTGGCAGCAAAACTGAATATTGCAAGTGCCTTTGCAGTGGGGACGAACGCGAATAAGGATGCCAAACCCAAGAGTGCAACCAACCAACTGGTAACCGGCCTCTACGGGTTTACCGCCGAAAACCGGAACGAAAACAACGGCCTGAACTTATTCGGCTAAGTCCCTCTTGCTGACAACAACAAGTTGTTTAAGCCCGCTTGATTGACTTATCGAGCAGATGGCCTGGAACGCTTGTGGATAGAACTTGATCCGAGATCGCGACTGTTTCACTTCACAGTCGCGATATTTATTGGAAGCCCAGTGGCTCGGTCAGGCAGACCCCCAGGCCCGGCACATCGGGCAAGGTAAACCGGCTGCCGGCCCAACGCATCCCCTCGGCCGGGTCGTTGCCCGAAAGCAGGGCGGCATCAAGATCCAAAAAATCGGCAACCGGCGCCAACTGGGCCATGGCCGTGACCGCCAACGAGGTCTCCACAAACCCGCCCAGCATCACCTGCAGGCCACAAGCCCGAGCCGTGTGCACTATCGGCCAAGCCTTGGACAGCCCCCCGCATTTGGTCAGCTTAATGTTGATGCCGTCTACCTGCTCGCGCACGGCTACCACATCGGCCGCCGTATGGCAGCTTTCGTCGGCCACCAGGGGCATTGGGGCCAGGTGCTTGGCCTCGCAACGACGATTTGCACCGACGCCGGCCACAAACGGCTCTTCAATCAACGCCACCCCCGTGTCCATCATTACCGGCAGCAGTTGAACAAAGTCGTCAAAGGTCCAGCCCGTGTTGGCATCTACCCAAAAGGGCACGTCGGCAGGCACACATTGGCGCAATGAGGTCAAAATGGCTTGGTCGCGTGCCACCGTGTCGCCCCCCAGTTTGAGCTTGAGGATAGTATAGCCCCGGCCCAGAGCCAGCTCGGTTTTACGCTGCATTTCGTCGAGCGAATCAATACCGATGGTATAGGCCGACTCAAAGGGCTGGCTTGTCTCAAGGCCCCACAAGCGCCACACCGGTTGGCCCAATACCTTGCCCTGCAAGTCCCACATGGCCATGTCCAGCGCCGACTTGGCCGGTAACTGCCCAGGCACGGTGTCCATCCATGACCAGAAAGCCTGCATGTCAAAGGGCGTGGCGGTTTTCAGCCAGTCGTGCCCCCGAAGCGACTCGAGAAAGGCCATGGTTTCAGCCCGGCTTTGGCCATACATGGTCACCGGTACCGCTTCCCCCATGCCCGTCAGACCCTCGTATTCCAAACACAGCAACACGTGGTGGCTCGTGTTGAGATCGCCGCCCGTGGCAATGTTAAACGCAAACTCCGGCACCAGGTCAAAGGGGGCAACGGACAACCGCATGGGGCCCATCTCTTTAACCGCCCCGGCTAGTCATGGGATTGCAGCCAGCGGGCCACGTCAAAGGCATGGTAGGTGGCCACCATGGTCGCCCCGGCTCGGCGCAGTCCGGTCATCAGTTCCAGCACCACCGCCCGCTCGTCTATCCAGCCATTGGCCGCTGCAGCCTTTACCATGCTGTACTCGCCCGACACATGATAGGCCGCCACCGGCACTTCAACCAGTTCAACCGTGGCCTTAATTACATCGCCATAAGCCGAGGCCGGCTTGACCATGATCATGTCCGCCCCCTCGTCAATGTCCTGCATCGTCTCGCGCAGAGCCTCTTTCAGGTTACGCGGATCCATCTGGTAGCTGCGGCGATCGCCAAAACTGGGGGCCGAGGCTGCCGCATCGCGAAACGGGGCATAAAAAGCACTGGCATACTTGGCGGCATAGGCCATAATCACGGTGTTCTCAAACCCGGCTTCATCCAGGGCCTCACGTATGGCGGCAATGCGCCCATCCATCATGTCGGAAGGACACACCACATCGGCCCCGGCTTCGGCTTGGCTGACGGCAATCTTGGCCAGCACGGACACGCTGGGATCGTTGACCACCTGCCCGTCCATCACCAGGCCACAATGCCCGTGGGAAGTATACTCGCACAGACAGGTATCAGCCATCAGCACCACGTCCTGGCCGAACTGTTTCTTGATTTCGGCACAGGCATGCTGAATTAATCCATCCTGAATATGGGCGTTGGTCCCCTGGGCATCCTTGGCCTCGGGCACCCCAAAGAGCATGTACGCCTTAATGCCAAGCTTCAGGCCCTGGTCTATCTCAATGAGGACATGATCGAGAGTCTGCTGCCATACACCCGGCATACTCGCCACAGCATCGCGACGGTGGGCCCCGTCGAGCAGAAAAAACGGCGCAATAAGGTGCTGCGGCAACAGTGTCGTTTCGGCCACCATGTCGCGCAACGCTGCGGACTGACGCAGGCGTCTGGCGCGGTAGGGCAGGTTGAGGTGGGGATTGGAATTGGCCATGGGCAAAAAAATCTCGTTTGTTTAGACGCCAGCAAACCGTTACCAGGAAACCATTATAAGCGCAGCTTCAGGCTGTTGAAAATCACGATAATGGAGCTGGCAGCCATGGCCAGCCCGGCCACCATCGGGTTAACGGACACGCCGATGACGGGCACCAACACACCGGCAGCCACGGGAATGGCCACCACGTTATAGGCAAACGCAAACATCAGGTTCTGGCGAATCACCCGACGGGTACGCTGGGCCAGGGTAAACAACGCCAGCACGTTGCTTAGCTTGGGCGTCAGAAAAGCCACGTCGGAGGACATCGCGGCAATATCACTGGTCATATCCACGGCCACCCCCACATCGGCCTGGGCCAGGGCCACCGCATCGTTCAGGCCGTCACCAAGCATCATCACCCGCTTGCCTTCGTCCTGCAGGGTCTTGATGACCTCGCGTTTCTCGTCAGGCGCCACGTTGCTAATCACCTCGGCAATACCCAGCGCATCGGCCACGGCCTGGCCAGCCTCGGCCATATCACCCGTCAGCAGCACCACATGGTGCCCCTTGCTTTTCAGGGTGGCAATCACGTCGGCCGCCTCGTTGCGCAAGGCCGTTCCAATCCCAACGAGGGCCACCACCTGACCATCGACAACCCCGTACACCAGGCTCCGGCCCATACGCGACAAACGCTGGCCGTCCGGTTTCAACGAATCGGGAATGGCAACGCCTACCGTATCAAGCAGGTACTGGTTGCCGCACCACACGTTTACCCCGTCCACCTTGCCACCAATGCCCTCACGGTCGACGGTGCGAAACTCGTCGGGCGACACCAGGCCCCGATTAGCCTCGTTGTGGGCCATACGCGTAATAAGCCGGGCAAACGGATGGGGTGACCCCTGCTCGAGCGAACCCAGGTAAAACAACGCGTCCTGGCGCGTCATACCAACCAGGTCCGGGTTCATCACAAAATCGATATGGTATTTGTCCAGCCCACCACCGGCCGTCAGGGTGCCCGTCTTGTCGAAAACAACCGTGTCAATCTGCACAAGCTGCTCCAGGCTGGCGGCCTGCTTAACCAGTATGCCTTGCCGGGCCACCTGGCTAATGGCCATCACCACGGCCACGGGGGTAGCCAAGCCCAGCGCACAGGGGCAGGCAATCATCAACACGCTGACCATGCGGTTCAAGGCAATGACCTCGGCCGCCACACCCTGCGGCGGCTTGGCAAACAGCGTCCATAAGATAAACGTCAGCAGGGCCACGGCAAACACGCCCATCACGAAGCGTTTGCTCCACTCGTCGGCCAGGCGCTGAACCGGCGGCTTGCTGCGCTGCGCCGACAACACCAGCGATACCACCTGGTGCAGCACCCCCTGGTGATTCAGGTGCGTTACGACCATTTCCACCGGCTCGGCCAGGTTAATCGAGCCCCCAATCAACCGGCTGTCGACCGTCTTGGGCACCGGCAAACTTTCGCCCGTCAGCAGTGATTCGTCCACTTCCGTCGAACCGGCCACCACCGTGCCATCCAGAGGCACCCGCTGGCCGGATTTGACCCGGAGCCGATCCCCGACAACCACGGCGTCCAAGGCTACCACCTCGTCACCGCCGGGGCCGATCCGGGTGGCCTCGGCAACCGGTTGGCCCACCAGTTTTCGAACAGCCGACTGGCTACTGAACTGGGCCCATTGCTCAATAAGACGACCAAGCAGCACAATGGTAATCAGGGTCGCCACCGTCACAAAGTAGGGCGTGTTAAACACATCGGCCTGGCGAGCCAGATCCAACCCTAGGGTACTGCGGCCGTAGGCCGCCAAAATACTGTACCCCCACGCCGACAGCGTCCCAACGCTGACCAGGGTGTCCATGGTCAAACTACCCAGCCCAAAGGCCTTGACGGCCCGCATGATCATGGGGCCACCCCCGATAATCAACACCACGGTGCTGCAGATAGCCAACCCGTCAATCCCGAAGCGATCCGGGATCAGCCACATGGCCAAGGTCAGGGCCGCACAGAATATCGTCCGGGCCCCCAGCCATGTCAGGGCCGATTTTGCCTGGCCCCCCAGTCGGGCCACGTAGGTCATTGCACTGGTATGATCAAACCCCTCAAAAGACTCGGCATGCACCATTCGGTAGCCCAACCGGCCAATCTGCCGGGCGATGGTGTCGAGGCTGGTCGTGGAATCGTCAAACGCCACCTGCGCATCGTTGGTCGACACGCTGACAGCCACCTCCTCAACGCCGTCCAGTTGCTCAAGCCCCTGGCGAATCGTCTGCTCGCAGCCAGCGCAGGTCATGCCATGGATATGCAGGGTCAGGTTTTGTTGCATCCGATGCAGGTCTGCCTTGTACCAGCGCGGTTAACACCACGTCATACCAGTTACAACAGAATGCCCTTGCCGATGCATCCTGTTTTACTATTATAACGAGGCGGGTGAGAGCTGTGTATGCATTTTCGCTCATCAGCAAAATGCGTACGCCCCGCTATTCGGCAGCATCCCCCGCATCCTGCTGGGCCGCGTCGGCGTCAGCACCATCGCTTTGGGTAACAGCAATTTTGTCAATGCCCGCACCACGGGCAGCATCCATCGCCTTAACCACCATACCGTGCGTAGCCGTAGGATCCGTTTCAATCAGCAGGCCATCCGGGTACTCTGCCTGGATTTTCCGCAAATGCTGCCGAAGCTGACCGGCGCTCAAGGGCTGTTCGCCAATGGCGTAGGATCCATCGGCGTGCACTTCCAGGCGAATGGTTTTGGGCTCCTCCTCCACCTGATCGTTTTCCGAGACGGTGGGGACCGCCAATTTCAGGCCCTGGGCATCCAACATTGGGGCAATAACCATCATCATAATCATCAGCACCAGAAAGATGTCGGTCAGCGGTGTAATGTTGATTTGGTTAAACGGTTTCCGGTTACTGGCTTTCATCGGGGGTCTCTAGGGCTCCTCTACCGGCTGGGCGTCATCGCCAATACCAACACCATCACGCAGCTCGTTTTGCCGCGATTCGGAGAGGGGTTGGCCGGCCACGGTCAGTTTCTCGAAACCGGCCGCCGAGGCCGCCGAGAACACCTTTAACACCACCTCGCTGGGGGTGTCGGCGTCGGCACGCACCACCACCATTTTTTCGTTCAGCTCGGGCACCTTGCTCGACAAGGCCGATTCCAGCTCGGCTTCGGCCACGGGCTGGCCGTCGATGAAAAAGGTGCCGTCCTTGACCACTTCCAGCGTAAACGGCGTGGACTTGAGGTTGGACCCCGACTCGACCTCCGGCACGTTAATGTCCTGCTGCTTTTGGAAACCGGGGGCAATGACCATCATCATCACAAGCAGCACCAGAAAAATATCGGTGAGCGGTGTGATGTTGATTTCGGTAAATAGGGCGCCGTGGCCTTCAGTGCCACTTCCAGAGATTCCCATCGGTCTTTATTCCTTTATGCGTGCCGTGCACGTGTGCACAGGGCAGGCAGCAACGTCAACTTACGCGTGGAGGGGCGAACCTTGATCGGCATAGTTGATAAACAAGAGCTTGAGCAACTGGAAGTCGTCCTCGAAGCGGCGAACAATGGTGGAGAAGTAGTTGTAGAAGGCGACCGCAATAATGGCCACCCCTAAACCAAACGCCGTGGCAATCAGGGCCGAACCAATACCAAAAGCCACCTGGGCACTTTGACCACCTGCATTGGCCAGTTCACCGAAGGTCAACAGAATACGGATAACCGTACCCAGCAACCCGAGAAAGGGGGCGATACCGCCAATGGTCCCTAGCACGCTCAAGCCTTTTTCCAGCTTGCGGGCCGCCAGGTTAGCAGTAATATCGAACTGGCCGGAAAAGTTGCCCTTGCGCTCGGACAGGATACGAATCCCCTCTTCGGCCACTTCGCCAATAATGCCGCCAAGCTGTGAACTGACCACCTGGGCATTTTCCAACTGCCCCCGTTGCAGTTCGCGCTGCATATGGTGAATAAACTGCACCACTTCCCGTTTGTTCTGACTGTAAAAATAAAAGCGCTCAATGGCGACAGCCACGGTCAGAATCGAGCATATGACAATGGGCAGCAGAATGGCCCAGTCTTCTTTAATGGTAAACCATAGCAATTCCATAGGGGGAAGCTCTCCTAATTGTGAAACGATTAAACCTAATACTAAAGCAAGGACGGCGAAAAAACCAAGGCGACAGGGACAAACGCCAGAGACAATACGGTGCCACTAAGGCAAGGGGTTACTTCTTTCCGTTAAAAACGTTGTAATCAAAGGTGAACTCGACGGTAATAGAATCCTGGGTAAAACTATCGGGCAAGGGATCAAAGGGAGAAATCGCAACCAGTGCGGCAACCGCCGCCGAATCGGAAGCCGGAACACCGGAGGAAGTCTTGATTTTGATATCCTCGATCCGGCCATCCTGGTAAATACGGAACAAAACGACCACATCGCGGTTACGGTTATCCCGTGGCGGCTTCCAGGCGTTCTTGATGGCCCGAGCCAGCTTGTCACGGTACGGCCCGTAATCGGCCAGTTGCCGCTTGGCGTCAATACCGCTTGGGGCATGGGGGTTGCCGGGGCTAGGGTTCGCCACACTGCCCACATGGCCAA
The DNA here is from genome assembly GCA_020431915.1 of Cyanobacteria bacterium HKST-UBA04. Classification (GTDB taxonomy): domain Bacteria; phylum Cyanobacteriota; class Vampirovibrionia; order Vampirovibrionales; family JAGQHJ01; genus JAGQHJ01. Next base: position 20,003 of record JAGQHJ010000006.1, on the reverse strand, counting down.
TGGAGGGCACCGACGCCATGGAAGGAGACGAGTCAGGAGACGGGGTTGTTCCCCGGGTCATGGCCAGCGCGGAAGCAAGCACCGGGTTCACCTTTGGTTTGTCGGGCACGGCCGGCTGCGGCGAGACCGGGGCCGGCTTGCTGACGGGGGTTTGAATAGCCGCCTTGGGTGCTGGCTTTGGCGGCGGCTTTACCTTGATGTTTTTTTGCAGATCCTTGATCTGCTGCACTTTGGGATCAACCGGTTGAGGTTTTGGCTGGGGTTTTGGTTGAGGCTTGGGTTGAGGCGGTTCGACGACCTTGGGCTGCGGCTTGCTGGCCTTTGCCGAATCGGACGCCTGGCTGGCCGCCGTAGAAGGGTCGGGCGGAGCCACCCGGCGCGTGGGGTCATGCTCGCCACCGGCCTGCATGTCATGCATGGCCTCGATTTTGGTGTGCTTGTCGATAGGCGGGGCTTCGGGCTGCGAGGCAATCACGAACTCAATGTCCTTGACCTCCGGTTCGGGCTGCACAAACAGCTTCATCCAGTCGATACCCAGCAGAATCATCACCAGAATGGACGCCAGCAACACCCCAATGGGGGTGACAATATGGGCCAACGTCGAAAGGGCCGTGGCATAGCGCATATCCATATACACAATGCCGCCTTCCCCGTCATCGTCATACTGGGCGGCACGCGCCTGGGGCTGGTAAACCGTGTCATCCCAATAGGCCTCCGGCCTGTCGAGGGGATCAGGGATTAAATGGCTCAAATCCGGTTCCGGCATCGGGGTTACCTCGGGTTTAGGCACGTCCATACCACTCGTACCGGTCAGCTTCTGCCGGGTTCGTTGCGATTTGTCTCGCGATCGGGGCTGCAATAGGAAACGGTTTTTATTCACGAAGGCAAAACCACTTTCTCGTAAGGTTGGGACAGGGCCGGACAGGCACACATACGGGCCAGATCAGAATCGACAGAAAGGGAAGGGATAAAACAGTTGCAGCGACAAGATACCAAACGTTGAGGGCCGGAGAGACTCTAACTGATTGACCGTGCGTGCGCCATAGGGGGCAAATTCCTGTCCAACCCTATCATAGCGCAAGAGCAAGGACGGGGTAACGGGCGTTTCTCATATTATTACAAAAGTAATGATATGGAGGGGCACCCTCGCTAATCGCGCATGCGCCCCTACCGGCGAAAGGGATACAAGAGATATACACCCTCAAGCCAAGTGAAGGCAGTCGGTATCCTTTAACCAAAACAGCGAGATGCGCCATAGGCACGAGCCTCTCCCTACCGGGGCGGCCTTAGTAGCCGCCGCCGTAGCCGCCACCGCCGCCATAGTTGTTGTTCGGGGCGTTATTCACCGTCAGGGGTTGGTCAAGCACAATATTGATGGGCTGGCCGGGACGAACCACAACCTCGTGGCCCTTGTTGTATACGGCCGAACCGGCACCGGTGGCGCCACCAATGGCCGTCCCGTATAGGGCGCCACGACCGGCACCACGGCCACCGCCGCTAATCAGGCCAATCAAGGCACCGGCACCGGCACCTAAAGCAGCACCACCAACGGTACGGCCGGCAGCGTTACCGACACGGTTCTTGCCCGTACCACCCTTAAGGGTACCAGAGCCATCCGGGGTAACCATACGGGCCGAAAGCGGAATGGTACGGCCATCCGGCAACTGGGCAGAGTTAAAGCGGAAGGCCAGTTCGCCATGGCGCCCGGTACGACCGGCACTTTGCACGTGAACCACCTGGCCAACAATGGTACTACCGGACGGAATGATGGTCTGCCCCCCCGACGAGATATCGCCGGCCAAGGGAAACTGCACCATATCGCCAATTTGGGCATACTCGCTGGAAACCATCACATTGCTCGTGACGTTCATCTGGGTACCAGCCGGGGCCGTGGCCACATAGCCTCTGAGATCAGGTTGTTGTTGGTAGCCACCACCATACTGCTGCTGCTGTTGGTAGGCCCCATACTGCTGGGGCGGCTGCTGTTGCTGCTGGGCATAGCCGTTGTAAGGCTGTTGCTGTTGGGCAGGGGCCGGGTCATAGTAGGTAGAATTCTGGCTGTTATCCCAATACGGGTCGTTTTGGGCATGAGCTATCGGCAAGATTGGCGCCAAACCTATGGTCATGGCCAAGGCCAGGGCTGCACTGGTTAAACGCAACGGGGAAACGGCAGATAAGGCTTTTGAGTGCTGGGTAGAAGTGATCATCGGGATTAGGACCTCCTGGTTCTCTGGGGTGCCGTCTGCCCCATATAAAACCTAAACACATGGGGAGGGGGGCAACCGAATCATTACGCATTAGTTTAATAGAAGCCAAGCCGTAATGAAAGCCAGTAGCTGTCCGGTTATGCCCTACAAAGGCTACAGCCAGACCGGCTTCCGTGGGCCTTTATGACGCACGACACATGTAAAAAGTTCCACGCCCAAACCCAACGGATCCCTTCACCCGGCCAGGCCGCCCTTAACCCCCCTTCGAACGCCCTTTCGAACTACAGGGTTTGAGGGATCCGGCCCACCCCGGCCAACCAGTACAATAAACACCACAGCGTGCTCTCACCCTGCCCTAGCCCTCCCCAACCGCCCGATTGCCCCTTTCTGCCATGATTGAACCTGCCGACGCCTTCGATCCGTCCCGAACCACCACCGGCTTGCCCGACCCCATGCCCGACTACCAGGTCGCCCAGTCCCGTCGGCTGGTTGACCACATACGGGCTATGCCCCTGTGGGTCAAGCAGGTGTTGTACATTGGGCTTCAGGAAGAGTTTAAAAGCTATTTTTCCAGCCAGTCACTGCTCGACATTACGCCCCAGGACGCCATCGCCCTGTTCATTCCCCGCCTAACCCGGCAGGCAGAGGATCGGCTTGAGGGCATGGCCATTGCCAACCCGCCGAATAACGAGGGGGCCGACATAACCCGACTTATCATCCGGGCTGCCAGCCAGGAGATGACCGTACTGGACATGTGCCTGAATTATGACTGGACCCTGGAGGCCTGCTGTATTCACCTCTACACCCATATCGCGCAGGATTGGATCAGCCCACCGGTTTCGCCCAAGGCCATGGCTACACTGGCCTACCTCAGCAACCAGATTCGGCTGGGCGAGTACCTGGTGCAAATGGGCAGCATCTCGGACCAACAGCTCGAGCAGGCCCTTAGAACCCAGGTGTACATTAAAGAGGCCCTCAACGAGCATTCGGGGATTGCCAACATCATGATTAACCTCGGCTACATCACCCGCCAAGACACGGAAACCATCCTCTTCCTCAAGGAAGAGAGCCGCAAACCCATCTCGTCCGACAGTCTGCTGACGATTGGCAACGGTTAAGCCTCTTCAAACGCCTTGCTGCCCAGCTCACACAGATCCTGAAGCCGGTCCTCGTCATGAACGACGAGCAGCCGGCCACATTTTTTCAGTACGCCGCGCTTGGTCCAGTCGCTCATAATACCGCTGACCACCGGCCGGGCGGCCCCAATCAAATCGGCTATTTCCTGGTGGGTTAACGACACAATGGGGTAGGCCGGGGCATTGGCATCCTCGGGGTCCGACGGCAGGGTTTCGGCATAGTCACTAATGTACTGCAGCAGCAATTCGGCCAACCGGGCACTGACATCCTTGAACAAAAAGCTGGTCATACGCCGCTTAAACTGTTCCTGCCGCGCCATAATCACGTTGGCCATGCGCATAACCAGCCGGGGATGATGCCCCAGAACACGCTGGAAAATGCCGGCATCAATGGCAATAATCCGGGCATCACGAACCACCTCCAGGTAGTCTTCGGTTTCGCGGGCCTGGGTGTCGGGCAGAATGGCCCCAAAAAAATCGCCTGGCCCCAGCAACGACACAATAAACCGCTTGCCGTCGTCGTTGAGCTCGCATACCCGCAAGAACCCCTGGTCCAGAATGTAGACATGGCCCTTCGTGTCAATGTCCATGTCGGCCCACAGCGCATCGCCCCGCTTCTTGAGCAAGCGAATGCTGTGGGCATACAACTGCTTGATCTCATCCTCACCAAGCTGACCCAAAATTTCAGCCTTCTTGGTTTTCCATTGGCGGGTTTTCTGATCCATGGCTGTCTACAATGATTCCTCAGCTGAACAAATGCGTTGAGAGGGCAGTGATCGTTTCTGACACCACGCCACTGCGGACAACCGCCGTGCCCGCCTCCTGAGAATACCATGGGATCCAATAAACAATAGATGCCCAGAGAAGCCCTGCCCCATACCCGGAAGAAAAGGCCCTCTGGCAATGCCTAGCAAGACCTAGCAAAATCTGGGGAGAATCTGGAGAAGGGGGTAACGCGTGAAACAAACGAACCTGCTTATATACCGGGTATCGGCACCGCCAGCCCCACAGCACAGCCAGGACCGGCAAAGTGTTACGTACGGTAACACCAACAGGCAGACCCGCTTCTTTTACCCTCAGCCCCACCAGCACACCGTCATATTACAAATCGTAAAGCCCATAAAACGGCGTGCCAAGTGGCTTTTCTACCTCATGTCATCTGTATGACACCCCGTGTCTCACGGATTATTTATATTGATTATATACAACTTATACCTAATACCTGCTCCTCCTTGAAGCGAATCACCCCCTCATCCTCCCTCGGCCTGCTTATACTCCTTATTGAATTCAACCTTCAAGCCTGCATTCAACCCTCTTTTTTGCCTGTGGTAGGAAACAATAACCGATGCAATAAACGCCCTTTCTCCCAACGCACGCGCTTGCTACAAGGCGAGTTTGCCCCAGGAGAAAGGGTTTTCTTTTGCCCCTCAACGGTCTTGGCCTAGGGCATTTGTTTATGTGCTATTATTGTCGTTTATTAACGAGACCACACTCACACACACATACACAGGGGATGTCCTGATCGATGGTACACATAAACCGGGTCGGTTTTGGCCGTTTAATACTGGGCGAGTCGCTCGAACCGCTTCGAGCCGCGTTTGACATGATGATGCAAGGCGACTATACCAACCAGACCATCGTCCAAACCTTTGAAAACCAGTACGGTCTGGATGTGGCGGTGGATACCTATACCCCGTCAACCGCCCAAAGCGAGGACGAAGCCATGCTGAATTTTACCCTCGTGCCTATTGAGGCCGTGGGTCGTCCCCAACATACCGTCAGCAGAAGGGCCTTGGCCCAGCTTGGAGATAAAAACCAGGACATCGGCGATCACCACATTACCCGGCGATTCATCCAAGACACCTGGTCCCAGATTTACCCCGTCCTGAGCGCCACTGAAGGCCGAAACCCGGTATTGGAGGAACCCAGCCACCGGGTTGACTCGGCATTAACCGGCCCGCTGCTGGACTGGGCCAACCTGCGGCTTAGTTTCAAGAACAGCCTGCTCTTTCTTTCATCGCTGGCCCTGGAGGCCTTTGGCCCCTTCCCGACGACTGCCCCCGACTAACGCAAAGACAGCGCCCGGTTACTCTCCCATTAAAAGCCTACTGGCTTACCGAACACCCCCAAACAGCCGGACGTAGGACAGCCGATCGAGGGCCCGCAGCGTGGCGGCCTCGTTGTTGGAATCATGGGGGTACGCCTGCAGGTTCAGGTTGGTAACGGCCGACGAAAAATAGTGGTCCCACAAACCCGGCGCCTGGTGGCCAAAGCCATACACGTCCACCGACTGGCACAGCCCGATGGCCAAAAACACCAGCTCGATGCCGGACGAGGTATGGTGGGTGGTAAACGCCCTGACTTCATCCGTAAAGCGCTTATTGATAATATGGACCGAACGGAAATCGCCCAGCCGGGGCAGGGCCTGGGCAGCAAACATGTTAAAGCGGTTCAGCTCGCCCGAAACAATCAAGTCCACGCCGGGCTCCGCTTTGAGCGCCGCCACATGGTGCAGGGCCGTATAGCGCACGGTGGTGCGCCGGCCCACGTCCGCTTCAAAATGCTTGGTTGGTGCCTGGTTCATGCGAAACACCACCGAGTGGGCATCAATTTGTGGCCCATAACCGCTTTGCCGAAGGTTACCCGAATTGCCCACCACCGCACACGACGCATGGGCCGGTATGTGCAGGGCCTGGCGCTGGGCCTTGGGAATACCGGTTATCATCGCCTCAAGCCCAGCTGGGGCATGCTTGCGATAAAACGCGGAAGTCAGCACCGTGTCATCCACAAACATCGGCTGCTCAACCGGTATTTTTCCCTTTAGCCACTTGGTATACACCACCAGCGCATCAAAACGAACGGCATCCACCAGTGCAGGGCCCACAATCAACAGCCCCACCAACTGGGCCGCATTAAAAACCAGCAACCCCGCAAGCAACCAGAACCACCAGGTTGTGAAAGGTCGTGGCTTGTTCGTCACTGTATTCGTCACTGTATTCGTCACCGTGTTGGTCACCGTGTTGGTCACCGTATTGCCTTCTGCTTCACCAACCCACACAAACTATCGTACACCCTACCGTATACCCTACCGTACACCGGCATGAAGACGAATATAGCCCAACTGCTGCAACGTCTTGAGCAGGCCGGTTTCATTCACCGTATCATGCCCCTGTCCCTGGTTCGGCATCGAGACAGTCGAATCAAAATAATGATCCCATTGGCCGGGCGCCCTTTGGCCAAACCCGTACACATCGACCCGATCGCAAAGGGTCGTGGCCATAAAAACCGCCAGCAGGCCCGTCGAGGTTTTGGCCCGCGTATACCGACGGACACGCTGAATGTAGTGTTCATGCACCTTATGAACACTGCCATACGTGGCAAAAAGCGAAGCATGATCCAGCAGCACCGAAGCATATTCAGGCAAGACCCCGGTTAACACCAAATCTTGACCGGGCCCAGCCGCCAGTTTGTGCACTGCCCCCACCCATGCCACCCGAACTGTGGTTTTCTGGCCCACATCGGCCGTATACCCCTTGGTTGGAGCCTCGTTGATACGAAAGACTACCGAGTGGGCATCAATTTGCGGGCCATAGCCACTGCTAAGAAGGTTGCCGGAACTGCCCACCACGGCACACGACGCATGGGCCGGCATGTGCAACGGTCGGTGGAGCCGATCGGGCATTGACTGGTAAAAGGCCCGGTGCAAAGCGACGTTGGCATCGCGGTAATCAGCCGACATCAGCTCGTCGCGTCCCAGCACCACCGGCCCAGGCAAGGGCAACCCGCCACCCAGCCAAAGGCGATACAGGGGTAACGTTCCTTCGTAACGGGCATGCAACACCCCTGCTGCTACCGCCAGCAGCACCGCCAGCACCAGCAGGTTGACAGCCAAAATCACCTTGATCAGGCTCAGGTGCTTAATTAAGCAGGCATCCAGTTTCGACATCATTCCGGCATCACACGCGCGCTTATGACCATTCCAACAACAAAACGCTGGCAATCATCACCAGCCCCAGGATCAGCCGCTTTGGCAATGCGGTTGACTCCTTCAGGATAACACTGGCCAGCAGTGTCTGAAACACGATGCTGAAGCGTTCCAGGGCCATGGTCGGCCCAATGTCGCGCATGGACAAGGCCAGCACGAAGGACAGGTGGGCGGCACTAAAAATAAGCCCCACCAACAAGAAGCGCCCCGTCAACAACTGCCGAAACACCGCCGCCAAACCCGGGCGATGCATAACCGCCTCGATGCCCAGGGCCCCCAGGCCAATGAGGAAGGAAGCCATCGTGGCATATCCCAGGGGATGCCACCCCAGGGCCGCCTGCTTGATGGCCACGGCCGCCACGGCCGGTGGAAAAATAGAGGCAAAGCCGGTCTGGATGGCCCGCGAATGGGCCAGCCGACCAAAGGGCGAAAACAGGGTACTGATGGTCCACAAGCGCCTCCCTTCTCCACCAACCCCGACATCCACAAACTGCACATACACGGCCAGGCAAATAATCACCGTGCCGGCCACCTGCCATGTACCCGGCGTTTCGCCCAGCAGCGCCCAACCAGACACCAGCCCCAGAATAGGCACGAAGGCCGAAAACACCGTCACGTTGGCAACATCCGTATGGGCGTAGGCGTAGTATTGCAGCTCCTTGCTCAGGAGTTTCAGGGCCACCGACACCAGCACCAGGCCGGTAATGGCAAGTGTGGGCAGTGTAGGCAACCCCATTAAGCCCCCACCGTCTGCAGCCACATGGCCTCCGGCATGGCCTGCCGCCAATACCAGCCAAAACGGCAGCAGTACCCCGGCAGCAATCAGGTGAATCACGGCAATACTGCCATTGGGGCTCAAGTGCCGGGCTTTCATGGCCCCTGACGTCAACACCAGGTATAACGCCGTTAAAAAGGTGTTGGTCAAAATCAGGCTATAGTAGAGCAGCGCATCAGCAGACAAGGAGAAGAACCCATTCCATCAAACCGTTGGGTTCATTCGACCACGCAAATGGACAAACAGCAAGAGCCCAGACCGGCCGTCGCCCAGAGCCCCGTTTACCCGATTTATAGGGGTACAACAATGCAAAGCACTGCCACAGTGTCGCAAATGGTCGGGCAGGTCTTCTTTATGTTAAATTCGTAGCATTATAAGCATGACTTGATGCAACCGAAATAAGCCGAGCTATCCGATTTGAACACCGTCTCCGTGATCTATGGACCAACAAACCAGGGGTGGCCTCACTCGTGGATCGGTTCCATGGGCGCCAGCCAGCCACGGCACCCAACGACCATGCCCACTGCTGCCATGCCCCTATTCTCAGCCAGCCAACCACCGCCCCCCAGCACCGCCCCTCCTGTTAAAAACCGTTGGGCACGGTTGGCCAGCCGAACGGCTATTTACGTGCACATGCTGGCCGGCACCATGCTGCTGGGCTCGGGCCTGCTGCCTGCCCGGCCAAGCACTGATACGACTTCCCCCGTTACACAGACAAGCGCACCGACAGAAGCCAACGCCTCGGTTAGAGCCACCGCATCCACCACCGTCAATCCTTCCGATAGCCTGCAATCACTGGGCTACGATCTCAAAGACTGGCTACACCGGGCCGGCTGGACACTGCTGGCCGTGAACCTGATTCCGGCCTCGTTGATTGATGGCGCCTTCGGGATAAAAAAAGGACAGCCCGGCTTTCTGGCCGGTGCTGCGGGAAATCTGATCACCTCATGCATGGTCCCCTTTGCCTCTGCCGACACGTTTATGCGGTGGCGGGGCGCCCAGGGGTTATGTGGTGCCATGATGTCGGCGGCCTTTGCCAACGCCGAGGAAAACGACGACCACGCCCGGCGCGGTTCGGTGGCCGGCCAGCGTCAGGTTTGCCTGGATGCCGACCATATCAAAACCCACTCCCTGCGCACATGGCTGCAATCCATCGGGCTGCTGGCCACCGAGCCACTGGTTTTGGCCAGGACAGGACTCAAAGCCACTTACCATCTTTCCACGGCGCCCTTCAAGCTGTTTGCCCAACACAACCGGCAGGCCCTGGCCGATTCGCTAAGACAGTCGGGGCAGCAACTCAAGCAATTTATCCGGGGGCAAACCGACACCCCGCCCGACATCCTTCATTCCCCCCTCTTGTTGCGCCTGCAGGCATTAACCGCACTAACCCTGTCTACGCTGATGGTATGGCAGGGAGACAACCCGGAAATGGTGGCCCAGTTGATGAAGATCGGGGCTGTCGCTGCCACGCCAAGCCACCTAACCAACCTGGTGCTGGCCGCCAAGCGGAAGGACATGCTGTTTTTTATCACCATCCCCATGGAGTGGTTTCTCGTAGCCCCCAACGCCCAGCATGACTGGGCCGTGGGGTTGTCCAACCTGACGTTCTGGCCCGCCCAGAAACGGCACATGATACACCGCATCGAGGACGATTCCTAAGAACCGCACGCGACACCACCCCCGTACGCATAGAGACGCCAGGAAGCATCGATAACAGGGGCACCCGGCATAGGCGCGCCAAGCATGCAGAATCCCCTCAAGAGCACCCCTTGAGGGGGGAGATTGAGGGGATTCTGAAAAAAGAGTGGGATGAAACCGCTATGGAGCGACAACCGGCAGCGGTGCCTTAAACGGCCGCTTCGGTCCCTTTGTATTTGGCAATAATGGTTTCGGCAATATTGGTCGGTACCGGTTCGTATTGCTCAAACTCCATGGTGAAGGTTCCACGGCCCTGGGTCTTGCTGCGGATGTCCGTGGCATAGCCGAACATGTCGGCCAAAGGCACGACGGAACGGATTTGGGTCATCCCCGTACCTTCCAGCGGCATCATACCTTCAACCCGGCCCCGACGGCTTGAGATGTCGCCGATAACGTCGCCCACGAAATCCTCGGGGGTCTCGATCTCGACTTTCATCATCGGTTCAAGCAGTTGCGGTCCGGCCTTGCGAACCCCTTCTTTGACGGCCATCGAGCCGGCAATCTTGAAGGCCATCTCGTTCGAGTCCACATCGTGGTACGAACCGTCGTACAGGGTCACCTTAACGTCGATTACCTCGTAGCCGGCAATAATACCGCCCAGCAAGGCTTCCTGAATACCCTTGTCGACCGGGCCGATGTATTCCTTGGGAATGGTCCCACCAACAATCTTGTTGATGAACTCGTAGCCCTTGCCGGTTTCGTTGGGCTCAACCTTGATGACCACGTGACCGTACTGACCCTTACCACCGGATTGCCGGACGTACTTGCCTTCCACATCGGCTTCCTTGGTAATGGTTTCGCGGTAGGCCACCTGGGGTTTACCCACGTTGGCATCCACCTTGAACTCGCGCAGGAGACGGTCGACGATGATGTCGAGGTGCAACTCGCCCATGCCGCTGATAACAGTCTGGGCCGTTTCTTCGTCGGTATGCACCCGGAAGGTCGGATCTTCCTCGGACAGCTTGGCCAAGGAGATAGACAGTTTTTCCTGGTCGGCCTTGGTTTTCGGTTCGATGGCAACCGAGATAACCGGTTCGGGGATGTGGATGCTTTCGAGAATGATGGGCTTGTTTTCGGCACACAGCGTGTCACCGGTGGTGGTATCCTTCAGGCCCACCACGGCGCAGATGTCGCCAGCGTACACTTCATCCACCTCTTCGCGCTGGTCGGCATGCATAATCACCATCCGGCTGATGCGTTCCTTTTTGCCCTTCGTGGCATTGAGGGTATAGCTACCGGCTTTCATCGTGCCGCTGTACACGCGGGTAAAGGTCAAACGGCCCACGAACGGGTCGGTCATGACCTTGAAGGCCAGGGCACTAAACGGTTCGGAGTCGTCGCTCTTGCGCAATTCCTCGTTGCCGTCGGGTGTTACCCCTTTAATGGCAGGTACGTCAAGGGGCGAAGGCAGCAGGTCGACCACGCGATCGAGCAGGATTTGCACCCCTTTGTTCTTGAAGGCTGTCCCGCAGGTAACCGGAATAATCTGGTTGGCACAGGTGCCCTTACGCAGGGCCGCCGTGATTTCATCGGGGGTGGGTTCGTTGCCTTCAAGGTATTTTTCCATCAAAGCATCGTCGTATTCGCAGGCGGCTTCGATAACAGCCGTGTGCAGCTCCTGGGCCTGGTCCTGCAGTTCGGCAGGAATATCGACCACCTCAATTTCCTTGCCCAGGTCGTCCTTGTAAATGTGGGCCTGCATGCGAATCAGATCCACGATGCCTTCGAACTGGTCCTCGGCGCCGATGGGCATTTGGATGGGCACGGCGTTGGCACCCAGTCGCTCGTTAATCTGCTCGACCACCCGGAAGAAGTTGGCACCGACCCGGTCCATCTTGTTGACAAACACCATACGCGGCACGCTGTAGCGTTCAGCTTGGCGCCATACGGTCTCGGACTGGGACTGCACGCCGGCCACGGCACAGAATACCGTAACTACACCGTCGAGTACGCGCAACGAGCGTTCCACCTCGATGGTGAAGTCTACGTGGCCAGGGGTATCGATGATGTTAACCTGATAATCTTTCCAAAACGCGCTGATGGCAGCCGAGGTAATGGTAATACCGCGCTCACGTTCCTGTTCCATCCAGTCGGTAACAGCGGTGCCTTCATGCACCTCACCAATCTTGTGCACCTTCCCGGTGTAAAACAGAATACGCTCGGTGGTGGTGGTCTTACCGGCGTCAATGTGGGCGGCAATCCCGATGTTACGAACCTTTTCTAGCGGATATTTACGAGGCACGGGTTTATTTCCTTCCTGTGTCTGACTCATGGCAGGGCTTGGCGAGGCGCTTGGGTGGATCAAGGACCAAGCCGTTCTACTGTATCAGTAGCCTACCACAGTCGCCCCAGAAAAAAAGCCCCTATTGCCCCTCCTGACACCGCCATAGGGCACGGCCTTGCCGCGCATGACCCGCTTGCGTGGTTACCGGGGCTGAACTAGGCCAACCGGTTCAACCGGGCCCCGGCCAGCCCTTGAACCAACGCCTCTAAACGGCGGCGCAACCCATGCGTCTCATCCCCCGGATAACGCGTGCCATTTTGCTCAAACCGCCCAAACATGGGAACCGGGTTGGGCCACATCACATCGCCGGGGTCGTCAAACTTGAACGACGGGCAAGGGCAGTTGTGACGGTTGGGATCCAGCCAGTCGGGCAGCTTACGGCCCAACAGGCTAGCGGCATTGACGGTACCGGCAACATTAAAGGTAATGGGTCGAATGGACATGGTTGATATTTCCCCTCGGCTTAAGTGTCTCGGCAATGAACCCGGTGTGATGAAATGGATCAAGGTCGAACGGTTTGTACAGGATTTAAAGGGGTTATAAAGGTTCCGACAGGAGCCGTCTCGATGCACTGTACACCGTGTATTCTGTAGTCAGGGGGCCTTATTCCCGGGCCTCGACTTTAAACATCTGCCCCCTGGTTTACCTTGGTTCACTGTGGTTTATCGTTTCCTCCCCGTTATACCGAATCCAACCCCTTGGAAAAAACCTCTACATGGACGAGGCGTCTAAAGCCGGCAGGTATCCAGACAAGGGGAAGAGGAAACGCGTCGCTAAGTTGATTTGGGATTCGACAAGATTGATTGGACAGGCGTGCCGCCTGACACGGTAATAACCAAAAAAAGAAAAAAGGAGCCCACAACCAACTGCGGCACCAACGGCACCGTAGCTGGATTTACCTGTACACCCGCCTGGTGGTAAGTCAAACGGTGCCAGGATAATATGCGTTTGGTTGTTTAGGTTTGTTCTTTGAGTTTCGTGAATGGTTATGGTTTAAAAAAAACGGGTGTTGCCAATAAGGTATCGGCAGGCGCCATGCTGGTTGCTGGCGCCCATGGCCAATGACCACTCGTCGTACTTGGGTTCACTGGCGCATCGCGAAAGGGTGTATCGCGAAAAGGGGTATCGCTAAAAGCATGTAGCGTAAACCGTGTTTGGTCTCCCCACCTGTCGTTATAATCCAACCTGTTAAAACATATGGTAGTAGATGGGGGGAACGACTCAACTACTACACTTAAATCGTAGTAAATCAAGACCGCTTTGACCAGGGGTTTTGAAGAAATATGAATGGCCCAGCGCCAATTAAAGCCTCTGGATATGCCGTGTCTTGACGGCCTATTCACTTGTTCATTACAAGTGTCCTAATCCATTTGGGTCATGGGCGGCGCCCACGGACTCGGTCATGCCACAGACGGCCCTGATCCTTGATCAAACCACGGCCGTCCGCCACTCAATTCGAGACCCCTCTAACGCTTGAACATGTTGGCCCCACGGCCCACGCTGCTTGAAGACTGGGCCCACATGTTGGCCCCGACCCCACGCGGTACCTGGTTAACCGGCGCGCTGGCCGGCGCCGAAATCGGTGGTTTGCCGCCACCTGCATTCAAGGCATTGAGCCCACGTGACAAGGCCGCCCCGTTACCCAGCCCCACGGTTTGTCCCGGTCCTGCCGTGATGGGCAGTCCACGGGCACCGCCAAACACGGCCCCGGCACCAATACCCTGGCCCGCGCCAGCCCCGACAGCCGATCCACCTGGGGTGGCCCCAATCACGGCGGCATTGGTCACGTTGGTCATGGCCCCTGTTAAAAACGGAATCGCACGAAAATTAAGCATACCCGGTTACTCCTAAACGGTTTCATAGCGCCTGTCATCTAGGCGTCTAAGCCGGGCCGAATCGTCCTACACACTCGTTTATATAAAGTAACCAAAGACACTTGCTGTTGCGCAAAGAAAATCTTAAGCCCGGCCAGATTAACGTTGACGCACTAGACCGAATAGTATTTGGCCTTGGGATGATGCACCCAAGCATTGACCGGCTGACCGCCGGTCGGACACACTTACACCGAATAGTATTTGGCCTTGGGATGATGCACGATAAACGCACTGGTGCTTTGCTCGGGCACAATCTGGTGGTGATCCGTCAGTTGAATGGTGGTGTGCTGGGCCACGTCCATTAAGGCAAACTGCAGCACCTGCGCCGACAAATCCGGGCATGCCGGGTAGCCAAAACTGTAGCGCTTGCCTTGTTCGGGGGTCATGGCCAACTCGGCACGAATCTGCCGGTGGTTCCATTCGGCCAGGCCCTCGGCCATTTGTGTGGCCAAGCCGTGCAGGTAATAGCTGCGCGAGTACTCATCCTGCTTGTCGAGTGCTTCGCAAACCTCGCTGACCCGGTGCCCCATCGTCACCAGTTGCAGCGGCAGCACATCGTACGACTGCCCGTCCTCGGGCTTGCCGGCAAAGTAATCGCTCAGGCACAGCTTGTCGCGATCCGTCTGGCGCGGAAAAGTAAAGCGCCCCCGCTCGGTCTTCAAATCGGGGCTCATCACCACCAACTGATGCCCCTCGCGATAGCAGGGCACATAGCCGTACAAGACCTGGGGCTGCCAAATCCCTTCCTGTTTGCAGTACGCCATCAAATCGTTTTGCAACGGCTCAAACTCGTTGCGCACCAACTGCTCAAATTCATCCTTGCTTTTGTTCTTCAAGCCCCAGCTCAACCGGTACAACGACTGGAAGTCCATCAGGCTAAAGACCGTATCAATGGGAATGTCATCGCCTTCAAGCAAACGCATGCCCCAGAAGGGCGGCGTGGGAATAGTGGTGGCAGGCTCGACAACCGAGGCAACCGCCTTGGCCTCTTGTTCGGCCCGAATGGCGGCGTACTGTTCCTGCTTCTGGCTGCGCTGGGCAATTTGCTCTCGGTACTCGGCCATCAGCTTGTCGCGCTCGTCGGGATCCTGCAGGCGGTTCATCACATTCAGGCCCTCGAAGGCGTCCTTGGTGTAGAACACGCCAGCCGGGTAGACCACCTCGCCATCAATGCACGAAATGCGCAGCACGTAATCGCGGTTAATGGCCGCGCCCCCCACAATAATGGGGTATTTAAGGTCTTGCTTGTAGCACTCGTCCACGCAGTAGGCCATCTGTTTGCTCGTCGTCACCAGCAGGGCACTAAGGCCAATGGCATCGGCCCCCACTTCCTTGGCCTTCTCCAAAATGGTGTTCAGGGGCACCTGCTTGCCCAGATCGTACACCTCGTAACCGTTGTTGCTAAAGATGGTCTTAACCAGGTTCTTGCCAATGTCGTGCACGTCGCCGTACACGGTGGCCAGCACCAGCTTGCCCTTGCTCGTGGCATCGTCCTTGTCCAGAAACTGCTCCAGGTGGGCCACCGACTTTTTCATGACCTCGGCGCTCTGCAATACAAAAGGCAGAATCAACTCGCCGGTAGCCATCTTGTCGCCCACCTCTTTCATGGCCGGCAACAGAATACGGTTGAGGATCTCAACCGGGGTGTAGTTTTTCAGCGCCTCATCCAATACCGCCTCGATGCCTTCCTTCTTGCGGTTCAAGACCTGCCAGTGAATCTGCTCCTCGACACTGCGCTCGACATCCGCCTCGTCATCCTGCGACAACGCACTGACCTGATGGGTTTCAAAGTACTCAATAAACTCGGCCAGAGCCTGCTCGTGCTGGTTAAGCACCAGTGCATCGGCCAGCTGCCGTTCCTGCTCGTTGAGGGCCGGGTAGGGAATCACGTCACGGGCGTTGATGATGGCCGTGTCCAGACCCGCCTGCACGGCGTGGTACAGATACACGCTGTTGAGCACCTTGCGGGCCTGGGGTTTCAAGCCGAACGAGGCATTGCTGACCCCCAGCACCGTATAGGTCCCAGGCAGGTTTTCCTTGATCCACCGGATGGCCTCGAAGGTTTCGACCGCCGAATTGCGAAACTCTTCTTCACCGGTGGCCAGCGTAAAGGTCAGGGCATCGTAAATCAGGGTATCGGGCCGCATGCCGTACTGGCCTACCACGACGTCATGGAGCTTTTGGGCCACTTCCTTCTTGCGATCGGCCGTTTTGGCCATGCCCTGCGCATCAATAAGCATGGCCACGGCAGCCCCGCCGTATTTTTTGAGGTGGGGCAGCACCTTGTGCACCCGCTCACCATCACCCTCAAGGTGAATGGAGTTGATAACCGGCCGACCCGGCACGATTTTAAGGGCAGACTCAATGACGTCGTATTCCGTCGAATCGATAACCAGCGGTGCCGACACGGAATAGGACAGACGCCGTACCAGCTCGCACATCTGGGCTTTTTCGTCGTCCCGCTCGTTGACGGCCACGCATACGTCAAGCAGGTAGGCCCCCCGATCAATCTGTTCCTGGCCCATGGCCACCATCGTATCGTAATCGTCGTCAAGCAAAATCTGCTTAAACTTTCGGCTGCCCTGAGCATTCAGGCGTTCGCCAATCACGATGGGACGGTTGTCCATGTCCAGATCCACCGAGTCGATGGCACTGGTAACCATAAACCGCTGCCGGACATCGCGAACCTTGGGCCGAATACCGGCCACCGCCTGGGCCAGGGCCTGGATGTGCGCCGGGTTGGTGCCGCAACAGCCCCCGATGATGTTGACGCCAAAGTCGTTGACAAACTCCAGCAGCCGCTCCCTGAATGGTCCGGGAGCCAGGTTGTAATGGGCACAACCATCCACGTTTTCAGGCAGGCCGGCATTGGGAACAACCGACAAGGCCATGGGGGCATGGGCGCTGAGGTAGCGGATGCTCTCGCGCATTTCGTCCGGGCCGGTGCTGCAGTTAAACCCAAGCACGTCCACCTGCAGATCGGTAAACAGGGCCACAATGGCCTGCACATCGGTCCCCAGCAGCATGCGCCCGCTCAGGTCGAGGGTGGGTTGTGCCATCAGCAAAATATCGCGCGATTGCTCGGCAATGGCCCGCTTGGCCCCAACCACGGCATGCTTCATTTCCAGAATGTCCTGGCCCGTCTCGATAAGCAACCCGTCAACGCCGGCAGCAATCAACAACCGGCTCTGTTCGTAATAGGTTTCCTGCAGCGTATCGACGTCCATGTTGCTCAGGGTGGGATCGCTCGAGGAAGGCAGGTAGCCGGTAGGCCCCAGCGAACCGACAATGTACCTTGGCTTGCTGCCGTCGTTGGCAGCGGCAATGGCGGCCTGGGCCACGCGCACATGGGTGGTGTTAATCGTCTCGATTTGATCCGCCAGGCCGTATTCCTCGAGCTTGATACGGTTCGACCCAAACGAGTTGGTTTCAAGCACGTCGCAGCCAGCGGCAATAAACCGCTCGTGAATGGTCTGGATGATATCGGGCCGGGTGATGGACAGGTAGTCGTTGCACCCGTCCTTGCCGTCAAAATCCTCGGCCACCGGGTTGAAGGTCTGCACGTTCGTGCCCATGGCCCCGTCAAACACCACAATGCGCTGCTTAAGAGCCTCGCGCATGGTGGGGTGGCCGGCACTATGCACGTTGGCGTCCGTATCAGACAAAACAATATTCTCGATTGGGGCGGGTTTCAACAAAACAGAAGGCTTCAACTTAGGGGCGTCGCACCGGTCATCACACTAGGCATCACACCGGGCTTAACATCTAGGACCAAACCGAACCGGGGACGAATTCGACCGAATGCACGAATCCAATGAGGCACAGGCCCAGTGATGGTGGGGCAGAAAGGCAGATGCGGATCGGCAACCCGCCTGGCGTAACCACACCGCTTTATTATAGGGAGTCGGCATCAGGATTACCACTACAAACACACATCAACCCCTTCAACAAGACCTGATGGTGCATATTACCCCAGTGTACGACCTTTTTGGTGGAATCAACCCCTCTGTTCACCCGACTTTTAGCTTTCATAACCTTCGCTACCATACTCACCAGTGCAATTCCGGCCATGGGGCACTACAATTATAAAGACTTTCTTAAATCCGGGGCGATTCAGGCAATTCGGCTATAATTTTGTTTTTATTTTTATATAAATATTATTGGTGACTTTTGGCTGTTTTACAGCAACCCGCCTTGGGGAAACGAGCCGCATCTCCTTTTAGGGCCCGTACCGGCCCATTGCCTGTAAAACAAATAACCGACAGCTTTTTTCTCGCCTTGAGGAGTACATTGGATGGACATTAACCCTTACCCACAGCCACAGGCTTATGCCAACAACGCCGCCGACCCGTCATCCGGGCAAAACAGCGTGCCACAAACCGCTTTCGGAGCTTATGCCTCGTCCCCCTTTGCCTATGCCTGGAGCAACTACGGCAACCCGGCCTACGGGGATCCGCTTTTAAGCCTGGTAATGGCCTTTGTGGGCAATGACAAGGACAGCGACATTGCCGTCCAAAAAACCGCCCCGTCACCGGCCAGCCCCGCCCCTTCGCTGGCCCAGTCCATCTTTGGCGGGTACGCCCCCTTTGGCAGCAGCACCGCCCCGTCTCCGATGATCGTTCCCTTTGGGGCCGCCCAAAGCCCGCAGGCCGATCCGTCCAACAGTGGTGCAACCGGCGCCTACCGTGCCTCTGCCGTCATGGCCCACCAGAATATCGTCGTCACCGACTTTAACAACTATGACAACCAAGCCTCGTACCACTACGGCACCGGCAACCAAATGGAATTCATTGGTCCCGTCGGCATTGGGCAAATGCGTTTCTACGGCGGCTACGCCATCTAGAACCTAATGAGCTCCAAACCTAGGGGGCAAGTAAACACAGTCCGCCCGATCCCCCCTCATCAGGATTCGGGTCATGTCGGTTTAAGCTGCCGTCAGCCCAGCGCTGCCGTTCCATGGGCCCCCACCACATGGCCCTCACCGACCCAGGCGCCTGAGCTGCCTGAGCCGCATCAGCCACCTGAACCGAATGACGCTTTGCCATAAAGGCATCCAAAGCCTGGGCCTGTACCCGCGCCCGTGCCCCGTAGCCGTGGGACCACAAGTGTTGTTCGTAGCCCAACCACACGGGTTGCCCGCACAGAATGACCGGGTGGTTAAAAACGGGGGCCACCGCCACCCGGCTATTGACGGACAACATGGCCAATTGCCCGCAGGCATGGTCAATGTCGGAACGAACCGCCACCGTGTACCCATGGCCCGTCAGTAGCCGTTGCCCCCCAAACTGGGTCACAGCCAAACCACCAGGCAGCACCAGTGTGGCCAACACCAGTATCGCCACCCCCCACTTATGGTACGGCAACAGCACCGACACACCCATTGGCATGAGGGGCAGCACCAGCAGCACCGCCCACAGCCACAGCTTGCTGTTGTCCCAATCCCACGGGCTGATTTGAAACAGCAATACCAGTGCCCCCCAGGTACATGCCGTCAACAACAGGCTTCTGCCAGCAAAGCGATGTGCCAGGGTAGGCCTCTGCAGCAACAACCCCCAGGCCAGCCCTACCCAACAGCCAACCGGTGCCATGTTCTGCACTAGGTACAACAGCAGGGGTTGGCCAAACGTAGCTGCCTGCCAGCCCACATGCCAGCGAAGCAGCCCCGTGGCATAGGCCCCCGCCCCCACCGCTGCCGCCGGGTTGGCCGACAACAGCATGGCAGCTGGCCCCAGGCCCACCGCGCATGCCAATACCCACCCGCGCCAAACCGAGTAAAAAACCCGGCCGGGGGCAGTAGGCACCTCATCGCGAAAGGCGGCCAGCAGTACCCACAACAGCCAGGTACTGACCAGTACCAGGGCCGTGTGCATATGAAAAAGCGGCATCAGCCCCACTAACAGGGCCTCGACAACCCATGGCAGGGCCCGCGATTCCTGTCCCACCAACCAGCGCCACCGCCAGCTCATCAGGCACAGCAGACCGGCTGGTACAGCTACCAGCAGGCCCCGTTGCGTCACCCACATCGAAAAGAACAGCGACTTGAA
>JAGQHJ010000078.1 GCA_020431915.1 Cyanobacteria bacterium HKST-UBA04 | reverse complement strand
AAAAATTGAAACCAGAGACGATATAGAGACAATAAGCAACGATAAAGGCAGAAAATCGATGACGGGACGCCCCCAAACACCCTCCAAAACGCCTCCCAAACAGCCCAAACAACCCAAACAAGCCAGGCAAAAGCCGGTGGCTCAGGCTAATTTCCCCATAGACACGGTTTTAAAGGCCCTCGAAAAGGCCTACCCCACCCACCCCATGTCGGAAATTACCCAGTGCGACCCGTACAAGGTGCTGGTGGCCTGTATCATGAGCCTGCGCACCAAGGACAGCATGACCTTTCCGCTGGCCATCGAGCTGTTTAAGCGGGTTCAAACCCCGGCCGACATGGTTCGGCTTAGCCTTAAAGAGGTCGAGCAGGCCATTTACCCCGTGGGTTTTTACAAAACCAAGGCCAAAAACATCCTGGCGCTGTCGCAACGGCTGCTCGACGAATTTGGCGGCCGCGTGCCCGACGACATCGACACGCTGCTAACCTTTAAGGGCATAGGCCGAAAAACAGCCAACCTAACCGTGGGGCTGGGGTACGGCAAGCCGGCCATTTGTGTCGACGTGCATGTACACCGCATTTGCAACCGGTTTGGCTACATACAAACCAAAACCCCCGACGACACCGAGATGGCGCTTCGACGCATTCTGCCCGAGCCGTATTGGCACATTATTAACCGGGTACTGGTTTGCCATGGGCAGGAATGCTGTACGCCCGTTAGCCCCCATTGCTCGCGTTGCCCCGTTCAGGCCCATTGCCCGCGCGTGGGGGTTGAACGGTCTCGCTAGGGAACGGCGCCTTGGGGTACAATATATAAGGTGCAGAAAACCGGCCCGGCTCAGACGCCCCGGCTTTCTGGGCCCCTTGTTATGGTTTGCCGCTGCCCCCTACCCCCCCCTTCCCATGGTTGTTATGCATCGCCCTACAATACCGTGCCGGCGGCCAGCCGGTATGTCGCTAACAGAGATTTTGTTGTCGCTGGTGCTTATTGGCGTGTTGGCGGCGTTTTTTGTGCCCAAGGTTTTGCGGGCCACCAACGACCTGTTTGATGCCGAGTACTATGTGACGGGCCAAAAAATCGCCGAGTTCCTGAATGATGCGCGCGAGCATTACGGCCTGCTGCGCCAAAGCATGGGCCCCCAGCGCATGAGCACCTCGCTGGGGCAGGTGGAAGGTATTACCGAACGCTTTGACGTGCTGACCGGCGACCACCTCAACTCGTCGCCGATGCCCCCCGCCGCAGGCGAAATTTTATACGCAGGCAATGCCTCGGCCGGCATTACGCCGGGGGCGGTCGATGGCGGCGGCTGCTTTACCCAGGGCCATGCCTCGCTAGGGCATATTACCGTGCACGAAAAAGGCGCGCCCAAGGTGTTTATTGCCAACTGGCCCCCGGACTGGCCCTATCAGGACACCAGCGTGTCTCCGACGGACTGCGCCATTGTGCTGTGTGTGTACATGGTTGATGGCAACAACAACATTGTGGACTGGGGCCTGTTTTATGCCCGGCGCCGCACCACGTTTGCCCAGTTGGTGGATAAAACCTGGCCGGTGGGGGTTAGCACCACCCGGGGTACCAACGGTTGCGACTACGAAGCCCCCCCACCCACCTGTAGCCCCGGCTCGGGCTTGTGTGGCGGCGGCCTGTAACCGGACGAGACCCGCTTGGCGGCGGATTAATTTGGCTGTTATAAGGTAAAAACAAAAATAGTAACAGCTGTTCATATACTGTCATCCCCATGGTTTCAGGGGCTTTTTAAAACTAGACTTTGCACCCCTAGACATGGCGTACATGCTGTCGCACAGGGCCTGTAAAGCCCTTTACCCCCTTTCCACCCTTACCCCTCAATTTAGGATGACACCACCCATGACAACGCCCTTATCGGCGGTGGGCGCTTCTGTAAATGCCGCAACCACCGCTTCCTCGTCTCCCGCTCGTTCTCAGCCCGGCCTTCAGTTGGCTGCCGGTTCGCCCGACACCGTGCAGTTTGGTTCGGCCCGTGGCGACCAACCGTCCAGCAAGCTGTTTGATGGCGGCTTGTGCAGTGGCGGCCTGTTGGCCTGTTGTGCCTTGCCGGCCATTATTATTGGTGGCTTGGCCATTGGTGCCCTGACCATGGCCTGGCGTGGGGTTCGCGGGATAGGCCGCTTGTTTGGCGGTGGCCAGAGCTAGCTGTCGAAAGGTGTTTTGCTGATGTCGACCCCCATTTCTCCCATCCGTATGGCCCGCTTCCAGGGCCAGCCCCGTGCCGCAGTCGATGGGGGCGTGGCCAAAGCCAGCCGTGGCCAGTATCCGTCGAACCGTTCCGGGTTAGGCTTGTGCACCGGTGGTTTGGTTGGATGCGCCGCTGTGCCCGTCCTCGGTGTGGTGGCCTACAAGGTGCTCAAGCGCCTGGCGTCCACGGGGCTTTTTCTGGTAGGAGAGCTTCTTAAGCGACACGGAAAATAAGCGCTTTTTTCTTCTCTCTCTCTCTCTCTCTCTCTCTCTTCTCTCTTTAATAAGGATCGTTCACTTGCTTCACGTCACCGCTTTATCAACCCAAGCCGCACTGGCCCGAGGTGAAATAGCCCAAGGTAGACGGCATGTGCCGTCCTCGTGCCCGTCGCTTCGGCTGGCCCAGAAGCCGGCGGCAGACCACGTAGCGATGCGTTTTGGCTGTAACCCCGCCCCGCCCCCAGCACCGGGTAACCGGCCTGGCGTAAAGCTGACCGATGTGGACTGGAACGACCCGAAAATAAAGCAGGCGGATGCGATGACCAAGGCGTTATTGTGGGGAATTCGCCAGTACCAGTTGTGGACCCGCAAGCCGGCCGATGCCCATATTCGGTGGGCCGACATTCGGGGCCGCGAGCATGAGGTGGCGGCCCAGCGCAATTGGTTTGGCAAGACCTTTTCGGAGCGTTGCCCCCATAATCCGTCTTGCTCGCAGTACGGGGTGCAGGCCCTGTTGAAATACGGCTGGAAAATCGGGTTTTTAAAAACCGCCAAACGGGTGCTGTGGGACTGCAACCCCATTAGTCATTTGCTGCAGGGCAAAACCCTCAAAGAAATTAGCCAGTTTCCGCCGCAATCCATTGATGATCCCGTTTAACGGGGTAACGGCGGGCAGGGGTTTAGTGGCCGCCCAGTAGGTTGTTGAGCACGTAGCGCGCGATTTTGGGGTTTTCCTTGAACCGGCGCAAGCTGTAGGCATGCCACTGCTGGCCGTAGGGCACGTACACGCGTACCGGGTGGTGCGCGGCCACCAGCATTTGGCGCAAGGGTTCGTCAACGCCCATCAGCATCTGGAACTCGTAGTGCTCGGTGGTCAGCCCCAACCGATCAATGAGGTTGACGGCTTCCCAGACCAGTTGTTCGTCGTGGGTGGCAATCCCCACGTAGGCCCCGGCCTGAAGCATTTCTTCGAGCAGGCGTACGTAGTTTTTGTTAACCAGCTCGGGCTGGTGGTAAGCCAGCCACCGCGGTTCTCGGTAAATGCCCTTGCACAGCCTAAAGTGTCCGGCACCGGCCTGGCAGATGCGGCGCACGTCGTCGAGGCTGCGGCGCAGGTACGCCTGTATAACAATACCCACTTGCTGGCAGTCTGCCGGTCGACTGGCACGCACTGCCAGGTACAGGTCAATGATGTCGCTCGTCAGGCTGCTGTCTTCCATTTCAAAACGCACAAACCGCTTGTGCGTGGCGGCGGCCTCGACCAGCTCGGTGGCAAGCTGTCGGCACAGGGCCTGGTCTACCAGTAATCCCAGCGACGTGAGTTTGACGGTAATGTTGGCGTGGTGATCCGCTTGGGCCAGGTGGGCCATGGTGGCTTTATAGGCCTCGGCCGTGGCCCTTGCCTCGGCTTGGGTTGTGGCATATTCGCCCAGAATGTTGACCATGCACCGGCAGCCTGCGGCATTCAGTCGGGCCACGGCCGCATCCATGTCGGCCAGGGAGGCCCCGGCCACGTAACGTTTGGCCAGCGGCCACACCATTACAGGGGGTACCAGGGGCATCAGGGCCACAACGGCCTTGTTCCACCAGGGGTCGTCTTCACCCATGCTGCCGGCTGCAGCCGCATGGTGGGCATGGGCCGGGTCGTTCTTATGTTCGGCCCAGTATTGCTCAGGTGGAGGGGCCAGCAGGGGTTTTTGGGAGTGGGAGGTTGTCGGGCTCATGGCGGCTCCTCATAGGGGGGCACGCGTTACGAGACGCCGGCGAGTTCCGGGTAATTACCGCAGAGCCGGTCGAAGGTGGTGGTTGGCGATACCTTGCCATTGGCCGGCCGGATACCCAGGGCGTCTTGGCCCAGGATAAGGCGCTGGATTTGGCTCGTTCCTTCGTACAGTGTCAAGACCCGTGCATCGCGGTAGTAGCGGGCGGCCGGGTATTCTTCGCTGAAACCGTAGCCCCCGAAAATTTGCAGGGCATTATAGGCGGCCTTCTGGGCGGCTTCGGTACAGAACAATTTGGCCATACAGGTTTCGCGGGTATTGCGAACGCCCTTGTTTTTCAGGTGGGCAGCCCGGAAGGTGAGGAAACGACCGGCTTCCGTGTCGCAGCTGATGTCGGCCACCATGTGCTGGATTTGCTGAAACTCGCCGATCTTCTGGTCAAAGGCCTGGCGTTCCATGGCGTAGTTGGTGGCAATGTCCAGGCAGCCCTGCATCACGCCTACGCCGCCGCAGGCCACGCTGAAACGACCCTGGTCGAGGCAGTACATGGCCACCTTGAACCCGTCGCCCATCTCGCCAAGCATTTGATCTTTGTGCACCTTGACGTTTTCGAGAAACAGCTCGGAGGTATCCGACGACCACAGGCCGAGCTTGGGGGCAATGGGGCGGGCGCTGAACCCGTCCGTGTTGGTGTCGACCAAAAACGCGACCATACCTTTGTGGCCCTTGGATTTGTCGGTTTGGGCAATGATGATGGCCACGTCGGCAATGCTGCCGTTGGAGATCCAGGTTTTTTGGCCGTTGAGAATGTAGTGGTCGCCATCGGCCACGGCTGTGGTTTGCTGGTTGCCGGCGTCCGACCCGGCATTGGGTTCGGTCAGGCCAAAGCAGCCAATCAGTTCGCCGGTTGCCAGCTTGGGCAGGTACTGCTCTTTTTGGGCCTCGGTGCCATATTTAAGAATGGGCATTTCCACTAGCGAGATTTGCACCGAGAACAGGGTGCGGGTTGACGAGCAGACCCGTGCAATTTCCTCGGTCATCAGGGCGTAGGCCACGTAGTCGATGGCTTGGCCACCGTATTTTTCGGGCAGAATGGCCCCAAAAAAGCCTTGCTGGCCAATTTTCTTGCACAGGTCATGGTTAAAGGTGGCCTTGCGGTCAAACTCTTCCACCTGCGGGGCAATTTCCCTGTCGGCAAATTCCTTGGCCCAGCGCCAAATCTCACGTTGTTCTTCGTTCAGTTCCAAAAACATAACGGCCGCCTTAGCTCCTGTCACCGCAATACGCTATTCTATGGCGCTATTGTAGCAAATTTAGCCAAGGCGTGCTTGTAGATTCCCCAGGGTGCCTGCAAGAGCAAACCGTCTGGGGTGGCCGCTATTCTGTCCCCAGGGCTGGTTTACGGATCGACCGGCTCGTTGGGGTCACTCATTCGGATTTGCTTGGCCAGTTCATAGGGGTCGTCGGGGCGATTAAACAAATCGTACATATGCTGAGCCCAAGTTTCGGGTTTCATTAACGTGGCTAGATTCATCAAGTCAGGGTCTCCCATTACGCTACGGTTCACAACTGTCTAGTGGGCCGGCTTTTTTTTTCTCTCTCTCTCTCGTTGACACGGATATGGTTCAGGTATCGTCGGGGGCGGGGGTGACTTGATTTTTCGTGTCAAACCCTTAACAGGCCCATACTGGTCGGTGCTTTGTTTTTTTACCTTGGCCACGCTAGGATGGGCTCAAGGCGACGGCTCCTCTGCTCTCTGCTGCCTGCTGCAACCCGAGGGGGTGGCGGTGGTTTGGGTCGCTGTAATGGCTGTAAAGGTTGTAAAAAAGGAGGGCATCGACCCCTATGGCTTCGACCGGTACCGAGAAGACCCTGTTTAAACGCATCATTGACGGCGAGATTCCCTGCGATAAAGTTTATGAGGACGAGGATGTGTTGGCCTTCAGGGACATTGACCCCAAAGCGCCCGTGCACGTGCTGGTTATCCCCAAGCAGGAAGTGGCCTCCATTGCCGATGTGGCCGATGACGTGCTGGCCGGCAAGGTGATGCGGGCAGCGGCCCGGATTGCCCGGGAACTGGGGCTCGAAGAAAACGGCTACCGACTGGTTACCAACGTGGGCGACCATGGCGGGCAGTCGGTGTTTCATTGGCACGTACACCTGCTCGGTGGCCGGCAGCTGCAGTGGCCGCCGGGTTAAACCGCTGCTTTAGCCTTGTTTGGCGGGTTCTTTCGGCCTAAAATAGCCCGTATTCTGTGGGTTTATAAGTAGGGTGTTGCTATGCGCCTTTTGCCAGTCACCTTTTCGGGTCGTTTTCGTGCCTATATTAAGGAAGCCAAGGGGTTGCAGGATGCACCGGACCAGGCCCTGCTGCAACGGGCCCGGGTGGAGATGGATCGGTGGTTGCCGGCTGCCGAGCAAACCGACCCTGCCCCGGTGTATTTTTACGATACCTGGCAGCGGTCGGGCAGTGGCTGTCCGAAGTGGTCATTGTCGGTGCTGACCGGCCCGGAGAGTGCCGCGTTTCGTCGGCAGGCACCGGAGCACCCCTGCGATCAGATTCGGGCCCTCGATGCCAACGAGACGGCTTACCGGTTGTACAATGCCGGACCAGAGCGTCTGGCCTATTTTGAACTGGGGGACGACTGGCAGGCGCTGGGTGACCAGGCCGGGGTATCGTCTCCTTGGCGAGACGGCTAGGGTACTGCGCAGCGGTTTTTTCGTTTTTGTTGGGCTGGGCGCTTCTTGTCGGTAGTCAACACCGCTTTTAAAGCGGGGTGCTGGTCATGTGGCTGAAAAACGCTTCGTAATCGTAGCTGGTTTTTAGATCGTTAATCAGGCTATACACTTCCGAGCGTTTTTCGGCATCGGTTTTTGCAGGATCGTTGACGATGGCGGCGATGTTGATTCGCAATTGCATGTAGTCCGCTTTATACGTGGCTTCCATGGCATTATGTTCATCAATTTCACCGGTATAGTGGCTGTAGGTTCCCATGGCATCGGCATACGCCTGGTATACATCTTTGGGGGCGTCATAGCCTTCGGCGAGTTCCTGGCGGTTGTACATGAAGGTGGCTCTTTGTTCGTACAGTTCGGCCAGCGACTGGTAGTGTTCCATTAGGGTGTTTCTTGCGGTGTTGGCTGCATCGGAGTTGGGATCGGCATTGGCCAGTTGTTGCAAATCGTTGTTAATGGTCTGATTCAGGGCGCTGACTTGCTGAAATAGATCGATGTAACCGGCAATCCCTGTCTCGCGTTCGAACGCATTAAAGGCTAGTTGTTCGGGGCCGTTGAGGAAAACGGTGCCCAGTTGTCCGCGGGTAGCAAAATACTCCGCCTTGGCGGCATCGCGTTCCGTTTCCAGTTCGTGGAGTTCTACACCGGCAAAGATGTTGACGACACCCGTGTTGAACGCGTCGAGGTTGGCCAATTGGGCGTCTATACTGGGTAGCGAATCAGCCGACGGTTCAACGGCATCGTATTCGGGGAAGAACACTTCTGTGGTGGTGTCGGTTGTTTCCATATCGACCGTTGTGTCGGTCGTTGTCTCCACAGCTTCTGCTCCCTCGGTTTCGTTGACCGACAGGGTGGTGCCATCGGTAACGGTCATATCGGGTTCGTCGCCGACGGCGATTTCGGTGTCAGAGGATTCGGCGTTCTCGCTTAACAGCACGTCGTTCGGCCATAGAGCGGTTTCAAACCCGTCATAGGGCTCGGCTGAATCAAGCCAGCTTGTATCGAACCAGGTGGTGGTGTCGTCATACAGCACGGTTTCGCCTTCTACAGTCCACAGCGTATCCCCTTCGGTTGCCAGGGTGGTGTCGGTCGAGGTGCCTTGAGGTTGCAGGGGTGTGGTGTAGGGGGCTGTCGTTGGTTGTACAGGTTCAAACATGGGACAAGATGCTCCTTTCATAATGGCTGTAACTTATGAATGGGCCGATTCAGGGAATAGCGTAAGCAATAAAACGCAGTAATTATACTAAAATTATAAAAACAATATAAAGGGGATTTGTTGCGGTCTTTATTAAGTTTTGAAAAACAAGGATCCGTAATACTATAATATTAGTAAACAGGAGCCGCTGATAGCTTCAAAAACCCGGTTTTGTTGAGCTTTATAGATATAATTGGTATACTGATAGACTGCAGTTCCCTGACGTGGTGTCCTCCAGCTTTTGACATTGGGTGTTGCCCGCCTTGTGGTGCTGTTGACTCGTGTACTACCCCACAACCAGACCGATAGAACGGAGGGTTGATTCGCTTGGCGGAAGTCGAAGTGAACCAGGGTGAGCCCATAGAAAGCGCCCTGAAACGGTTCAAAAAGAAAATTCAGAAAGCCGGCATCTTGTCCGAAATTAAACGGCGAGAGCGTTATGAAAAACCGAGCCAGCGCCGCAAACGCAAAAAAGAAGCGGCTAAAAAACGGTCTCATAAGCGCTAGATGCCAACACATAGCGCCTCTCTGAGTCGTTTCGCTTTAAAAATTTAAAATGACCCCTCTATTTAATTAGGCGGGTCATTTTTTCATGGAAGGAAGCGGGCAAACCAAAAAAGAAAACTAAAAAAGACCTGGGGCTACTCGATCTACTCGGTTTCGTCGTGGGGGGGTAATGGGGCTAACGGCGCATTCTGGTGGGGCACCGGTTCGGCTGTCGGGTACTCGATGTGTCGGCTGGGGGTGGCTTCCTGCTGCCAGTTATTTAGTATCTCGTGGGCCCGTAGCCGAAGGGTGGCCAGTATATTGACGGCCCCCATTAGATCCTCGACGGGCATTTGGTGCGCCTGGGCCCGGAGCCCGAAATGGGTGACCATATCGCCGACGAGGGCCATCCATAAGTCCGACTGCTCGTCGTTGACAATCAGCCAGGTATGGTTCGGGTCGAGTGGGGCGTCGTAGGTGGTTGTTGCCTCGGGTAGGCCGGTTAGCAGCGCCACGCTGTCGAGATCGGGGGGGATGTCGTCACCTTCATACCAGCCCGTCATATGGTCCAGGGTGTCCTGGTGGGCCGGGTCCACGTGGCCCTGGTCCATCAACTCCTGCACCGTGGAGAACCCCATGGCCATTTTGGCCGTAAACCCCATGGCGTTTAACCGGGCCACATCCTGGGGCGGCACTTTATATACGCGGCCAAAACCAGGCGCTTGGCCGTTGGTACTGTTGGTACTGTGGGTGCCTTTCGTACCGTTGGTGCCTTTGGTCAGGGGTCGCCAGGAAGCCGGTGGACTTGAAACGCTTCTATGTAAGGAGGTTGCGTGTACTAACATCGTAAAACCAGTATACCCCAAGGCCATTTGGCCCTTTGGGGCTGCGTGGGGCTGCGTGATGTCAGGGCCCTCTAAAAACCAATCCATCGGCGAGACAGTGTCTAGGCAAGACATATCGGTATTCAGGCCAAAGGAAATATAAACATATCATTAATATATCTTCATACTTCGTTCCAAGGAATCTTTATATTGTTTTTATATTAGTACAGCAGACACACAGAGAACTTGGGAAGGACACCCACCGGCTATGTATCCAATGTTTCCGATGATGAACAACTGGTTTAACCAGTACACCGCTATCCAAGCCCCCCGTTTCAACAGTTTTCAACAGTATGCCACCCAAAACAGCAACAGCAGCAACGTTCTTGCTTATGGTGGCCAGGGCAACCTTTACGCCCAAATGAACAGCCCGTTTAACGTGGTAAACACCTACGGCGCCGGCAACAGCCTGATTTACGCCAACGGTGCCAACCTCGTGGCCAACCTCGGTGCCGGCAACGACTTCTTCTATGCCTATAACCGCGCCTTGTCCAATTTCTACTACCCCAATGCCGCCCAAAACGTGGCCACTGGTGGCCAAGACGTATTGGTCGCCCAAAACACCACCAGCTACAACGTCAATACCGGTGCCGGCAACGACGCCCTGTTCCTCGGCCATATCAACAACGTGCAGGCCCTCAACATCAACGCCGGCGACGATGACGACGCCCTGTTGGCCAACATCGAAAACCAGGCCGACTTTACCCTGGATATGGGCAGCGGCAACGACGTGGCCGCCGTCAACATCGCCCACAGCGGCGGTACCCTCTCGCTGGGTCACGGTAATGACGCCGCCTTGATTCAGGCAACCGGCAGCCAATTGCTCGTTGATGCCATTGGCCTGGGCCACAACACCGTGGCCGTGGAGGCGCTGGACAGTGACCTGGTTTACCTCGGTGGCATCGAGCAGGATGACCTGGCCGTGGTAGCCACCAACAGTACCGTGGCCCTGGACGGCAACAGCGGCGATGACAATATCGCCCTGAGCCTGGCTAATGCCGATGGCTTGGCCTCTGGCGGCAACGGCGATGACACCATTGCCCTGGAAGTTACCGATATCCGCAGCACCGGCTTTGTCGACGGTGGTAACGGCAACGATACCATTACCGTCGAAGGCAACAGCGGTACGGCCCAGGTTAACGGCGGTCGTGGTGACGACACCATTCGGGTCGGCGGTGTTGCAATGGAAGTCGTTGTTGATGACGGCTTGGGCAACGATTTGGCCGAATTCTTGGCCGAAGCCCTCGGCAGCACCTACGTCTTTAACGGCGGTGCCGGTCAAGACCGCTACCTGGCCAATGCTGGCCGTGGTATTGGTGCCACCTACAACCTTATTGGCGGCGGCGCCGACTTGTTTACCCTGACCAACACCCCCTACGCCAGCGAATTTACCGTTCACGCGGATTCGGAAGATACCGTCCGCCTCAACGGCTCGGCCAGCAACTGGCGCATGGTTCAGAACGGTGACGCCCGCACCTACACCAACTACCGCAATGGCAACATCGTTTACCTCATCGGCCAAGCCCTTGTTGAATTTGCCACGGCCTAACCCCCCCCCATCCCCAGCTTTTTATACCAAACCTAAATATATCTCCCCATCCCTGTATGTCGCTTGTTAGCCCTGAGCCCCGTGCTCCGGGCTTTTTCTTTGGTTTTGAGGGGAATCTGGTGGGCGTCAGCGGTGTTAACGTGACATTTTTCAAGCCTTATGTATGTCTCTATACACTTCATTTGAAAAATATCACGTTGCCTAGCTGCCACTCCCCCAGCTTTGCCTCAAAACTCAGAGCAGAACAACCCACCCGCCTCAGCAGTGAAGGCGGAAAAACGGTAGGTATAGTACTAAAAGACATGGAGAGAGGGTTTTTCGGAGGAGGACAGCTCTGTCCGAGAAACTTTCCACTATCCGATGGGTCAGCAACAACAGAACACCTTTCGCAGCAAAGGGAAGCCCCTACAAAAGGTGAAAAAACCTTGGGAGCATGCGGTTTGGAAGAAAACGAAATCGCTTACAGCGGCTTCTGGGCCGACATCAGGACGACCGATCCAAAGCCGAGGCGCTTGACCACCGGCTTGTCCAGCCCCGCATCGCGCAGCCGGATCTTCAGCTCGGCCGGGGTTTCGAAGGTCTGGGTCGAATCGTTAAGGTACTGGTAGGCGTCCTGATTCTTGCCAATCAGGTGCCCGATAAAGGGCATAATGGCACTCATGTACAACCGGCCCAACGGATTCGGGTTGTCCGAAGCCGTGTCGAGAATCACGACGGTGCCCCCCGGCTTGACGACCCGTGCCATTTCGGCCAGGGCCTGGGGAACGTGGGCCACGTTGCGCAACCCGAAACTGATAACGGCCGACTGGAAGGTGTGGTCCTCAAACGGAATGTCGAGGGCATCGCCCTGCCGCCAGCTGATGTTTTTTCGGCCGGCCAGCCGCTGTTTGCCTTTCTCTAGCATGCCGGCACTAAAGTCGAGGGCCACCACGCGGCCTTCCGGCCCAACCATGGCCGACAGCTTTTCGGCCATGTCACCCGTGCCGGTGCAAACATCCAGCACCCAGTCCCCTTTACCGACCTGGGTTTGGTGGCAGGCGTCCTGTTTCCACAGCCGATGCAGCCCCATCGAAATCCAGTCGTTCATGTCGTCATAGCGATCGGCCAGGGCGTCAAACATGTGGCTGATGTGGGCGGGTGATTTGGTCATCAGGCTGGCGGGTCGGGTGGCGGTGGCGTGGGTCATGTCGGTCATATCGGTGGTGGTCAGGTTGGGGGTGTCATCCGGCTCGGGGGCGGGTTTTTGTTTGGTTGCGCGTTTAGCCATAATGGGGGGTGGGCTCCTATCTCACTCAATTCTATACCTAAAGTGTTGTATCTAAAGTGTGGATATGATGGTGCGTAACGGTCGT
>JAGQHJ010000077.1 GCA_020431915.1 Cyanobacteria bacterium HKST-UBA04 | reverse complement strand
ACCGATGACGCCCGAAAACCTGAAAGGGGCATTGCACTCGTTAAACCGGGCCGAGCATCACATTAAGAAACTGGCCAAGCTCATCGGGGTTGACCCGCAAAAAGCCACCATCGATGAGGCCTTAACCGCCGTTTTCCAGTCCCTCGGCGGCCGACGGGCCCACATTGTGACCCCCTCCCTCGATGCCCCGCTACTGGGCGAAAAAACCCTAAAAACGTTGCAGCGCAGCGCCGAGCGATCCCGCATTGCCTTCCAGGGATTCACGGTTCCCGACGCCTTTCAGGCCATTACCAAGGCCACCCGGCTCAACACCCCCTTCTCCGAATCCATCCAGACCCTCGAAACCATGGAATCAGCCATTGTCGCCCAGGCTTAAACCTTAAAAGCCCCAGCCGCGACAATGGTGACAAAGACCCGAGCCACCGGATTGTGGCATAATGGCACTCGGTGTCACCGTTAAGTACGCCTAAGTACGTTAAGTACAGAATAAGTACGTTAAGTACAGAAAAGGCTCTGACCGCCTCCCCCCTTCCATGACCCCATCGCCTCAATACTGGATTATGAAATCGGAACCCAGCGCCTACAGTTTCGCTGACCTGCTGCGAGACGGCGAAACCCACTGGGACGGCGTTCGAAACTACCAGGCCCGCAACAACATGAAGGCCATGGCCGTTGGTGACTGGGTTTTGTTTTACGAAAGCATGGGCCCAAAAGAGCTGGTCGGCGTGGCACGGGTTAGTAAAGCCCATTACCCCGACCCCACCGACGACACCGGCCGCTGGGTCTGGGTCAACATCAAGCCCGTGACGGCCCTTCAACAGCACGTGTCGCTGGCCGACATCAAATCGGACGATCGGGTCAACCAAATCAGCCTGGTTACCCAAAGCCGGTTGTCCGTGCTGCCCTTGGACAAACCCGCGTTCGACCACCTGCTCAAGCTCGGCAAAACCAAGCTCTAACCTAGGTAACGACTGCCTTCATGGCCGTCGACACCGTGGAATACCGATCCGTCAACCGGGCCTTGTCGGCCACGGTCATAATCAGCTGTGCCAGCTCGTCGGAGCGCATGCCCTCTTCGTTGAGGAACTCCAGGGCAATAAAACTCTCCAACTGGCTTATCACACCATCCAGACCGACCTGGGTGTGGATCCCCTCATACTCGCCAAACGCCTTCGGGTTCATGGCCTTGTAGGCATTCAGGCGGGCAGTGGCCTGGCGCAAAATAACCTGGCCACGGGTACTGTGCCAAAATCCGGGTTTTTCGGCCTCTACCACCTCAACTATACCGTCCCGAACCAGGTTCATGGCCGCCAAGTAGCGAAAAGGCACCTTGCCCTCCGGCTGGTTCAAAGCAAGCCGGGCCAGCACCGGTTTGAGGGGCCCCAATTTCTTGTTGAAATGGGTATCGAGCACCACCTTGAGCTCCTCGTCAGAGACCGTGTCCTCAAAGTTCTGTAATTTTTCGGCCGCTGCCCATGCAACCTGGTCTTGAGTAAGCGGTGGTTTGTTCTCGCGACGCGCCTGGATTTTTAACTTAAACAGCTCCAGCAGGTAGCGCTTAAACCCGTCCAGACGGCTACCGTTGGCAATGCCGGTGTACCGGGCCCGTAACCGATTCGTCAGCGGCTTGGGACGCATGTCGGCATGGTTGACATCGGCATCCATCACGGTAAAACCGGAGAGGTTTCGCCGGTATTCATCCTGCCGGGCCCGCTCGTAAACATCCACCGGCACCGGGGCGTCTGGATCCGGGCAATGAAACCGGATACTGACCGGCTCGAAGTCCGACAGCGACCCCTCCCCCCTGTCGATAAGCTGCGTCAGGTTCCGGGCCGCCACGGCGCCATAAAAGCCCGGATGGCTTTCATACAGTTCAATCTGTTGCCGAAGCCCATTAATTAACATCGCCAAGTGCCGTTTAATTACAAAAATGCCACAGGATAGGCTTTATGGTAGAAGCAGGGGACCCGATAAATCAAGACACCACCCCCCTGGGCAGGCCATTTCGTAACAAATTGCCTTGCCCTGCCCGTACACCGGCATCCGAAACCGCCGCTGATTGTGCAGGGTCA
The DNA here is from genome assembly GCA_020431915.1 of Cyanobacteria bacterium HKST-UBA04. GTDB lineage: Bacteria > Cyanobacteriota > Vampirovibrionia > Vampirovibrionales > JAGQHJ01 > JAGQHJ01. The sequence goes on along the minus strand of JAGQHJ010000077.1, from coordinate 10,416 downwards.
TTGTGTTTCGGCAACCCCATGGCGTATGCTCGGCAAGGGCCTGTACCCGTTTTAAGCGTGTTTTTTGGAGACAACCGACACACAATGCCCCCCCCTTCCCCCGTATTGATTGACGGTGAAACCCTGATGATGAGCGAACTGGTGAAGATCGCCCGTCACAACGCCCCGGTGGCTTTGGCCAACGGCGTGGCCGAAAAGGTGGCCGAATCACGGCGTATCGTCGAACGAATTGTGGACGAAGATACCACCGTCTACAGTATCAACACGGGGTTTGGGGCCCTGAGCGACATCAAGATCTCGCCGGCCGACATCGACACGCTGCAGTTAAACTTTGTCCGCAGCCATGCCGCCGGTACCAATAAAATCCTGCCCGCCGAGGTGGTTCGGGCCATGATGGCCCTGCGGGCCAACACCCTGGCCAAAGGCTACAGCGGCGTAAGGCTTGAGGTTATCACGCTGCTCGTGGAAATGCTCAACAAGGGCGTGGTCCCCATCGTTCCCTCCCAAGGGTCGCTGGGTGCCAGCGGCGATCTGGCTCCCCTGGCCCATCTGGCCCTGGTATTAATCGGCGAAGGCCGAGCCAAGGTCGACGGCGAATCGATGCCGGGCGACAAGGCCCTGGCCAAGGTCGGGCTGAAACCCATTACCCTGCGAAGCAAGGAGGGGCTGGCCCTGGTCAACGGCACGCAAATGATGACGGCCCTGGGGGTGCTCAACTATGTGGATGCCGATGTCCTGTGCAAGGTGGCCGACATCACGGCCAGCATGAGTGTCGATGGCTTCATGGGGTCGCACAAGCCCTTTGCCGACATGGTGCAGGAAGTAAGGCCTCATCCCGGCCAGGCCGTTAGTGCCAGCAACTGCCGGCGCATGCTGCAAAACAGCCAGATTGCCCACAGCCATGCCCATTGCAAAAAGGTTCAGGATCCCTACTCCTTCCGCTGCACCCCGCAGGTGCACGGGGCGATTCGCGACACGCTGACTTTTGTCAGGCAGGTGCTTGAGCGCGAACTGAATGCCGCCACGGACAACCCCCTGATTTTTCCCGAAACCGGTGAAGCCGTCAGCCAGGGCAATTTTCATGGCGAACCGCTGGCCTTTGCCATGGACTTCCTCGGAATTGCCATGGCCGAGCTGGGCAGCATCAGCGAACGGCGGGTCGACAAACTCAACGACCCCCACTTCAGCGAACTGCCAGCGTTTCTTACCCGGGGCCAGACCGGCCTGAATTCGGGGACCATGATTGTGCACTACACGGCCGCCTCGCTGGTCAGCGAAAACAAAATCCTGGCCCACCCGGCCAGTACGGATTCCATTCCCACCTCCAACAACAAGGAGGACCATGTCAGCATGGGCAGCATTTCGGCCCGCAAAGCCTGCAATATCCTCAAGCATGTCCGCCACATCCTGGCAACGGAAGCCTTTTGTGCCTACCAGGCCCTGTCGTTCCGCGATCCGCAACGGGCCGGTGACGGGGTGGAAGCCGCCCGCGAATTCCTCAACGGCATTATCCAGCCGTTTGTTGAAGACAAAGTGTTTGTCGACGACATCAAGGCCATCAACAAGCACATCCTCAACGGCAGCCTGCTCGCCCATGTTGAAGCGGCCGTCGGCCACTTTGCATAGCCTTCACTACTTTGCCTTGCACAAACGTGCAGAAGCGTGCACAAAAAAAGCCCAAAAAGAAAAGCCTCATGAGGGACAAAGCCCCCACAAGGCGCGATAAGCTGACCGCTTTATCGATTCAAGGATGTTCATTCGTTAGGATGGAAAATGTGTCGTCGTTGATACGTGTTTAAAAGCGACCGGCCCCACAGCCCGGCCAAAAAGAAGAAATCGTTTAAATCAGGGCCAACAGCAATCGCTCGATGGCCGACCCGCTGATACCCGTCCCTGGCGTAATACCGAGGTTGGGCGCAAAGGCCTCGTTACCACTGGGCGAGAAGAAGCTACCCTGCCCGGTTATTCCCGGCCCCGTTAAAATCGAGTTGTTGCTGGCCAGGCCCGCACCCAAATTGCTTAGGCCGGCATTGATGGCCCCAAAGCTTAACCCTGCCGAAAAGGGTGAGTTACTGAAAACCGGTGCCTGGCTCGTGGACGGTGGAACCGGAAACAACCCGATGGCCTGTTGCGGAAAGGTGTTGGCTATTTGCGGCGTAAATACGCCCAGCCTGTCCAGGGTTTCGGAAGGCGTGATTTGCAGGCCACTAACCCCACGGAATAATTCCGGCGTGCCGGCAAACAGCTGGTTAATGGTTTGGTTGTCGGGCAAGCCGTTCACCTGTCTGTCCACGTCGGCAAATGGGCGCTCAGAATTGAAAATCAGGTTGCGCGCCTCACGGGTGGACTGCTGGTCCAACACGTCGGGGTTGCGTAGCCCGAAGACCATGCCGTCGTACAAGTATCCCAACAGTTTCCGGGTGGGATGATCCGGTGCGTACAAGTTCTGGGCGTACCGCAGTTCGGTAGCGGCCTGTTGGTAGGACGTACCACCACCAACGGGCGTGGTACCAAACGGTGCGCCACCAAACGCATTGAGCCGGGTAAACAACTGCGCCGACCCCGGAATACCGATACCGGCCTGACGAATAAAGGCACCAGACGACAAAATTTGGTTACTAAACGGATTACTGGGTTGGAAAATTTGTGCACCCGCATTGAGCGATCCCAGCGTACCGGGAAAACTGGTGTTGAACATAACACACCTCTATAAAGCCTATTTCCACACGAATATTGAACAACTGCCTATGTACTGGAGATGACTGGAGATTTACTGGAGACGTACTGAAAAGAACGAAGAACGATCCGGCATAAGCGCACGATTGGCATTTTACGACGCAACACTCACACACGAAGAAAAGGGATTCAGCAAACATCAATTATATTGATATAAAAACAATTTAAAGCCCGCTGTTGACAGGGGTTTTATTAAGACAGTCTTAAAACTGCACGACCACAGCCGCTTTTCAGCCCCCACGCCCCGATGTTGACAGCCTTTTAACCCAGACACACCTATACCCATACCCGTACCCGCTACTTTCAGCACCTTATAATAAGCAGCGTAAGCGTGTCTGTCTCCATACGGTCCCCCACCCTCCCATGAATGAATGGTCCGACCCCGCCCCTACCCTACCGCCTCCCAACTACCCGGCCCTGAAGACAGGCGACCGGCTGCCTGAGTTTGACTTGCTCGATAGCCACGACACCCTGACCAACCTCGACTGCTGGTCGGGCCAGGCCCTGTTGCTGTGTTTTTATGCCAACGATGCCGTCAGCTACAACCACACCCTGGCCCGGTTACTTCAGGATGCCTTGCCCCGGCTGCACGATGCCGGCCTGACCGTGGTCAGCATCAGCACGGATGAACCGGTTCGCCGCCAGGCGTTTGCCGCCGAGCATGGCATTACCTACCCGCTTCTGACCGACAGTGACTTGTGGGTATGCCAGCAATACGGCGTTTGCGCCAGCACCGTTCACCAGGGTTTTCCGGTTACCACGGTACAACCCGCCTTGGTTGCAAGCGACACCCACCACCAGGTTGTCCAAACCTGGTTGCGGCTGAGCAATATTCCCGAAACCGTCCCCGGCATTATTGAAACCCTGTGCACGCCCCAAACCCCGTAACCCCTTGCGCAAGCCTATGTCTGCCCGAAAAAAGAACGATTCGACCGACCACCCCCAACACGCCAACGTGCAGCCTTCGCTGTTTGACGCCCCCCCTAGCACGACCAGTAACACAGCCGCCGAGGCAGCCGGATCATGGCTGTCCGTGGCCCAGGTCGTTGATCGCCTAAGCCGGGTTATTGAAGCCGACGCCACCCTGGGCCAACCCATGCTGGTGCGGGGCGAACTGAGCAACGTCAAACGTTCCAGCCGGGGCCACGTGTACTTTACCCTCAAGGACGACCAGGCGGCCCTGAGTGCCGTCATTTGGTCGAGTGTCGCAGCCAGGCTGCCCTTTGAACTGGCCGATGGCCTGGACGTTTTTGCCACGGGCCAGCTCGATGTCTACGCCCCCAACGGCAGTATTTCGCTGGTGTGCAAAAAACTGGAACCTGTTGGCCAGGGCACCCTGCAACTGGCCTTTGAACAAATCAAGGCCAAGCTCGATGCCGAAGGGCTGTTTGACGACCGGCACAAAAAACCCCTGCCGCCATTTCCCTTGCGCATTGGCCTGGTTACTTCGAGCACCGGTGCCGTGGTGCACGACATGCTGCGGGTGCTGCGGGCCAAAAACCCGCTGGTCAGCGTGCTGCTTTACCCCGTCACGGTCCAGGGACAAGGGGCGGCCGACAGCATTGCCCAAGCCATCACCGAACTAAACCACCCGCGCTACGGACTGGATTTGATTATTGCCGGCCGGGGTGGCGGCTCGTTTGAAGACCTGTTTTGCTTTAGCGAGGAAGCGGTGGTTCGAGCCATTTTTAACGCGCACCTGCCCGTCATTACCGGTGTGGGCCATGAACCCGACTACAGCCTGGCCGACGCCGTGGCCGACTACAGCGCCTCGACCCCGACGGCTGCCGCCGAAGCCGCCGTGCCGGATTTGGACAACCTGCGGGCCTGGTGCAACGAGGCAAGAAGCCAACTGCAAACCTTCCTGCAACATCGGATGATGATGGCCGAACAGCGCTTTGACCTCATTGCCACCGGGTTTGTGGATGCCATGACCAACCGGCTCAACCAGATGGATCACCGCCTGCAACTGGCCAGCCAGCAGATGACCACGTTGGTCGTCCAGCAACTGACCGGACTCGATGCCCGGCTGAAACACCAGGCCGATGCCCTCGATACCCTGAGCCCCCTCAAGACCCTGGCACGGGGGTATGCCGTGGCCACCACCCCGGCCAGCGGCCATGTGCTCGACGATGCCACCACGCTGACGCCCGGCGACACGGTACGGGTTCGCCTGGCCAAGGGGGCTTTCGAGGGTACCGTCAACCAGGTTATCGATACACACTAAAATCAGACCCAAAACCAGATCTAAAACCAGACCCCACAAGAAGACACCAGGAGGAAGCAACACATCGCCATGGCCAAAGCCTCTGAGAAACCCACGTTTACCGAAGCCTCCAACGCCCTGGAGGACACCTTGAACCGGCTCAAGTCGGGCAACACCCCGCTGGAAGAAAGCCTGGAACTATTTGAGCAGGGCGTGGCGCACCTGAAGGTTTGCCAATCCCTGCTCAACGGTGCCAAAGGCAAAGTCGAAGCGCTCGTCAAAACCTTGGGTGATGACGGGCAGTTTGTGACCGAAGCCTTTGACGAAGACGCGTGATCTTACGTCACCACGTCAATATTATTGCCGACAAACGGGCTCGGTGGCGGCGGCTGTCCCAGCCCCTTGCCGCCGAATCCGACGGCCTGAATTGGTGGCACGGGTGACGCCAGCCCGGCATTGGCTAAATAGTTTGTGGTGGGCGCAACGGCTGTGGTGCCGCTTTTAACGGCGCCTACCGGCGAACAGCATGTCATTGGGTAACGACTCCCTCCCCTGGTTCTTATCGCTGGTTTTTATCGCTGGTTTTTCTTTCGCTGATTTTCTATCTCTCGGTCAAACACCCCGGCAAGGGTGTTTTGGGTGTGTCCCCACCCTATCGTAATTTGCGTCCCTGAAGCTGACATACTATCGGTTCAACAGACTAGTAACCGAACTCAATGGTTTCCTGTTCCCCTACGATCATAAGCCGATGGACATCACACAGGATGGGGACACAGGCATGAAACCCCTGGCAGGGTTTTTTGGAACATCTTATTTTTATAGGCATACCGCAGTAACCCAAAACCCTCATTCGGCAAGCTTAACGATGTTACATCACGATCCTTGTCGGCACCGCCGAGGGCGTTTCTTTTTTGATCCTTGCCAGGGGGGTTGACCGCCCTTGGCACAAATCAAAACCCATTAGGTCGCCGACAGGCGATCCAAATATTGCTGCAGGATCAACGCCGCTGCCGTTTTGTCGACCAAACCCTTGTCGCGCGAGGGCTTTTTGCCGGCCGCGCGCAAGGCCTGCTCGGCCACCTGCGACGTGTAGCGTTCGTCCTCCCAACTAACGCCGACCGACACCTCGGCCTGCAGGCGTTTGATGAACTTGCGAATATCGGGCACCAGCGCCCCCTGCCCACCATCGGTACGCATCGGCAGCCCCACCACCACATGCCCCACCTCATGCTCGCGAACCACGGCCACCACCTGACTCAGGCGATCAGCCTCACTACGGCCCTCGACGGTAACCAGACCCGTGGCAAACATGCCCAGCGGATCACTCAAGGCCAGCCCAATCCGTTTTTTACCGTAGTCCAGCCCCAGCAACCTAGACACGGACACACCCCCGCGATGGCTCGGCACCGTCATTACAAGCCCCACCGGGCTTCCAGGGCCTTAATCAGTTCCGTCAGGGCCTCGTAATCCACCGAACCGGTACGGTCCCGCAGCAGGGCCTCAAGCAGGCAGCGTCGTCCGTAGGCCTGTACAAAGCCGCTCACCAGCTTTTCGGATGCCTGTTCCTGCTCCAGCTTCAAAGCCTCGGTGGCCGCCAGTTTACAAAACGTGGCCGCCTCCTGGCAATGCAACAGGTAAGCCGACTCCTGCAGGCGCCGCTGAAGTTGCTGGCGCCATGGGGTTTGCAGCAGGGCGGCCATCATGCGATCGGCCGACGCGTCCAACTGATCCATCAGGTCCTGGAAGGTTTGACCGATGGTCGGTAGAGCCGACTGAACCGTCGCCATGGCTTCGGCCAATTCGGTCGTCGCCACATCCTCGTCCCCCTGTTCGAGGAACCAGGTGTTAAAGTCCGGGTGCTGATACAGGTTGTAGGTTTCCGGCAACCAATCCAGGTTGGCCCACTGCTTGTAGCGGTCCAAATGGCCTTCGGGCATGGGTTTAACCCCGCCCAGCAACGGACGCCAGCACTGGTACTCATAGGGCAGCCGATATTTTTTCTGGCGGTTAATGGTTTCGGCAGCAATCACCTTGGCAATAATGTATTCCGGTTCAACCACCACCTTGCTGGTTCCTTCGTGGAATTTTTCCATAATGCGGTGGAAATCCGGTTCGGCCAGCTGGTAAAACCCAAAGCAGTCGATTACCCCATGGACGTCGTTAATCGCCAGGCAAAACAGGCTAACATCACCATTTTCACGGCGACGGCTATACAGCAGGCCTTGGTTGCCAATGCCATCGGGCATGGTGGCATAGCAGTTATGCGGCAACGACTGGGCCAGCACGGGATGGCCCGTTTCAATAATCACCTCGTCCGGGGCAATGTCGAGCTGGCCAACGGCACCGGCCAGCTGCAGGGACTTGAGGGCCTTCTCAAGCCGGCGTTCATCAATGGGCAACTGCCCCTTAAACCCCTCCTGGACCTCGTCTTTTCGCCCCCATGTCAGTAGCCATTGCAGGCTTCGGGCCGCCTTGGGCGACTTGGTTTCGCCCAGGCTGTCGACCAGCACCTCCCACAACTCGGGGCTGGGATCACTTTCGAGCAGGGGGACGAACATGTCCACCAGTTCCTTGCTGGCGTAGTCGCGGTGCAGGGAACTGACAAGCCGGGCCTGGTCATCGCCGTTAAGCGACAGAATAAAGTCGATAAAGTCGATCAGGGTTTCCGGGTTTTCACCCGACGCGCTGATCATGCGCGTGGTTTCCTGGTTAATCAGGGCTTGCGGATCCTGCAGGTATTCCAGGTACAGCTCCGGGTCGGCCGTATCGCCGAGGTGGCGTAAAATCAGGTTGCAAGCATCCTTCACCGCGTCGGGCACATCCGGGTTGCGGATGATGTCCCATAACCGGTCATTGAGGTAGACGCCATCACCCAGCTCCATCAGCAGCTCACTGACCAGCGTTATCAGCTCGCGTTGGGTGGCCCGGGTCAGCTCGCCCAGCAGAATATCCTGCACATGGCACAACAACTGCCCGTTGTCCTGGCCTTGTCCCAAAGCCCTGAGTCGTTTAATCTGCTTGAGTCGCTCGGCCTTCGACGGACTGGACAAGCTGTTGAGGTGCTGGATAACCGCCAGTACCTCGCTGCGGATGTACAGTTTGCTCTGGGTCTTGTTCGACGGATCGGTCTCAGTGGTCTTGCTCATACAAGGATTCTAACCTAAATGGAAGCCATCGTTAAGGCGGTATTGCCCGACACACCGGCCCAGGAGGCTGGCCTGGCCGAAGGCGACCGAATTACGGCCATCAACGGCCACAGCGACCTGGAAGACATGTTCGACTACCAACAGCTGGTACTGCTCGAAGACACCCTGACCCTGACCGTACAAAAAGCGGCTGACGGGCAAACGACCACCGTTTGCCTGGATCTGGCCGAAGCCGATACCCCGGACGAAGCCGGGCTGGTATTTGCCTCGCCATTGTTTGGCCCCATTAAAACCTGCAATAACGCATGCCCGTTCTGCTTTATTGACCAGCAACCCGACGGCCTGCGCCCCTCGCTTTACGTCAAGGACGACGACTACCGCCTATCGTATTTCTGCAACACCTATATTACGCTCACCAACCTCACACGCCATGATCGTACCCGCATCGAAAAGCTTCGTCCCGGCCCGCTGTATGTCTCCGTCCATGCCACCAACCCCGAGATACGGGCCCAACTGCTTAAAAACCCGAAAGCCCCGCCCATCATGGCCATGCTCGGCTGGCTGGCCGACCTGGAAGTGCCTTTCCATGCGCAAATCGTGGTAACCCCCGGCATAAACGACACGGCGGTGCTAAGCCAAAGCCTTGAAGATTTGTACACCCTGTGGCCCCACTGCCTGTCGGTAGCCATTGTGCCCGTCGGGCTTACCCAGCACCGGCAAGCGCTGCCAGGCCTGACGGCCGTAGACGGGGCATGCGCCGAAGCGGTTTTGGATCGGTTGGCGGCTTTCGCCGGCACCGACCCGAACAAGGCCCAGTTCGCCTTCTGCTCGGACGAGTTTTACCTGCTGGCCAACCGGCCATTTCCCGGTTACGACGCCTATGGCGGCTTCCCGCAACTGGACGACGGCGTCGGCACGGGCCGGCATCTCGTCAAAGCCTTTTTCGACCTGGAACATACCCTGCCCCTGAAAATAACCCCTGCCCGGAACCACCTGATTGTAACGGGCAAGCTGGGGGCCATGGCATTGACCCCCATCGTAACGCGGCTTAACCAGATTGAAGGGCTGTACATTGACCTTACCCCTGTCGAAAGCCGATTTTGGGGACAGGCCATTACGGTCAGCGGCCTGGTTACCGGGCAAGATATTCTGCACAGCCTGGACCATACCGATTTAAGCGGCTACGAAAGCATTCTGATTCCCGAAACCATGTGCAAGGATGGCGAAGCGGTGTTTCTGGACGGCAAAACCGTGGACGAGGTTAGCAACACCCTGGGGTGCCCCATCACGGTGGTGGTCAACCCCAACGACGCCCAATCCCTGCTAAACGTGCTGCTGTTCTAGCGTTCTGTTGTTCTAGCACCCCGGCGCTAGTTCCAAAGGTGCGGGTCACCCGATCCAGCCGGTTCGGGGCGAACCACAGTGGCATCAAACGGATTGAGCTTGACCAGCTTGAGCCTGCCATCGTCGATAGTTCGCCACAACGCCGCGTTGTCATACGGGTTGTCCAGGCCTTTAACGGCAAGGGTCTCGTAGCACGGATAAATAATCCGCAAAAAGGGCACAGCCCCCTGAGCGTCACGATGGCCGTTCTCGATCACCTCCGTGCCAATGGATTCGGATTCGGTCAGGCCATTGAGCATTAGCCCATTGAGCAACGGGCAAATGTAGGTAATGGGCGGGCCGTCGTCTATTCGCTGGCGGCTTTCGAACATGGCAATGGCCCCGGCCTGGCTCAAATCACGTATCGTCTCATCCAGGATCGTGATGTCCCTCAAATCGCCAAACATGGCCGAACGGTCTTCGGCCGTGCCGACGAAACGCAGACACGTCTGGTTCAGCTCACCCGTCTCCAGGTCCTTGCAGGTCACCGTGGCCACGGGCACCGTGTCCTTAATGGGGTGAACCCGATCGCTGACCACCATCAAGCCGGCATCGGGAAACAGGCGAGCCGACACCAGCCCGTCCTGCAACATCTCCTCCAGTTCCTCATCCAGACGTGGGGCAGACCAGTGGCCGTCGTAGTTTACGGAAACCGGCCCCAGCGATTCCGTCCGATACGGAAAGGGCAACCGGACGGTTTGCGAAAACCGCACCTTTGAAAAGCACGCGCCCGAAAAGCTTGCCATGTCGACGCCAATCGGCAAAAGAGCCCGGCCCCGCACGCCTTGAGCAGGGGCCTTTGCCCGGCCATTGGCCATGGGCAACCCAACCGCCGGCTGAAGCGGATACAGGCCCACCTTATTCATCATCATCATCGTCTCCTTCCCCCGTGTGCCAGCCCATGTCAAACGGATCCGCGTCGGCCGCCCAATCGGCATCGGTAGT
>JAGQHJ010000076.1 GCA_020431915.1 Cyanobacteria bacterium HKST-UBA04 | reverse complement strand
CCTATGGTGTCCCCACGCCTACCCCTGCTGTGACCGACGTCGGTTCGCCAGCCACCGGCAACCAAACGCTCAATATTTCCACTTGGCAGGCCGACCAGTACTTTGACCGCCTGTACAACAATACCCGCAATCCTCTGGCAGGTCGCCCGTGGGGTGAAGACGGCGTAAACCAAGCCAATATCCAAAGCGAACTGGATCGCCTGACCCTGGTGCGCCGCCTGTTGACGCCCGACGAACAGCAGTATGTGCAGTACCTGTACACCCTTAAATCCAACTATGAAGAAATCGCCGACGATTTCGTCTACTTCCCGCCCGGCACTGCCGGCTTGGCCGCTCCGCCCATCATTACAAAAGCCGACCAACAGGCCCAGTACGATGACGACGGCAATGCCAGCAACTTTACCGGCCGGTACAGCAGCAACTACATTCCTCCTACGCCGACCCCGACCCCCACGCCAACCCCCACCATCAGTCGTTACGACGTGGGCAACAAACTGGGTGACAACCAGGTTCTGTCGATCAGTGCCAGCAAGGCCGACCAACTCTTCGATCGCCTCCGCCACGAAGCCACCCAGGCATGGGGTGGCGCCATCGGTGTGGATTACACCAAGACCGAAGTCACCCAGGCCGACATCCGCCAGCGCATCGACGCCCTGGAAAACAACCGCTACCTCCGGTACAACCCTGCCGACGCGGAATACATGAACTTCCTCAAGGCCCTGGATGCCAACTTTACTGAAATCGGTGGTTACAACCCACCCATTCCCAATGGCCTCGTCGCCCCGCCGTCTATTAATGCCAGCGAACTGCGGGCCCAGTACGACGACGACGGCAATGCCGCCAACTTCACGGCCTCGTGGCGTAGTGACAGTCCGACCCCCACGCCCACGCCGACCCCTACGCCCACGCCGACCCCTACGCCCACACCAACCCCCACGCCGGGCAACCAGCGGCTGGACATGGGCAACGACATGGCCTACATCTGGGGCGCCGACCGCTACAGCTTTGACGGCACAACCGTGAAAAACGTGTTAAGTGTCATCTCGTCCATAACCGGAATCCAGGGCTACAGCAAATCGCAGTTGAACGCCATTGCCGATATCTTCTCCAGCTTCAGCAAGGATATCAGCATCCTGTTCAAGGGCCTGGCCACCCACTTCGACGAAATCAACCGCGAAGCCGGATCGTCGGACAACGTCATTACCCTCAAGGAAGTCGGCCTGCAGTTTGACGACGATGGCAACGGCGGCAACCTGACCTTCGAACTGCCCCGCAACGGTGGCTCGCCAGACTGGTGGACCCTTCTGCAACAACTGCTGGGTCAGATATCCTAACCTTCCCACAAGAGAACGTTTTTCAACTGAATCACTCCTACCCCTCAACGTAACCGCCTTCATCATGGTGAGGCGGTTACGGATCATGGTCATGGTCATGGCCGTGGTCTTGCTGGGCCAGCGTGTCGGCAATCGCCGTTTCGTCCAGCACGAAGGGTCTGCCTGCCCGATACGGCAGCAGATTGCGGTTGGTTTTTTCATGGGGCGGGTTGGTCTTGTGCCCTAACGAATCAAGCAGCAGTTTAGGAAACGACAACTCCCGACCGGGACGGAAGGGTCGATCAAAACACCATTCAAACAACTGGTCCCAACTGGCCTTGGCCACCTCATCGCCACAGTCGTGGCTGCGGTAGTTTAACGACGATCCGCCAAAGGCACGCAAAAAGGCATGAAAAATGCGGGTCCGAAGCTGCACGTAGCGCCTGCCAATCTCGCCACCACCGCTTTGCTTGTATACATCGGGTTTCTCGTAGCCGCCGGTCGCATGGACAAACCGGTCAAAGTCATCCAGAGCCTCGGCCACCGGCTCAAAACCGGCAATGGTATGGGCCAGGTAGGTCGCCCCCGTACCGTCGAGGCTATGAAACACAATGGCATCGGTTGCCTCGGGGCAGTCAAACCATCGGGCCTCGAACTTCGGGTACTGGTTGCGGTCGGTTAACTCGGCAAAAAAGGCCAGGGCCCCAAACGCAGGGCCCCCTTGCCGAAACGGTTCAGCCGTCAGACGCATTCGTAACAAATCACTCCACGGTTAAAAGGTTCCCTAACGGCTCGGGCTTGACCCCAGCCCCACCAAAATAGAACGCAGCATTCCGTCCGATAAAGACCGAACGCCGGGGTGTTTCGTCCCCATGACGCTCACCCGTAAACGGGCCCTGAAAAAAACTGGAGCGGGTGACCGGGCTCGAACCGGCGACATTCAGCTTGGGAAGCTGACACTCTACCAACTGAGTTACACCCGCGCGCACGCATTTTCAGCAGGGTCTGAGCGACCGGTCCTTATCCTACCGGCAAGGCCCCAGGTTTGGCAAGCCGCCATCGAGGGGAGGGGGTTAAGCTGGCTCGAACACCCACTGCGCATCGTCCAGAACCGACGCAGCATCGGTTTTGCGCAGGGTCGCCGAAGCCAAAAACGGGCTAAACGCTTGCTGGGCCATTTGCTGGCGGAACCATCGCTCATAGTCAGCCCGCATTTTCCCACCCACAAAGGTTTCCTCGGGATCATCCGGGATAAACGTCAGGTTCGCCAAATCCAGGGCTTCCAGAACCCGTGGCGCCAAGCTGCGCTCATCGAGCGTTCCGGCCTCAAGCACCTGGCTTAACGCTTTTATTTTTGGGCTCCGAGCCACATCGCGGCCCCCAATTTCCAATACGTCGGCGGTCGGCAAGCTGTTGCCCGTAATAGCCACGCTGCCAATGACATTGGGCTGAGCCTGGATGTCGGGGGGCGAAATAACCAACCGACCAAACCCCACAGCAGCAGACGGTTTTTGGATTTGCATCGTTCAACAACTCCCTGAACTAAAAACTGGAAACGCTTCTATACGTCACTTGTAGCAAAAACACCGCCGGGCCACAACCCCCTTTTTTAGCCCTCAACTCCCAGGCATGGGGGCCTTAAGGTTAATTTAACGCAAAAACCCCGGCAGGCTTGTGTTTATGCCCTTGCGACCTGTCAGGTTGGGGATTTGTGATGCTAACGGCATGGCCGGTGGGAGGCTGTCATGCACGAGCCGTTTCGCTATAAACCAGCGCGTCATAACCCATGCGACTGTCCGATACCGTGTCTTAACAAATGGGAGTGTTGCCTATGGTTCCCATTGGCTCCGGCCATCAGCCCAACACACATGCCAGTGCGCATGCCAATGCACACGCCAGTGCCATGGCAGCCGGCAACAACGAGTTTGTAGCCACAGCCACCCGCAACCAGCGTATCAAAGCCCTGCTCAGCCATTACATCCGGCAGGCCCCCGAGCAGGCCAAGGCCTTCATGTCGGCCGCCCTGGGCCTGGATGCCGAGCATCCCCCCTACGATCCGGGCAAAAAACGGGCCGTCTCGCGGCAGCTTTCCAGCAGCAAACCGGCCGCAGATCGCACAGGGAAAATCTTCGAACCCCCGCAACTTCCACAACCGCTACAACCCTTACAGACAAGCCCCTCACCGACAACAGCCCAAGCCCCACCCCCAAGCACCCCTTTTTCGGATCGGGTATACGACCTGAAGCAGCACAGCGCCATGCAGGCCCTGCGCAACAACGTGCCCTCGCCCGAAGAGCTGGACGACCGACTACGGGTTCCTACCGACTTCAGCGGCTTCGAGGCCTTCGAGATTACCTAAAGCAAACGAACCCGAAAAGGGGCCCGAGAAGGGGCCCGAGAACGTGCCCGGTTTGGCTACGCCATAATGTCCACCAGCGCGTCCCAAGACTTGGTGTCTGTCTCGGGGTTCAGCACCTGGATGTCGGGACGGTGGTCAATCTGGTGCCGCAGGGCCCGCAGAACCACCGCATCCAGAAAGCGATCCAAAGCCAGGGTACTGCGCGGGAAGGTCTCGTTTAAACCGTTGCCCGACAACGCGATCGCATCGCCACCCGGCGTCGTGCCTTCCAGAAGCTGCATGTTAAACCCGCTGGCCTTGACCGACGCCAGGCGCTCGGCCAGTGGTTCGCCAATGGCATCGCCAATGGCCTCTTGTGTCAGGCGCTTGCCCCTGTCGGGCAGTTGAAGGATACCGTACTGTACCAGCTCGTGGCGCAGGTGATTTGGCGTATGGTCGTCCCACGGATGATCCTGGTTCTGCTGCTCCAACAGGTGCGATACCCCTTGGGAAATGGCCTCGTCGAGCCACACATCAAAATTGCCGCCAAAGGCGGTGGTCTGCTGGCCATAAAGGGGTTGGGTGCCGCCGGAATCAGCAAACAACTGCTGCTGTTCGACCAGGATTTCCGGTTCGTTTTGGTTCGCAATGTCTTCGAGGAACATGGTTTCGCCATTCGTAACCTGTTCTCTGACCTGGGCTTTCAGTTCGGTTTGGCCTTGCCCTTCAAAACGCAGGTGCATGTGGGCCCGGTCTAGCTGCTGAATCAACAAGCGTTGCATGGAGTTGACGCGGTTGCTGGTATCGGCCTGTGGGTCCAGATCGGGGAAACGGCCCAAAAGCTGAGCTAACGCGACTTGCTCGGTAGGCAGGTTGTGCGTGTTTAAAAACGCACGATCAAACACCAATCGGCCAAAAGCGGGTTGGGCAGGGGTAAACCGGGTTAAACGGGGTAGTTGGGCCGACAGGGCCGAAACGGAAGGGGTCATAAACCAAACGCAGCTCCACATAACTCATTGCATTTCCCCTTTTTATTACAAGAATAGCAACATGTAAACCCTTGGTAACGCCAGGTCACATAACAGGTTACGTGAGAGGAGGGTATTTCTTTCTTCTCTCTCTCTCCCTCTCTCCCCTCGTCACTTTCCCTGATAGACAAGCCCTAGGCCCTCTGCACCAGATACGGTATGATACGGACAGCGGGCCTGCCCCAACACATAGCCTTTTACAATTTACGGTACCCCCAATGACACCCCCCTCCTCCTCCTCCTCGGACTTCAGTGATCAGGATCAAAGCCAAAACCCGTTTTTGGCGGGTATTGAGTTGGATGCGTCGACCCAACAACTGATGCCCCGAGACATACCTAAAAAGGACTGGGACGCAGACATCCCCAAGTGGGTAGAAGAGATGGGGATTCAGAACACTGCCTTTGACGACGATGGCGAGGCACCAACAGTGCCCGACGAGCTGGGCGCCATCCTCGCCGACCCCAAAGCCGACGTGCTGCAGCTTGAGGAGTGGCGCGAATTTGGTGGCGTGATTGAGGAAACGGATGACAAGCAGGTACAACGGGACTAAATGTATTGTTGCTATACGATTAAGCCGCACAGCGGGTGACCTCGGACTCGATACCAGGTCAATTGCGTTCTCTCTCGTCGCTTAAATCACAAAGTTGGAGATGTGGGTCAATGGAGCGGGTGACGCGACTCGATGCTGTGACGTTGGCGTTCTCTCTCGTCGCTTAAATCACAAAGTTGGAGATATGGGTCAATGGAGCGGGTGACGCGACTCGAACGCGCGACAGTCTGCTTGGAAGGCAGATACTCTACCAACTGAGTTACACCCGCGTCCATTGATAAAGTATTCGCTATTCTACCAGAGCCCGGCCAACACAGAAAGCCAGGTGCCGGAAGGGTTGCCCCAAACGCCCCGCTAAAGGCGTAGCTGCGGCATCATGGCCGCCGCCACGCGAACACACTGGCCGCCTGCCAGGAAAAGGCAAAGAGACGTTTTTATTAATAATTGTAACCTTTTTAAATTAAATTATTAATAAAGTTAGTATTTACAAAATACACCTATGATAACCGCCATAATGCCGTCACAGCCTGTTATTTTGTCTATTTTTCGGGTTATTTTATTTAGTTAATTGTAACTAATTTTAAATTAAATATCAATTAATTAAACTATTGTTTTTTTATTAATATATTACTATTTGTGTCCGTTATACAGCATCGCTATACACCATTCACTTTACGCTTTGAAAGAGGAGAGAGGAAGCATGAATACCAGCCCCATGGCTTTTGGCGCAATAAACCCCTTTAATTTCAACACCCCGGTTGCCACCCCTCAATCGGTACGACTGTCCCAAACCGTTGCCATGAGCAATTTTACCGGCAGCCGCTTGGACAGCTTTGTTGAAAACAGCCCCCGTACTACCGATAGTTATACCCCGCCGTTCAGAGCCGATGTGGGCCAACCGGGGGTGGGCCAAAGCTACCGGTCGTGGAACACGTCAACCGCTAACCGCTATTTCAACCAGCTTCTGACAGCCGTCAACGACATGACGCCGGCGCCCAACGAAAGACATGCCATGAAAACCAGCGTCACACGGCAAGACATTGCTGATGAAATTCGCCGCATGGAACGCCCCTTGCAAATTATCGACAATCAGTACCTGGATTTCCTTTATTCCTTGTATGACGAGGACAACTTCAATGAAATCCACGGCCCGGAAACCCCCCGCGTTCCGGCCGGCTACGTAGCCAAAATCAGCCTGGATCAACTGCAAGCGCAGTACGATGATGACGGCAACTTCGGCTCCTTCAGCGCTTATTACACCTCTGCGCCTCAACTGCCTCCGCTGCCCGATGCCTATGATGTAGGTAGCAACCTCGCCTTTGCCAACCAGACCCTAAGCATCAACAGCATCGTAGCCGACGCGTATTACGATCGTCTCTTCGACAACACCCGCGATTCGCTTTCTGCAGGTGGCTGGGGCGAAGACGGTGTCAGCCAGAAGAACATCCAAAGCGAACTGGATCGCATGAACCTCGTAGGCGACTGGACCGCAGATGACCACCAGTACGTGGCCTACCTGGAAACCTTGAAAGACAATTACGGTGAACTCGCCGACGATCATGCCGCCTTCCCGCCTGGCACGATCGGCCTGACCACACCGCCCATCATTACCAAGGCTGACCAACAGGCCCAGTATGATGACGACGGTGACAGCAGCAACTTTACCGCCCGTTACCGCGATGACGTGGTCGTCACCCAGCCACCGCCACCGCCGCCATCGCCCAGCAAACGTTATGACGTAGGTAATGGCCTGGTCGTGCCGATGGACAGCGTGGCCAAAGACTTTGAAACCACCACCACCCAGGCCAACCGGTACTTTGATCGGCTCCGTATCGCATCAAGCCCCTATTCTAATCATGGTGCGGGTGCAAGCCATGTCGTGTCGTCCGTAACCCTGGCCGACATTCAAAACGAGCTGGATCGCCTTGCAGACAGCCCAACCCCTGTCATAGAAGAGGGCGATTATGTTGGTTTCTTGAAAACGCTCAAAAGCAACTTTCTCGAAATTGCCGACGATTCGGGTGTTGGTAGCAACACGGCCCGAATGACCAAAGCCGAACTGCAAGCTCAGTTTAGTGACGATGGTAATCGGCGCAACTTTACCGGCCGCTACACCGAAGGCCGATCCTAAAATTCTGACGCCACCTCCTCCCCAACTGATTGATCAGTTACGCATAACCCACTGGCGTTGATCCACACCCCCCCCTTTGCAACCAAGCAAAGGGGGGTAACCCAAACCAAGCCGACCACAGAAAGTCAGACGCCGGAAGGTATCCCCTGAGCATCCCCTGCAGCCGTTAATCAAGCAGGTTTTATTCAACCGCACGCGTGCGTAGCCTGTTAATAGAAGCCGCCTACACGGCGCACTGCCTACCACACAACCGGATTGTCCTGGCTATGATCCTCCGATATACTGGTGAGACAAATCTGGTTATGGAATCACACGGTGACATACCTGCCCTATCGTGCAGAAATTGATGGCCTACGAGCCCTGGCAGTAGCAGCCGTCGTGGTTTACCATGCCGGATTCATTCTGTATGGACACCCTGTGTTGGGGGGCGGGTTTCTGGGTGTCGACATCTTTTTTGTGCTGTCCGGCTACCTAATCACGGGTATTCTGCTTAAGCAACTGGCCACGGGAACCTTTAGCTTTAGGGCCTTCTATGCCCGGCGGGTTCGACGCATCCTGCCGGCGCTGCTTACCGTTTTGTTGGTTACACTGCCAGTTGGCTGGATCGTTATGCTGCCCAAGGCCTTCAAAGAATATGCAGCCACGGCCATGGCCACCGTCTTGTTCAGTTCCAACCTGTGGTTTTTACAGTTAGACAGTTATTGGGCCGAACCCGCCCAAATGATGCCCTTGTTGCACACATGGTCACTGGCAGTTGAGGAGCAGTATTACTTACTTTACCCGGTTCTGTTATGGGGCAGTTGGAAATGGGCACGGCCATGGTGGCCATGGGGGATGGGCGTAGGCTTGATTCTTTCGCTGATGTTTGCCCACACCATGGCAAACGGACACCAGGAAACAGCCTATTATTTGCTGACAGGCCGATGCTGGGAACTGTTTGCCGGAGGACTGGTGGCCAGTTGGCACGCCAGGCCGAATCTCCCCCCAAAAAACACGCTACCAATACCAGTGGCAACCCTGTTCAACGGGCTTGGGCTGGCTTGTATTGCTGCTTCGTTGGCATTGTGTACCATCAGTGGACATCCGTCCCTACTGACGGCGTGGCCCGTGGCAGGTACCGCTGTAATACTGGGATTTGGCCGCAAAGGCGAGTGGATCACCCGTTGCCTGTCTTGCCGCCCCTTGGTCTGGTTGGGATTGCGATCCTATAGCGTCTATTTATGGCATTATCCGGTATTTGCCTTTGCCCGTTTGGGCGCGGGCCCGATGGGACCAATGGAAAAGCTGGGGGCGATCCTACTAACCCTCCTCCTGGCAGAGTTGTCCTACCGGTTTGTCGAACAACCGTTCCGATCAAGGCCAGGCATAACAACCGGCACGCTAACCGCCACAGTGGCTGTGGCGATGGCTACACTGTTAGTGGCAAACGGTTACATCTACATCAGCGAGGGTGCACCGTATCGGTTTAAGAAACTGTTTTGGCTCTTGCGCCGGGCACCGGACTTTCATGCTTCTGTAAGCCACAATTTTGTGGACATCACCGAGTTTAACCCTAATAAAATTACAGTCGTCGTCATTGGGGATTCCTATGCCCGGAACATTGCCCACAGCATTGCGGATAATACCGAATTCGAGGTCAACTACGAACATACCTACCCCTCCTGCAAAATGTTTACGCTGCCCAACCTCAGACGCATTGAAACGGTGTCCAAGTGCCCCTCAAACAAAAAACTGTTTACCCGATCCTTCGAGACAACCCAAATCGTTATACTGAGTAGTTTCAATTCGTTCCACCACATCGACCAGACACTCTTTATGGACACCCTCCAGCAACACATCGACACCATGCGCCAGCACGGCTTCAAAGGCCCCGTCGTCATCATCGGCAGACGACCCGAATTTAAGGAAAATCCCCTGCAACTGGTTCTTAAATCCGACTCGCTCGCCCAGGTCAACCAACTGGCAACCAAGCACTTAAGAATACCGCTCAACGAATTATACAAACACGAGACCCTTATCGCCACGTATTACAACACACGGGCCATACACTACTACCCGCTGATCGATAAATTCTGCACGCAAACCACATGCCGGCTAATACACAACAACCAGCTTCTCTATTTGGACATCAGCCATTTCAGCGAACAGGGCGAACGATACCTGTCTGCCGGGCTGACAACCTACCTGAAACATCTGGTGTCCTCCCAGGCCCACGACAAAACGTCTCGCTAAAACCCGCTTGTTGTCGTTACTCGTCGAGGTAAAACCGGTAGCTGGTCACCACGGCGCGTCGGTTCCAGCGCAGCAGCAGCCGCAGGGTCAGGGCCGACTGGTTGTGCAGGAACTGGTGCCACCATTTTTTCGTGACAAACTCGGGGACGATAATGGTAATGGTGTCGTTGGGGTACTGCTCTTCGAGCAAGGTAATGTAGTCAATAATGGGCTGGGTCAGCGATCGGTAAGGCGACTCGATAATGTGCAGCGGCACATCACAGCCCCACTCGTCCCACATGGCTTTCAGGCGCTGGGTAGCTTCAGCGTTCAGGCTCACGTGCACCGCCTCAACCCGTTCCGAGAACGTGCGGGCATAGCGCAGGGCTTCAACACTGCCCATATGCAGGTTGGCAATCAAGACAATGGCATGGCTTTTGCCCGACAACTGGCTGGTGGTGGGCTTGGCATCCTCGCGCAGGGTTAACTGCCGCTGCACCGATTCGTAATGGCGACGAATCTGCACAAAAATAAACAGCAGGACCGGGATGGCGGCAATAATCATCCAGGCCCCATGAAAAAACTTGGCGCTGCCAATAACCACCGACACCACCCCGGTGGCCAACGTACCAATACCAATAATGGCCAACTGTCCGTACCAGTTGCGACCCCGTTCGGGCTTGGGCAGGGCCAGCTGCCGTTTAAACAGCCCCGCCTGGGCCAGGGTAAAGGAGATAAACACCCCCACGGCATACAGGGGAATCAGGGCATGGGTTTCCCCACCAAACAGCACCACCAGGATAGCGGCCATCACCCCCAGAAACATAATACCGTTGGAGAACACGAGCTTGTCGCCCCGGATACCGAACTGCCGGGGGACCCAACTGTCGGCCGCCAAAAACGACCCCAGGCGCGGGAAACCCGAAAAACTGGTATTGGCAGCCAGAATCAGGATGATCATCGTGGCGAACTGAATAACGTAGTACAGCGGCGAGGTGCCAAAAACGCAGCGTGCAATTTGGCTGACCACGGTTTGGTCGTGGACGGGGGTGACGTGGTAAAGCATGGCCAGCACTGTGATACCGATAAACAGGAAGCCCAGAATCCCGCCAAGCATGGCCAGCGTTTGGTTGGCCTTTTGCACGGCCGGTTCCTTAAACGCCTGAACCCCTTCGCTGATGGCCTCAATACCGGTCAAGGCCGTACAGCCGGACGAAAAGGCGCGCAGAATAATCATGCCGCCAACAGCAGCTATGCTGATGTGTTGGGCCGTGCCAACGGTTACGGATACGTCGGCCGGGTTGTAAAGCGGGTCAAAGCCCAACAGTACCCGAAGGACACCCCAGACAATCATGCCGGCCATCCCCACAATAAACAGGTAGGTGGGCATGGCAAATACCCGTGCCGATTCCTTCAGGCCCCGCAGGTTGGCATAGGTCATCATGGCAATAAACACCAGGCAAAGCGGCACCCCATAGGGCAGCAGCTTGGGAAAAGCCGAGGTCAGCGCAGCCACGCCAGCCGTAATACTAACGGCCACCGTCAGGATGTAATCCAGCAGCAGGGCTGCCCCCACCACCAGTCCCGGCATGTCGCCGAGGTTCTCTATGGCCACCACATACGCCCCGCCCCCACCGGGATAGGCCCGGATAAGCTCGCGGTAACTGAGCACCACAATGGCCAACAAGACAAAAATGGACACGGCAATAGGAATGGCCAGGATGTTACCCCATAATACGGGCATATGGCTGGCCACAATAAAAATCAGCAGAATTTCCTCGGTGGCGTATGCCGAGGAAGACAGGGCGTCGGACGCAAAAATCGCCAAGCCTGCCGGAATACTTAACCGTTCGTGGTGCTCGTCCTGGGTGGCAATGGATTCGCCGAGCAGGAGGCGTTTCATTTTGAAGAAATGATTGGACATAAGCGGGCTAGCGAGAATAAACCGTAAACAGATCGTCATGGAAAAAAGACACAGGGTCTTATGGTACCCCAAAATACCCCAATCTATCTTTGATCCATAATGATCGCCATGAACAACCCGACTACCTCAAAGGGATCCGTTGAACCCGAAAAAACCAAGGCCGACCAAACGGGCGTTTCGTTCTGTCCGGCCTGCGAAATTCTGGCCGTGGGCACGGAACTGCTACTGGGCGACGTGGTAAATACCAACGCAGCCTGGCTGAGCAAGGCCATGGCCGAGCAAGGCATGGATGTCTACTGGCATGCCACGGTGGGAGACAACCCTAAACGCCTGGCCAACGCCATGCTTCAGGCAGCAAGCCGAAGCCATGTTATTGTGATGACGGGTGGATTGGGCCCAACCGATGACGATTTAACCGTCGCCACACTGGCCGATACCTTTAAGGGCCGGCTAATCAGTGATGCCGAGTCGGAAAAACAGATTCGCGACTTTTATATTACCCGCGACACCCCCATGAACAAGCAAAGCATGAAGCAGGCCCTTCGGCCGGACGACGGCATCGCGTTGCCAAACCGGGTTGGCACTGCCCCCGGCCTGCTGTGGGACATCACAGCGCGGGTAGCCACACTGGTTGAACAAGGCCAGATGACCCTTGAAAAAACCGATGCCACCACCTTTGTCGTGGCCATGCCTGGTGTCCCCAGAGAAATGAAGCCGATGTGGCTTGAGGAGGCCGTCCCCATGTTGCTCAAACAGCTGCCGGGGTTCTCCAGCACGGGTTCGGACAGTCCTTGCCGACTGTATACCCGGTTCCTCAAGTTTTTTGGTATTGGCGAATCCGTGATTGCCACCGAGCTCAAGGATGTACTGGCCAGTACCAACCCCACCGTCTCACCCTATGTGGGCCTAAGCGAAGTAAAATTACGGCTGGCCACCAAGGCCGCCAGCCTTGAAGCGGCCGAGGCCGCGTTTGCACCGCTTGAAGCCCAAATTATGCAGCATTTCGGGCAATACTACACGGGCA
>JAGQHJ010000075.1 GCA_020431915.1 Cyanobacteria bacterium HKST-UBA04 | reverse complement strand
TTTGGGAGGGGTTTTGCAGGGGCTTGGGTTTTGTGGGGTTTTTTGGGGGGTTTTGGGGGGGGGGGGTTGCCAACTCCACCAAGTGGCCTACCCGCTGCCTGCCCGGTTTAAACCCCTTTTTTAGGGATGTAACAATAATTTAACAAATATATCATTAACGATATACATTTAACAAAAGCTGTCGATACTATCTGTATAACAAGCATTGAGAAAGTGAGTGTCAAGCCCGCCATGGCGTCTGAGAACTTTAATGTCCCGCGGCAACGCGCCAACCAGTCTGCCAACGTGAACCCGGTTCGCCAGCAGGCAGCGCCAGCGCCCCGTGCCAAAAAGAACCAAAATACCCCCGCTTTCCAAATGCTGGTTAACTCTCTGGCTGTGGGCAAGTATGGCGACTATGTTGCGTATAACGCCAAGACCTACGATGAAGAGGCCCGTCTGCGGGCCCAAACCAATGAATTTTTGACCGGGAACATGGTGGTTGCCGCCTTTAACCAGTCCTCGGGCAAAACGACCAGCAAGCCCGGCGATAACCTGAACTTTACGGCCTAGTCCTCTCTCCTCCAGGGTTCTAGACGACGGTACCCCCGTCCACCGTCACGACTTCGCCGGTCATATAGCTGTTGCGGTCGCTGACCATAAACGCGGCCACTTCAGCCAGTTCGGCCGGTGTGCCAAAGCGTTTCTGGATACACCAGAACTCGTAGGTATCCTTGAAGGCGTCGGGGAGCGAGTGGCCCAGGTCGGTGTCGTAGATACCAGCCGAGATGGCGTTGACACTGATGCCGAAATTGCCGGCTTCCCGGGCCAGGCATTTGGTGAAGCCAATGACGGCGGCTTTTGTCGTGGCGTAATGCACCGAGGTGGGCAAGGCGCGCTGGGCACCAATAGAGGTAATATTCAGGATTTTGCCTTTGCGGGCCCGGACCATGTTTTTGTAGATGGGTTTGGTGATGAAGTACAGGCCGTTGATGTTGGTGTCGACGATGTTCATCCACGATTTTTCGGTGGTGGTGGCAAAGTTGTCGGCCTTGTTGATGGCGGCGTTGTTTACCAGGATGTCAATGGTACCGGCTTGCGCGTTGATGGCCTTGACCATATCGACGATGCCATGGCGGTCGGTAACCGAAACCTTGAAGGCTAAACCCTTGGCGCCTGTAGGGCTGGCGGCTTCAATTTTGGCCAGGGTTTCGCGGGCCTTGGCGTCGTTGCTGGCGTAGTTAAAGGCGACGGTGGCCCCTTCACGGGCAAATACCTCGCACATGGCCTGGCCGATGCCACGCGAACCGCCACTGATAAACGCAATTTTGCCATCTAGCAGGCCCATGGTCGGCTGTATTTCCTTCTCTTCTTTTTGGTGTGGTTCTGCAAAGACAGGGATAACAAGGGTAACAGGAACACACACCCATACACATACCGGGGGAGAGAGCGCATCAACGGGTTACAACCCTTATCCCAAAGTCATACCGATGCTGCGGGTCGTTTCTCAGGGGCAATAGGCCAATCGGGCTTGTTGCAAGGCGCTACCACTCAAGGGAGACAAGCTGTTTTTGCGGCTTGTCTTGGGTCAAGGCAAACATCATACTTGGCCCTTGGTGCCAACACAATGGGCGGTTTATGGCGGCGTCTGGCAGAAAGGCCAAAAACCCTTATGCCATCTGTAAAATTCCTTCGGCAATTCGATCAACCGCCCCCGGTTGGCCGAGACAGGCGGCTTGGGATTTCAGATGGCTGTAGTAGTTCGGTCGGCCCACCATGTCGTCCAGTACCTGGAGGGCGTGCTGCGGGGAGGTGATCAGCACCCCGGCCTCATTTCGATCAATAAACTCGGCGGTGCCGCGCTCCTGGGGCATTGGCTCGGTTAAGTGGTCTGCCATGATGGGCAGGTGGCAGGCCAGTGCCTCAAACGTAGTCAGTCCGCCCAGTTTACTAATCATGGTGTCGGAAGCCTGCATCAGGATCTGCATTTCGTTGCTAAAGCCCAGGACCTTGCAGCGGTGGCTGTAAGCTGTACCGATAATCGCCTTGGTCCGGGCTTCCAGTTCCGGGTTGTTGCCGGTCAAAAACAGCAGTTGCACGGCTTCCGGGCTTTGTTCAATCAGGGTTTGGTAGTAGCTGGGCACGTTGCCGCCCCCAATCCAGCCGGGATTCACCAGTACGGTAAACCGGTTGGGATCCAGGCCCAATTGGGCCCGCAGCCGGAGCTTCTCATCGGGGCCGTCCAGGGGCTTAAACTTGGCGTGGACGGGCATGCCTTTGACCTCGATACGTTGGGCATCGACGCCGAACTGTTCGAGCTGTTGCTTGGCATCGGGGCTGGCTACGTAGTAGCGGTGAACACTGTCGCAGGCCCAGCCCTTCCAGAAACCGGTACAGGGGTCGGTTACCACAGTAATAAGCGGAATCTTGTCGGTCAGGCCCAGTTGCTTGAGCATAAAGGCCATGAAATGCTGCACCATCGGATGCACCGACACAAGGGCAGTCGGGCCGAAGCGTTCGAAGGCCTGGGCACCGTACCGGCTGCATGCCCGCATAATCAGGTTGTTCTGGTAGGGTTTCAGGTGCTCGATGGCCCAGTAGTAGTACTTCATGGTGTGCTGGTGGTAGCGCAGCAAAAAGTTGTACAGCTGGGCACAATGCCGGGTAATGATGTGGGCGTCGTCCATGACCTGGTTGATGGTAATCCACAGGCCGCTGTTGCCCGTGGTTCGGGCCAGCCGTGTCAGGCTGTCCTCAAGGGCCATGGCTGCACTTTGGTGTCCCCCGCCGGTGCGAGACGAGAGGATCATAATACGTTTGCCGCCGTAAGGCTGGGCGAGGGTTGATGTTGACATAAGCGAATGACAGGGGGCTCAGTAGGTGTTTGGTAGGGGGTTTTACACGAGGTAATGCCCTTTATTTTACCTGCTAAACGTGCCGACGTTCAATGGTGTCTCCATGGGCCCCGTAACCGACTTCTCTCCAGAATCGGGGCTGTTACCAGTGAACTGACCAGTGAGCTGACCAGTGGGCTGAAAAAGGCGGCCTCTTTGTGGTTTGCTTGGTAAGGGGGCGATTTTTGCGATACAGTACGCCTACGGCGGTTTTTGAGCGATGGCTAGCCGCCTTGAATCAGTTGGTAAAGAACGGTGAAGCATACCGAGCGTTATAAAGGGCTATCGTGGTGATACGTATACAGTCGATGGCGCGGTTGTTGTGCCAGAACCCCTCAGGCGTGTGCCGGTTTGGGGCCGTCAATTTCCAGTTTCAGGCCACGGCTCCCTACAAGGTGCCGACCATTGAGCTGCTGATGGGCAAACCCGCCCAGCAGACCGATGGCGAGCCCGATACGCTGCTGGCCGGATTGCCGGGGGACGTGTTTGTGAATGGTCGGTATGTGGGTCACAGCGAATCGCTGGCCCGGCGCGAAGCAGCCATGGCCGAGGCGGGTCGCTTCCTGGGCAACATGCTTAGTACCCTCGATCAGTTGCTTAGCGGTGTGGCAACGGTCAACCGGGGCACGACCCAAGGCCTGAGCCTGCGCGATGCCGTGCGTAATCCGGGTTTGGACTGGCAGGGGATGTGTGATCTGCTCGCCCGTGTGCACCGTACCGAGTCGACCCGTGACGGCCGGGTGTTGCATGGGCTGGTTCGGCAGCCGGATGACGGCGATGAACGGCGGCGACCCCCCGGCGGCCATGGCAATTCGCCTGTGCCGACAGGGCCGAATGTGCCTGCCGGTAGCGGGTCTGGATCCTGGTAGCAACCGGTCTACAGTTGGTTTACAGGGCAGAAGCCGGTCCGACGAGGGCGGTGACGGCCGGTGATTCGAAGATGGCCTTGGCCACCCGCTGGACATCCTCGGCGCTGACGGCGTTGACCTGCTCGTTGAGGGTGCGGATCTGGTCGAGGGTCATTCCCATCGACAATTGGGCCCCCAAGTAAACACATTGCTGGGCAGCGGTCTCCAGGTACACCAGTTTTTTCCCCAGCAGGTTGGTCTTGGCGTCGGCCAGCTCGTCGGCGGGTACGGGGGTTTCCGCCAGCTTGGCACACTCCTGCCGGAAGCCGTCGAGCACCTTGTTGCGGTTGCTGGGTTCGGTGCCAATGTACAGGCCGAATACGCCGATGAATCGCGACGCCTCGTATTGCGAGCGCACATGGTAGGCCAGGCCCTGCTTGTCCCGCAGTTCCAGGAAAAGCCGTGAAGTCAGGCCCTTGCCCCCCAGAATGTTGTGAATGAGGGTAGCCGTCGGGTAATCGCTGTGGCTTAGCGACGGGGCAAACCACCCCTTGAACACATGAAGCTGCGAGGATCCCGGCTTCTCGTCGGTTACGGTAACATCGGCTGACAGGCAGGGGTTGTTGGGGGCCTGTGTGTCAATGTAGTTTTGGCCCGGTTCGGGGCTTCGGCTGACCAGGTGTTTTTCCAGGGCGGCCTTGATGGGGCCGGGCTGGCAGTCACCGACGACCGTAATGAGGATGTTGTTGGGGTTGAACACGTTTTGGTAGTGCTGCCGTACCGGGGCCACGTCGTCGTAGGAAGGCACGTGCTTGAGGATGTTGGCCAGCGAGGACTGGTAGGGGGTGTCGCGCAGCAGCCGGTCCAGCATCAGGTCGTAGGCCTGGGTGGCTGGGGCGTCGAGTTCCATCATTAGCTCGCCGGCCAGCCGGACCTTTTCCTTCTCGAAGTCGGCCATGCTGGTTTTAAAGAGCATGTCCGAAACCAGTTCCAGGCCTTCGTCCATGTCCTCGGCCAGGGTGGTGCCGTTTAGCAGGGCATAATCGCGGCGGGTATCGGTTTCCAGCGACAACGATAGGCTGTCGAGCAGTATCGAGATGGTTTCGGCGTCACGTGTTTCGGTGCCTTCCATCAACAGGTCGCTAATGATGTCGGCCACACCGGGGTTGGGTTCAATCCGGTTGCCGCCCATCACGTATACGCCAAATGCCAGGCGGGGGGCGCCGGCCATGTGTTTAAAGACCAGGCGGATGCCGTTGGACAGGGTGTCCTGCTCCACGCTGCTCAGGGTGTCGGCCAGGCCGCTCGACGAGCCGACGGCAAAGGAGGGAAGGGGATTCATGGGCGGGCAATCCTTCATCAAAAACGGGGGACTTTGGTGTTGTTTGGTTTTTTCCGGGGTTCTCCAGCGCGCTCCCAACGCGTATCTGGCAGTACCTGGCATGAGGCGGCGGGGCGGTTGCCGGCTAGGCTTCCGGTACCATAACGGCCGTGTAGTGCTGGTCGACCACCAGCCAGCGGTGGGCGGCCCGTTCAACATCCTGGCGGCTGACTTGCGACAGGACGTTGAGGTAATCACTGTAGCTGTCGAAGTGGTGGGTTAACGTAAAGCTTTCGCCCAGGGCCTCGGCAATACCGCTGGCGGTTTCCGATGTTTCGGCAAACTCCACCTTCAGGCTTTTGACGGCCCGATCAAACTCGTCGTCGGTAATGGGTGTCTGGGTGGTGAACTGGCGGATTTCGTCCTCCACGTTGCCCAGTACCAGCCGGTAGTCGGGGTGGCTGAAGTTGGCCTGCAGGTAAACCACGTTACCCAACTTAAACCGGCTTTGGGAGAGGTTGATCATGTTGAAGATCGGTTCGTCGGCTTTTTCAATAAAGCGGTTGTACAGGCGCGAGCTTCGGCCTTCGCCCAGTGCCTTGCAGGCAATGTCCAGGGCAATGGTTTCGCGCAGGTCGTTGGCACAGGGGCCGTGGAACCCCATTAGAACGAACGAGGTCTGGTAGCTGGCTTCAATGACGGTAAACATGTCCTCGGTGGGGGTGGTCAGGGCCGCGTCTACCGATTCCATGGCATGGCCGGCGGCATGGGTGCGGTGCGAGAAGTCGAAGGCGGCCGACACGTCTTTTATTAGGCTGTCCAAGTCAAAGTCGCCGACGACAACGGTACACATGTTCGGTGCGCTGTACCACGTGTTGTAGTAGTCGACAATGGATTGCCGGGGAATGGCGGCAATAATCTCGCGTGTACCAATCACGTCGCGCTGGTAGGGGTGGCCGCTGGCGTACATCATGGTGTTGAGCACGTTAAAGGTTTTCGTCCATGGCTGGTCGCTGCGCATGCCGATTTCCTCGATAACCACCCCCCGTTCGCGCTTGTTGGCCTCGGTGTAGGGATCGTTGGGGTTGTGCGTCTCGCCAATCTCGTCGTCGGGCATGGTGGCATGGAGCATCATGTCGGCATGCATGTCCAGGGCCGCGCGGAAGTTCTGGTTCCCCTCGCCCTTGACGCCCGTAATGTAGTAGAACGTGAAGTCTTTCCATGTGGCGGCATTGATCACGGCCCCCATGTTTTCCATGGCCGCATCAAACTCGCCGGGGCCGTAGCGTTCGGTACCCTTGAACATCAGGTGTTCGAGGAAGTGCGACACACCGCTGTTTTGGGCGTTTTCGTGGATTGAACCGGTTTTGACCCATGTGTTGACGTTGAACACGTCGCCCTGTTTGGGCACGTACACAAAGGTATGGCCGTTGCTGAATTCGATAAGGGTTGCCGGATCGTTGAGAAACGGGATATCAAACTGCTTTTGTTTACTAACCGTCATAAGGTGCGTCTGCCAACCAACTGCCATTGATACGGGGGCTGTCCGGACAGGGCCGTGCAATGGGCGGGCCTGCCACGGGCAAGTCTTACCATTCTACTGTATGGGGGTTCAGATGTATAGGCTGTTTGCCAGGCCGCACGACGACCGCTGCCAGCTACCGGTGTTTGGGGGCCTCTCCACTGCCGGGTGTAAAGCTTATGGTAGAAAGCCGTGCGTAACGTCTTAATTGACGGCACTTTCGGGCTAAACTCCTCCAGCCCGACTATTTCCTGGTGCCCTATTTCCCTCGATCAGTGGAAGTAAAGGCACCAAGGCCAAGCTACTCTTAAAGAAGTTATGGGAACCTGCTGGCCCATAGGTGTATGACGACGCTATGTGTGCCAGCGCCTTGTGAATCGAAGTGCCCCCCACCCATTGACCAGAGAGACAGACAGAACCCAGTACGGTCCTTGCTTAGGGCCAATACCCCTCTTCTCTCTCTCTGGTTTGTAGAAACCACCCACAGAAAAACGCATAAACGAGAGAGCGAGAAGTACCGCACGTGTCCAGTGGATCAACCGCCACGGCCCAATTTGTGCCACCCAGAATCAAGGGGTTTCGTTTCAAGCTTGAAACGTTGCACCGCCTCAGGCAACGCGCCTTCGAACGTATCCATGGCGAATTTGCCCAGGCCCTTGGGCGGCTCAATGAACTGAAGCAAACCAAGGCCGAGCTTGATGAGGCCATTACCCGGCTGCTTAATCCCGACGCGGCCCAACTGGTCGACAACCCCATGCTGTATCACCAGCGTTTCGGTTACCTGACCACCCTCAAGCAGCAGGGGGTCCAGTTAAACCAGCAAATCGTGCTGGCGACGCACCAGGTTAACCACAAGCAGTATGAGCTTCGGCAGGCCCACGTCGCCAAGCGCACCCTGGAAACCTTGTGGGAAAAGCAAGCCAAAGCGTTTGCCGCCCAGCAAGACCGTAAAGCCGAAATGGCCCTGGAAGACCAGATTATGATGCGCTTTGGCCGTCATGATCAGCTGAAGCCCACCGCCTCCAAGTAACTTCTAAGCAAGCCTCCAAGTAAGTCCAGAACAACAAACGCCTTATAACCAGATTGACCGAATCCCTCCCTCCCACTAATCCACCCCTTCCCTGACAGACAGACAGAGAGAGACTTGTTCCGTTGATGAACCCGCTTCCCCTTCCCACCCCTGCTGAACATACCGGTTGCCAGCCTGCGCCTGGTTCGGGTATGTCCAAACCCCATGGGGCCAAAGGTCATGGGTCCAAAGGCATTGGGGTGTCGGGTATGCCTGGCCCGGAAGGCGACATCGGATTGGTCCAGGGTGGCGTGGATGCCGCTGCCCAGACAACCAGCCAATCGCAAGAGTTCCTGAACCTGATGCTGGGTGCTTTGCAGCAGAACAGCCAGGCTGCCACCAAAACGCAATCCGCCGGCCAGCTGGCCGAGCCCGTTGCCGATATCGACCAGCAACTGGCCAGCCTGCTGGCCTCCATGGAGGCCCTGGGACTGGATACCGATGCCTTGAACGATCAGTTGGCTGGGATGGATCTCAATGGTCAGTTGGCCTTGATTAGCGATCTGTTGTCGTCCGTGGCGGATCAGTTGCCAGCCGATCAGCATGGGCTGGTACGGGCGTTGCACCAGGGGATTGAAGCCTTTGAAAACGTGCTGGCCGGCCACAAGGCCTGGGCCGAAGCGCCGGGGCCGCTGTCCGATCAAGCCGTTGTGACGTTACCTGAACAGGCCGCCTTGCAGGCCCAAAATCAAAACCAAAACCATGTTTCCAATTCGCCTACGGCCAAGGGCTTGTTGGGCTTGCCGGAGACGGCCCCGGCGAACCAGAAAGCCGATGCCTTGCTGCCTGGCCAAACCGGTGCCCTCCACGTGCTGCGGACGGTACTCAACAAGCTCGAATGGGTCAGCTCGCTGGCGGATGACTGGTCTGGCCATAAACCTGCCGGAACCAACCCACTGGGTCTAAACAACCGGCCGTTGCCCCAGTTGGCGCTGCAAAGCCAGCTCGCATCCCAGCTTTCTTCCCAGATTGATCAGGCTCTGGCTGTTCCCGTTAGGTCGCTGCCAAGTGCTGACACCAACGTGGACGAGTCGGCCCTGCCGCCTGGGGCCTTGAGCCAGTTGGGTCTGTCCCTGGGCAACCACCGGCCGGCCATGCTCGATCTGTCCCTAAGCTCCCAGTTGGCCAAGGGGGTAGGTGATGCCTCGCCGGCCCAGGATCAGATTGTCGAGGCGGCCCGCGCGGCCGTCGAGAAGGGTGAGGCCTCGGTGCAGCTTCACCTCAAACCCGAGGCTCTGGGTCGCGTTCGAATCCAACTTTCCACCGATGCCAGCCAGCAGGTGACCGCCCGAATTGTTACCGAGCAGGCCGATACCAAGGCACACCTTGAGTTCCACTTGAAGGACCTGCATCAGGCCCTTGAGCGCCAGGGTATTCAAGTCGCGCGGGTAACGGTGGTCCAGGCAGCCTCGCAAAGTCAGGAATCGGCCAATGACTTTGCCCAACAGTTTTCCGACCAGGCCGAGCAGCAGCAGCAGCAACAACACTCGCATCAGCAGTCGGGTGGTCGCCATTCCCACCAGGCCGCTTCCCCCGAGTCGTTTTTCCAGTACCCCTCCGATGAGCCCTCCAGTGAAGTACCCAGTGAAGTACCCAGTGAGCAACCCAATCCGCTTGCGTCCCAAGAATCTTCCGACGTGTCCTCAGCCACCGATCAGGCAGGCTTGTCTCCTGCCGAAGCTGATCAACCGCTGAACGGGGTTGCTTCCCTCAACGGGCTTTTAAACAACCAGCTTGACACCAGTACCCGCGTTGATTTGACGGTTTAACCCTGACAGGAGTCCCTTTGCCCATGTCCGTGATTGACACCCTGACCCAACTCAAAACCAACACCAATGCCCTGTACTACCACAAGGGTATCGAGAAGCTCGGTACGGACCAACTGGGCAAGGACGATTTTCTGCGCATGCTGATCACCAAGTTGCAGAACCAGGATCCGATGAATCCGCAAAGCGAGGATTTCATGCAACAAGTTGCGGCGCTTGGCACCGTCGAAAGCCTGAAGAACATCGAGAAGGCCTTCCAGGGCAATACGCTGCTAACCCAGGCCTCGACGATGGTTGGCAAGAACGTTGATGTGATTGACGAAAACGGCCAGCCTGTCAGCGGCTATGTGGAATCCGTCAGCTTTGACAATGGTACGGCGGCCATTTCCATCAATGGCCAGCTGTACAGCCTCGACGGGGTAGTCAAAATATACAGCCCCGACCAGCAACCCGGTGCCGGTTCGTAATAACGGCCCCCCGACAAACATTTACAGTACTCAAGCCCCCCAGAAACAGAGAAGAGAGAGGATCCCTTTCCTATGACGCGATCATTATATACCGCTGCCTCAGGTATCAACTCCCACAACCAATGGCTGAACGTCATTTCGAACAACATTGCCAATACCAATACCATTGCCTTTAAAAGTTCGGACATGCAGTTTAAGACCGTTTTCTCCGATACCCTGACCGGCGGGACGCGTCCCGATACCCTGACCGGCGGGACCAACCCGCGCCAGGTGGGTAACGGTGTGCAGATTGGCGAGATTCGCCGGAACCACAACGTGGGCGGTAGTATCTTTACCGGGATTAATACCGACCTGACCATCCAGGGCAACGGCTTCTTTACTGTCGAGCGCCAGTTTATCGACGGTTCCACCCCTGGCTTCCTGTTGACCCGTGCCGGTAACTTCAACCGCGATTCGGCCGGTTTCCTGACCAACGTGGACGGAAACCGCGTATTGGGCACACGTACCGTTGACGGTAACGACGAAACCACGGTTACCCCCATCCTCATCCCGGATGAAGTCCGTATCTTCAAGGAAATTGACCCGGTTACCTCGCAGGTGGTTCAAATGTGGCTAGGGGCCCCTGGCTCGAACACGATTACGGCCGCCAACATGGGTAACCCCGCCAACACCTTCCAGCAAGCCGACGCCGAGCTGCAGAGCTTCTCAATCGGGGTGGACGGTTCGGTGAACATGACGCTGGAAACCGGTGACCGGATTTCCGTACGGACGGACCCGACCAACACCAACCAGCGTGAAATGTTTGCCTTTGCCTTGGAAGGCCAGAACTTTGCCCCCTCCAATACCTCCGTTGACGGCCTGCTGACGATTGCCGACAGCATTTTTGCGCCTGAGCAACTGCAGCTTCGGACCGTCAACGTAACCAACCCCCAAGGTCTGCTGGATCAAGGCAACAACAACTGGACACTGGGTCCTAACGCTGGTGATACCTCCTTTGGTGTGCCGAACAGTGGTAGTAGAGGTGGTTTGCAGGCAGGTGCACTGGAATCGAGCAACGTGGACCTGGCAACCGAATTTACCAAGCTGATTCTGGCCCAACGGGGCGTGGAAGCCAACAGTACGACGGTTCGTACTTCCAGCGAGATTATCCAGACCGTCATTAACATGACCCGATAGCATTATTAACCTCCTCCACTTATTCCCCCAACTCAGTCTAGCGCCTCATGAACCGGCGAATCCTGTTTTTGTAACGGGATTCGCCTTTTCTTTTTCTCTATTGGGCAGGAGCCGGCAGGCCATGGGCCGTATCAAGTTTTGTAACAACCACTGTATATGGGGGGTGGGCCAGTCGATACCGCCTATGCACGAGTTTGATTTTAGGGCTCTTCTGCTATGGTTCAGCGACAAAAACAGTGGGCTTGCCTGCTGCTGGTTCTTTCGTTGGTATGTATCACGGCACTGTCCTCGCTATCGGGCGAGGTCTGGGCGGTTGGGGCCGACTACATGGCCCAGGCCCTGGTTGGGGGCAAGCAGACCCAACGCTGGAACGACCAGACCCAGGTGGTTTATGTCAGCATCAAGAGCGGATCGCACTTGCAGAACTGGAATCCGCAGCATGCCAATGCCGTTAAGCAGGCGTTTAGCCGCTGGCAGCAGGTGCTCGGTAACCGTTTTCGGTTTGCCTACACCAACGACCCCAGGTTGACCGACATTACCGTGGAGTGGTGGCAACGTGCCCAGGGCACGGAAGTGGGACTGCAGACGCTCAAGTGGTCCAACAACGTTATTACCGAGGCTAAGATCAACATTGCCCTGTGGAACCCCAAAGGCCATGTCTTCAACAGTCAGGACATTTACGGCATTGCCCTGCATGAAATTGGCCACTGCTTGGGTATTCGGGGCCACAGTGACGTGGCGACCGACATTATGTACTACAGCATGGATCGCCGGGTAAACGATCTCAGCGATCGCGACATCAACACTATTCGCATGCTGTATGCCCGCAAACCGGATATTACCAACCCTATCGGCACGCACCTGCTTCAGTACCGCTATTACGAGTACTATGCTCGCCTTGGGGCCCAGGCCCTGGTCAACAATAATCCCAACCAGGCGGTAAAGTACTTTACCACCGCCCAGCAGTATTACAGCCACGACCACCGCATCAGTATGCTGCTGGGCCTAAGCAGTTACGGCCTGGGGCAATACGAGAAGGCTGTGGCCAGCCTGAAGCCGGCCTTGTCCATGCCGATGAATAAGGAAGAGCTGGCCACGTGTGAGTTTTTCCTGGCCCAAAGTTACCTGCAGTTGGCCAAGCAGGCCTACAAGGGGGGCAATACCGGTTCGGCAGCCCAGCAGTTGGCATCCGCTCGCTACCACTTCAACCGGGTCGTCAACAACCCCAGCCTGCCCAACGAGTTTCGTCAAACGGCCAGCAAGAACCACCAGATTTTACAAAGCAGTGGCCAAACCGCCTTTGGCCTGAACTAGCCCCTGCCTTCGCGACATCTAATATCCCGATATCCCTATGTCTTAAGTCTTAATGTAGGGGGCGATTTTGGCGACGGTTTTTTTGCCGATGCCCTTGACCCGGGCCAGTGCTGCCGGCGAATCGTAGGACCCGTTGTGCAGCCGGTCGGTCAGGATGCGCTGGGCCATTTTGGGGCCGATACCGGGCAGGCGCGCCAACTCTGTCGCCCCGGCCCGGTTAATGTCTATGGAATGGGCCGGTGGCATGGTTTTTTTCTTGTAGGATGCGGCACTGCTCCCATGTCGGGTTCTGCCCGATTTGGGCGGTGCCTCGGCCCAGGCCGCCAGGACGGTCTCGTCTGGTGCTTTAAGTACGTAGCGGGATTGGCCGTCCGGGGTTCGGGCCTTAACCAGTACCGGCACGGTGGCCATGGGGGCATAGGTCTGCTGGCTGGATTGGGCCAGTCGAACCTCGATGTCTGGACTGGGCCAATTAAGCAC
>JAGQHJ010000074.1 GCA_020431915.1 Cyanobacteria bacterium HKST-UBA04 | reverse complement strand
CGCATTTTGCTAAAGCTCCTTTGCGGGCTGCCAGCGGGATTGCGGGGTGTCCGGTGTATGGCGGGGTTCTTTTCGGTGTGGGGCGGAGGAGGGGGGGGGGGAATGGGGACTGGTGGTGGGGGTGGCGTGCCGCCGGCGGGGGGTAACATGGCCATAATGCGCTTTTCCTGTCTATCGCTTGCTTCTTTCACTGTCTCTGGGACGTGCTGCTTGATAGGGTATCGACGGCTTCATGGTCAACTGAAGGGGGCTTGTTGAAAGTATTACCGGCCTGCGGGCAACACCGATGGGGGGCGTGTCCGGGTTCAGCTGGGGGTTTAAATAACTTAACACTCTGCTTAGTCGTGCCCATGCCTTTGCGTGTGGCCGGCTTGTTCGTCCTCTGGCCATGCCCGATGTCTTTGGGCCATAATGCCAACAAACGCGTTGCAACGCGTTTGTTGCTTTGGACAGAGAGCCAGAGCGACAGAGAACAGAGAGGAGCCTGCCGATGCCTGCAGCCGTGACGACCCCGCCCACGCCGGTGGATTTTAAAACCCTCGAATTCCTGTTGGTGACGGTGGACACCGACCGCCGCATTGCCACGGTACAGCTCAACCGGCCCGACAAGCTTAACGCCATCAGTATTCCGTTGATGGGCGAACTGGTGGCCACTTTGCAGACCCTGGAGGCCGATGCGTCGGTGGGGTGCATTGTGCTGACCGGCAACCAGAAGGCCTTTGCTGCCGGGGCCGACATTGGCCAGATGGCCACGGCCAGTGCCATTGACATGTACCAGTTGGATCAGTTTGCCCAGTGGGACAAGATTCGCAAGATAAAGACCCCCATTGTGGCGGCCGTCAATGGATTTTGCCTGGGTGGCGGCTGCGAGCTGGCGATGACCTGCGACATGATTGTGGCCGGCGAAGGGGCCCGCTTTGGCCAGCCGGAGATTAACATTGGCATTATTCCCGGTGCCGGTGGCACGCAACGATTGACACGGGCTGTGGGGAAGGCCATGGCCATGGAGCTGGTACTCACCGGTCGCCAGTTCAGTGGGGCCGAGGCCAAGCAGATGGGCCTGGTTAACCGGGTGGTGCCCGACGAACTGGTGGTGGAAGAAGCCCAGACCCTGGCGGCCGAGGTGGCCAAAAAATCGTCGCTGGCGCTGCAGGTGGCCAAGGAAGCCATACTGAAGGCCTTTGACACGACCATGGAAGGCGGCCTGGATTTTGAGCGCAAGATTTTCTATATGCTTTTTGCCAGCCATGACCAGAAGGAAGGCATGGCTGCTTTTGTTGAAAAGCGCCCCCCTGACTTTAAAGGACAGTAGCCGGGCGACCCTGCGATTGTACGGCCCTGCAACCGTATTAAAAGCGTATGAAGGCTTACCTTAGAGAAGGATACCGCACCTGATGGCGACGACCCCCCGAACCGATGATCAGACCCTGGCGGTGGATATTAGCCCGGCCGGGGTGATGACCATTACCCTGAACCGGCCTGACAAGCTTAATGCCGTTAATGATGCCCTGAGCTACGCGCTGATTGATGCGCTAAAGACGGCCCGCAAGGATCCGGCGGTTCGGGCCATTTTATTGACCGGGGCGGGCCGGGGGTTTTGTGCCGGCCAGGATCTGGAAAGCCGCAGCATTGGTGCCGAAAAAGGCGAAATACCCCACTTGGGCCAGTCTATTCGCAACCGCTACATGCCCATTATTACGCTGCTGCGCACCATCGAGAAACCGGTGGTGGGTGCCGTCAATGGGGTGGCTGCCGGGGCTGGGGCCAGCATGGCCTTTGCCTGCGATGTGCGTATTGCCGCCGAATCGGCTTCGTTTATACAGGCCTTTATTAAGGTGGGGCTGATTCCCGACTCGGGGGCCTGCTTTATGCTGCCCAGGCTGGTCGGGCTGGGCCGGGCCATGGAGTTGATGATGAGCGGACGCAAGGTCAAGGCTGACGAGGCTCTGCAAATGGGGTTGGTGAACCAGGTGGTGCCGGACGATGAATTAATGACCACGGCCCTGGCCCTGGCAACCGACTATGCCCAGGGACCCACCAAGGCGTTTGGCTTGCTTAAGCGGGCCACGAATCGGGCCATGGACTGCGATTTGGAAACCTACCTGGCCTACGAGGCCGATGTACAGGAGATTGCCGGACGGACAGCCGACTTTGCCGAAGGGGTGGCTGCCTTTGTACAGAAACGCCCAGCCAACTTCACCGGGGCTTGAACGACTGCCCTTCCCTTCGAGCGGTGTGGGGCTTTTGCCTGCCGGTCTTGGGCAGAAATCCTATGGCGAACGGGACTGAATAACGCTATAATGAAGCCGTTGCAAGTGGTATTTTAGTGGAGAGGCAGGCGTGCGGATGACGGGAACACGACGAACCCGGAACGCAAACAACGAGGAAGCTCGAAAGGGTGGCAGAAAAACCCGCTGAAAAACCCGCCGAAAAACCCTTTGTACCGTTTTTTAAAAGGACAGTGATAGAACCGGTGACGCATGAGATTAAAACCCTGGCTGTGGTTGGGGCTGGTACCATGGGCCATGGGATTGCCCAGCTGATTGCCTGTGCCGGGCTGACGGTTCGGCTGACCGACGTGGATCAGGCCGTGCTGGATCAGGCCGTGCAGCAGGCCACGGCGTCGGTTGAAAAACTGGTGGCCAAGGGGCAGCTAGAGGGACAGGCCCTGGAGAACCTCAAACAGTATTTATCGACCACCACCGATCTGGCTGCTGCCGTGGCTGGTACGGACTTGGTGATTGAAGCGGTGCCTGAGGACATGGCGCTCAAGCAGGCCGTCTTCAGGCAGCTTGATCAACACTGCCTGCCGCAGACGATTTTGGCCAGCAACACCTCGGCTTTGTCTATCGACGAATTGGCCGGGGTGGTCTCGAACCGCCAGCGCGTGCTGGGCCTCCATTTTTTTAACCCGGTGGCCTTGATGCCCCTGGTTGAAATCATTGCCGGCCTGACCACCCCGCCCGAGCTGTTGGATGCCGTGATGGATTTTGCCGAAGGACTGGGAAAAACACCGGTGGTTGCCAAGAACGTACCGGGGTTTATCGTTAACCGGGTGGCGCGTAATTTTTATGGCGAGGCGTTGCGGATGCTCGAGGAGAACGTGGCCTCTGTGGAAGTGTTGGATGCCATTATGCGCGAAACCGCCGGTTTCAAAATGGGGCCCTTTGAGTTGATGGACCTGATTGGTATCGACGTGAATTATGCCGTAACCCAGTCCGTGTACGAGGCCAGCTTCCACGAGGGGCGCTTCAAACCCCATCCGCTTCAGCGCACGATGGTTGAAAACGGGTTATTGGGTCGGAAAACCGGAGCAGGATTTTACCACTATGATGGATAACCAGATACCTGGCGCCACGACATGGCATGTGGCATGTGTGGCCAGCGACAAAAACCACCTCGACTGCCTGGCCGAGGCGTTTACTCATCCCAACACGCGGGTGGACACCTTTTATATTCCCGACGAAACATCCATGCCCAATTTCAGCGGGTCGCCCCATAAGGTGGTGGTAGAGTGGCTCGATGGCTCGGAAGACATGAAGTTCGAGGGGCTGTCGTTTATGAGTGGGCTGATGGACAAGAAAACCCTGTTTTTGTCGGCTTCGCTGGCCTTCTTGCCTTCGGAGCTGGCCTACGTACTGCCCAACCCGGCCATGCTGGTGGGGTTTGACCCGATTCCCTTCCTCTTCCAGAAGCGGACGACCACCGTGGCTCCGGCCCTGCAAACCAGCCTGCGCACGCAGCGGACCCTGCGATCCTTTTTCGAGAAAATCGAGATGCCCGTGCACTGGATTCAGGAGACGCCGGGCATGGTGATGCCGCGTATCTATGCGATGCTGGCCAACGAGGCGGCCTTTGCCGTTCAGCATGGGATTGCCACCGTCAAGGACATTGACACGGCCATGACCCTGGGCACCAATTACCCAATGGGCCCCTTGGCCTGGGCCGACAAGGTGGGGCTGCGGGTGGTCTACACGATTTTGCAATACTGCTGGGAAACCTACCGCGATGATCGCTACCGGCCCAGCTTGTTGTTGTACCGGTTAATGGGGGCCGGGCAAACATTTTACCAGTACCATCGCCATCAACACGAGCAGGCCGAAGCCGCGTCGCGCTTGTCGGTGGTGGGTAGCGGCTCGTCCGACGACGACGACTTGTAGGGAGCCTCGACTGTTTGCCTTATGTCTCGCCGTTGCGCCCTGGAAACCGTTGTTATTGTTGATGCATGCCGGACCCCCATTGGGCGCTACGGTGGGGCCTTAAGTGCCGTTCGCCCCGACGACCTGATGGCGTTGGTGATTCGGGCCCTGCTTGAACGTAATGCGCAGGTGGATGCTCAACGCATTGAGGATGTACTGGTGGGGGCCGCCAACCAGGCCGGTGAAGACAACCGCAATGTGGCGCGCATGTCGGCCTTGTTGGCCGGGCTTCCGGTAACCGTGCCGGGGGCGACGGTTAACCGGTTGTGTGCCTCCGGGTTAATGGCAGTTAACCAAGCTGCCGAAGCTCTGGCCCTGGGCCATGGCGACATTATGATTGCCGGTGGGGTCGAGTCCATGAGCCGGGCGCCCTACGTACTGAGCAAGGCGCCGTCGGCTTTTGATCGATCGCAGGCCTTGTTTGACACGACCATTGGCTGGCGGTTTACCAACCCGAAACTGGCTGCCCTCTACCACCCCTATGCCATGGGCGAAACGGCCGAGAACGTCGCCAAGGCCCATCACGTTAGTCGGGCCGCCCAGGACGCGTTTGCGCTGGCGAGCCAGCAAAAATATGCCCAGGCCCATGCCAAGGGGGTGTTTGCCGACGAGCTGGTGCCCGTGGCCGTGCCACAACGCAAGGGCGATGTCGTGATGGTGACGGCTGACGAGCATCCGCGTCCTGACACCACCCTGGAAGGGCTGGCCAAACTGAAGCCGGCTTTTGACCCGCAAGGGTCGGTGACGGCGGGTAACAGTTCCGGCATAAACGATGGCGCCAGCGCCTTGCTGTTGATGTCCGAGTCCGTCGCTGAGGCGCTTGGTGTGGTGCCGCTGGCCCGATTCAGGGCCGTGGCCGTGGCAGGGGTCGACCCGGCCACCATGGGCCTGGGGCCCATACCGGCCAGCCAAAAGGCGTTGGCACGGGCCGGGGTGGGTGTGAAGGACTTGGACGTTGTGGAGTTGAATGAGGCGTTTGCGTCCCAAAGCATCGCCTGCATCGAAGGGTTGGGGCTGGATGCCGACAAGGTGAATGTGAACGGCGGCGCCATTGCTCTGGGCCATCCGCTGGGGTGCAGTGGGGCGCGTATCCTGACGACCCTGGTGCATCAACTAAAGCGGCAAGGTAAGTCAGGCCTCGGCTTGGCCACCATGTGTGTGGGGGTTGGGCAGGGGGTGGCCACGGTGATTGAAGCGATTTAAGCGATTGAACGGATTGAGAATGGTGTACCCCATTTATTGTGGCAGGGTTCGGGGGGGGGGATGACTGTGCCGTCGGTAACCGCCGTTTTGGGGTGGTCTAAAACCACCGAGATCCCTGACACTTTATGAACAGGCATGTCTAAAAAACCGCGCCCAATGTATCACTTCGGCAAAGAATATTGCGGTTGTTTTGAACGCAATGCTACTATTAAAAGTGAACCACACGGCAGCAGTCGTTGATGGTTGGACCAAAATCTAACGGCGTTACGCTGGCGAAATATGTCAGGGCGGGAACGCAGCAGCATTAAGTCAGTAGTGCGGGTGTTAGATTCCAACCGGAGAGTGCGGCTTGCCAATCCCCTCGGGGTGCGGCGCGTTGTGTCCCTCGGGGCACGGCGAGTGTGGTTCAACTTTTTTAGGCCTTTTTATTGTTTATAGAATGTTTTAGTTTGATAAGTATAGGGGCGTCATTGTCCGGTATTGGCCGGTTTTGGCGGGAACATGCCGGGGTGAGACGCGCCGTGGGGCGGTGGCTTTTTTGGCAAACTATGCTATTGTAGCCTAGGTATAACTAGGTATAAGCAGTACTGTAAACAAAGGTAGGCAAGGGCCCGTTCCATCATGAGCAAACCGTTTTTGTTTTCGTGGCTTCCCGTGTTGTTGCTGGGCACCGCCCTGGCCAGTGTTGGCGTGGTTGGTTGTGGGGTGGTAAAAACCGCCGTGACCCATACGCCCAATAACTTAACCATTTACCGGACGACGTTCCCGTACAAGATTGAAGAAATCCCCTTGCTCAAAGGCTTTGATGAAGCCGATGCCTGCCTGAAGGAAGTTAAAATTCACGACAAACCCGGCCCCATCTGCGGCGAAGGCCTGCAGGGCGGAGGGTATGTTGTTCAGGGTTCCCGAATTCGTACCATCGATTGCCAAGCCAAGCTAATGGCCTGCCAGGTTCAGGTCATGGAAGAGGCCAACCGGGGGTGGAAAGGCTATTTGCCTTTTGAATGGATTGAGGTGGTACCCGATGATGGCAAATCGGTAAGCCCGCCGTCTGGCGATGACCAGCAAGACGAGAAACCCCGGCGCAAAAAGCACGTTGTGCGTAATAAAAAAGCCGATACCCCCCCTGCTGAAGAAGGCAAAGGCGAGGGTTAGGCCCGAAACCGGTTTGGTATGGCGGGATATTAAGCGTTTTAGGGCGCAATTCTTGTCATCTTAAGGGTTTTACATTATAAATACCCATAGTAGCTAGAGGCGCAGTGCCCATTAGTAGCCTCACCCGAGATACGCTGAAACGTCGAGGACGGTTTGGTTGAAAGGGGAGCACTGCCGAAGCATCTGGTTCTCTTCCTTATAGGCCTTTGATAAAGAGGCTTTGGGAATTTCAGCAAGACCGATGTTGACCGTACGGGCTAAATCCCGGCGGTTGTCCTGGCCCCAATGTCGCCTTGGGTGACGTTTTGGTCAGGGAGCGCTGGTTACCCTGTCCGCAACGGTCTAACCTTATTTCCCCGTTTCGTGTTTAGACCTGTATGGGATACCGGCGCGCACCACCTTGACGCTCTCTCTCTTTGAGTACAGACGACAACAAGGACGCGCTTTTTCGGTAATCCCCTTATGCCTGTTACGCCCGTTGGTGGCCTAGAGAGCCGCCGGTACAATGCCAGCCCATCGCTACCCCGCAACCCGGCAAGCCCGGGGTTCGGGTTTATGCCGGATCGGTTGATCAACAGTTTTGTGGGGATGGTGTACGACCGGGGCGAGGGTATGCGCTATGCCTTCGAGCAGACGTTGGGTTACACGGTACCCAGAACGGTTCAGCAGCTTTGGCGTACCCGTTCTATTACAGGCAAAAACAACGATTTGGCCGGGTTGGAAATGTTTGTGCGCGACACGGCAGCGGACTTTACCGATACGTTTCTTGGGGGGCTGGTAGCCACCTACGGGATTGGCAAGGTGGCCGACAAGCTGGGGCACACCTATGTGTCGAGAAACATGGGTGAGTCGGCATTGAACGCGTTTCAGAACTTCATCAAGAATGCGGCCGGCGTGTCGGTCAGCCGCTCTCATTTTTACGAGAACGTTGAGCATGCCTTGCGCAACTATGCCACGAACCAGGTTCTGGAACAGCAG
The DNA here is from genome assembly GCA_020431915.1 of Cyanobacteria bacterium HKST-UBA04. Taxonomy (GTDB): domain Bacteria; phylum Cyanobacteriota; class Vampirovibrionia; order Vampirovibrionales; family JAGQHJ01; genus JAGQHJ01. The sequence continues at coordinate 5,370 of JAGQHJ010000074.1, read as the reverse complement.
GAAATTAAGCAAAAGGCGCTGGCCACCCGTTCGGTTAAAAACGTGGTGCGCATGCCCAAGTTTGCCCCCCTGCATTTGCAGCGGGTAATTAAAAACCTGGGTGTGCCCAAGGGCCGGTTGTTGTTTAGTGCCAAGGACGATGCAAAAGTGCTACGGGCCGCCCATGACGTTGCCCGTATTTTGAAACTGCCCAACCTCGATGTGACGCTGGCCCATCGCGGGGGCAAGTTGGAAATCGGGTTGACGGATCTGGTACGCGACTTGTGGTATCTGCAGCAACCCAACCCGCGTATTACCAGTCGTGAGGCCTGGGGCGAACAGATGGGTTACCTACTCAAACGCACCAAGCAAATCAGCCGCCTGCAGATGGCCGGTATGGGGGTATCCTTGTTGGCCAGCTTGGCTGTTCCCTTTGCCATTCGCATGATGACCAAACGGTTGTCTGGACAGGATGCGTTTCCCGGTACCTCGGAACTTGAAAAATACTACCACCTTGACGAACTGCCCGAAGCCCAAAAAAGCGAGGGGCGCTTCCGTCCCTTCCCTTGGTTGGCCGATACCTTGAAGGCACAAAAGCTATGGCCGCTGGTGGGTACCCTGGGCTTTTTTGGGGTGGTGATGGCTGCCGCTGCTCGCCGCTTTCATGTACAGGGGCTGAACTTCTTCAAGGCCAAGGACTGGTTTAAGGTGTACAAGTTCGACCGGGGGTTTCCGTTTACCACCGTTCCGCAAATGGAACTGACCTACGGCATGTTGTGCGCCATGCGCCTGGCGGCATCGCGTAATGACGCCGAGGCTCGGGAGTCCTTTATTCGTGATTGCATGCTGGGCTGGCCTACCCTGACCTATTTCAACAAACTGTTGCGGGGCGCCATGAGCCGTTATTTTGACAAGCGCCTGGAACATACCTTTAAGATGAAGCACTTGTTGATTAAGCCCGGTGGCGACTTGCGAACCAGTGGTATTAACAACGAGATGAAATCGTTCTTCTTCCGAAACATGGGCCTGGAGCGTAATGCGGCATCGAAAATCGCTGGGGTGGTTCGCACCTACCAGAACCGAATTGCGTTTACTGCCGGCATGATTTCCCTGCTGCTCATTGCGTTTGTTGAACCGCAGTTGGCCATCTGGCTGACCAACTCCATTGAGATGAAAAAAATACAAGGCCGGCTGGACAACCTGAAGCAGGATTCGGTCCGGCGCGCCGAAGCGGCGTTGAGAAGCCCCAGCAACCAGTTCGATCCCAACGTGGCCATGGCCTCGGCGGTGTCCGAGTTGCCTGAAGAAGACCGTTATTTGCCGATTCCCCAGGTGCCGGTGTATACGGATCTACCACCGACCATGGGCGGTTACGGTTTTTACGGAGCCAATCGGTTTGTTCCGGCAATTAATGCCATTTCTCCCGTGATTCCGGCTTCTCCGACGTTCGACTGGCAAGCCTTCCAGCAATTACCGCGCCGGATGGGATAACTTTGTGTGGGGTCGGTGCCTTTGCCGGTCGGTGCCTTTAGGGTGTAAAGGCAATGCCTTGTTGGTGGTCGGGTTGTTGTAGCTGGCCAACCAGACGCTGCCATGCGGCCACGCGGGTAGCGGGATCCTGGCTTTGGGCCAGGTCGCGTACGACCGCCACGGCGTTGGCCCCGGCTTCGAAGAGGGGAGCGGCGTTGTCCAGGAACAGGCCGCCGATAGCTACCAGCGGGTAGCTGGCCAAGGTTCGGCGCCAGCGGCGAAATCCGTTGACTCCTTGTGGTATATGGGGCATGGCCTTGGTTGTGGTGGGATGAATCGGGCCAATGGCAATATAGGACGGGCGGTAGGCCAGGGCATGGGCGACTTCCGAAACATTGTGGGTGCTGATACCCAGGTAGATACCGGCGTCGGCCAACTGGGCCACTGCCTGTTGCGCCTCGGCCGCCTGCAGATCGTCCTGTCCCAGGTGCACGCCACAGGCCTGGTATTTCAGGGCCAGCTGCCAGTGGTCGTTAATAAACAGCAGGCGCTTGTAGTGTTTGCCCAGGGCAATGGCCTGGGCCACTTCATCCTCCAGGGCATCGCCACTCAGATCCTTGATGCGAAGCTGTGCCAGCTCAACACCGGCCTCAAACAGCCGCGGCAAGCGGTCGGCCCGATCCACGATGGGGTAGACCCCAAACAACCGATGATCAAGCGGGGGGCAGTGGGGTCGGTTCAGGCCGGTTTCATAATGGCTGGTTAACCAGGGTAGCAGGGCTTCCACCTTGGGCCAGCCGCCATGGTAAAGCGGGCCGCAGCTGTCGGGCTGACTGCCCAGTTGCGGGGCCATCAGCAAGCCCTGGTTGACATAGGCCTTGGCTAGGACAGCGGCGTCCTGCAGGGGGTAGCCCAGGGCCATGGTGGCCGTCAGCGCGGCCGACAACGTACAGCCGGTGCCATGGTGGTGCAGGGTGTGGATGGTGGGGCTGGTCAACCAAAGGGTATGGCCCGGGGTGGCCAAAATATCCTGGCAGAAGCCATCCGTGTGGTTCTGGTCGGACAGGTGGCCGCCTTTTAACAGGACGGCCTTGGCCCCCAGTTGCAGCAGAGCCCCGGCCGCCTCGGCCATGGCGGCCCGGTTATTGATGGGCCGTTGCAACAGCAGTTCGGCCTCGCTGATATTGGGCGTGACCACGTCAACCAGCGGCAGTAGCGCTTTTAGCTTGCTGTGCAGCACCGGATCCGTGCTAAGAGGGGCGCCGGTTGTGCTGACCATGACGGGATCGAACACCTTGCAGGCATTGACCGTGGGTAGTTCGTCCAATAACCAGTTTAGTGTGGCTTCCGAGCCCACCATGCCAATTTTTAGGGCGGCGGGCGGCAAATCGCCGTGCAGGGCAGACCACTGGGCCCCAAGGTGATCGAGGGGCGTGGGGAGAATCGCCTGCACGCCCAAAGTGTTTTGGGCCGTGGAGGCTGTAATAATGCTGCAGCCGTATACGCCCAGGCCGTTAAAAGTTTTCAGGTCGGCCTGTATACCCGCGCCACCACTGCTGTCGCTTCCGGCAATGGTCCAACACACGGGCATGGCTGAACTGTAGGGGCTTCCATCCATCGGTACAATTATCCGCGCGTACGCTTGTGTGCCCCTATTTTACAGCAGGGTACGGGCGTGAGCCAGTGCTTCGGCACGCCTTGCCCCTCCCAAAATGCTTGCACCAGGGCACTTGCCAAGTATGTTAAGCCGGTTACAGTTGCCACAGGAGCTGGCCGATACCGTAGGGGTACAGCCTCTTGATGCCGAAAGCCCCCTTCTCCGGAAACCCTATGCGCCAAACCCATTTTCAGGCCACCAGCCTGGTTGACATGCTTTATACTCTCGAAGCGCTGGATCGTGCTGCCAGTACGCCGGTGGTTGCCTCCATCCAGAATCCGGACCCGTATGGGCAGAACAACCCGTTTTTGCAGACGTTAAAGCAGCCAGCCGAAGCCACTCAAGCATCCGGTACCCCCGATGCGCCTAATGCTCCTGGTGAATCGGGTCTGTTGTCGAACCCGTATGTTGAAGCCAAGCCGGTGTCGCGTCTTGATATTACCGTCGGGGCCGTGGCTAGCCAGGCTCAGGCCAGGCCGGGTGCCCTTGATCCCAACCCGATGTCGGCCGGTGCAGCCAATCCGGTGAACCCGGCTTCCAGTGTGAACCACCCGACAGTTCTACATCGTCCCAATCTGTAGGGCTGTTTATCGGGTGCGGGTGCCAATCTCGTTACATTCCCCATTCAGGTAATGGTGTTTTAACCCTTCATGCAGTAGCATGGGTGAAACTGGATATTGGTAATATATTGTACGTATACTCTTTTAGGGTCACTCTTTTATTTAGGTCCGTTTATTTAGGGTACGTTGACTGAATCGTAGGTTGGTTGAAGTTTATGTTGGTTGGATCTTACGTTGGTTGGCCGTACTGGGCGTGAGGAAAAACGATGATGATGATGCTGCGTTCTGTGTTGGGGGTTGCCCCCCTATCGGTTGGTTGGTCCGCTTGGTCCCGTAACCGTCGATCGGGTTTGCCGATACCGGTGGCGCCAGGTGAAAAAAACGGGCCTGGTCGCAGGGGGACGGTGCCGTTTTCGTCCGTTTTCTTGCGCCGTCACGTGCATGAGCCGGCCGGCGGAAACGACGCGGTGATGGCCATGATTAACCGCGATGTCGATGAGGTTGTGCGCCAAAGCGGCGATGCGAAACCGGATCCGTCCGGCTCCAGCGATTATCGAAAACGAGGCGTGCTGGTTCGGGTGCTGCCCGAGTCCGATGGCGATGGCGCCACCCTGGTCTATTTGTCTGGCCCGGCCGTGAAACAGTTTGATACCGAGATAAAACGTCCCGAGGCTACTTGGGGCAGTGTTTTAAACCGCTTGATTGAAGAGGCCGAGACCGGGGGTACCATGTATCAGCTCAATGCCCTGGCTTAGGTAATCGAAGCCGTCATCGAGGCTGTAAGCATGTTGATGCCCGGTTGTGGGGTGCAGAGTATGGGCGTGCCCAACACGGGCGTGGAGGGCACGGCAATCGATCGCTCGGGCATCAGTCCGGCTTCGTAGCCCAACCGTCCGGCTTCGACGGCCCGGGCAAAACCTTGGGCCATGGTCGGCGGATCCTGAGCCAGGGCCACGGCGGTGTTTAGCAGTACGCCGTCAAACCCAAGTTCCATGGCCTGGGCGGCCTGTGACGGTTTGCCCAGACCGGCGTCGAGGATCAGGGTAATGTCGGGTAACCGGTGGCGCATGGTTTTAAGGGCCTGTGGGTTTTGCAGTCCCTGGCCCGTTCCGATGGGCGCCCCCCAGGGCATCAGGATACGGCAGCCTGCATCCACCAGCTTTTGGGCGACGACCAGATCATCGGTGCAATAGGGAAACACGACAAACCCTTCGTCGGTTAAACGGCGGGCGGCCTCGACCAACCCGAAGGGATCGGGTTGCAGGTTGTACTCGTCGCCAATGACCTCCAGTTTGATCCAGTGGGTGCCAAACAAGTCGCGAGCCAATTCGGCCGTGGTTATGGCTTCCTGGGCGGTTCGGCAGTTGGCTGTGTTGGGCAAAATCGTCACGCCGGTCGACCGGATGAGATCCCAGAAGGCACTACCACCCTTGTCTTGTGGAGATTGCCGTCGCAGCGACACGGTCACGATTTGGCATCCGCTTAGGGCAATGGTCTGCCGGAGGGCTTCCGGTGACGGGTACTGTGCCGTACCCAATAGCAGGCGGCTTTCAAACGGTTGGTGGTCCAGTGTCCAGTGGGTCATTTTGGCGTTACCCTCCCTGAAAAGGAGCCACAATTTCGACGTGCTGGCCGTCGCACAGGGTGGTGGCGTCCCATTGGCTTCGGGGTAGTACCTGGCCATTCAGGGCAATGGCAATGCCC
>JAGQHJ010000073.1 GCA_020431915.1 Cyanobacteria bacterium HKST-UBA04 | reverse complement strand
TCCCCTCCGGTTCCTGTGATTGCTCAAGTGATGGCTGTTTAGTAGCTGTTCGGTATTGGTTTTGTTGCGTGTCACGGTTCATCCTAAAGTTATGCTTATTGTAGCAGGGATGTGCCTGACTTTGGTTGTTTATTAAAACATGTTAACGGGTTGCGGCGTTCCTAAATCCCTTGTGTATACAGGATCACAACGGCATATGTCGGCTGTACGGATAAGTGAACACAACAGTTTTTTTACAAACAGACGATAACAACCAACGGGCCTGATGGCCTGAAAATAGGATGTGCCCAAGGACAGGGCGCATGTGGAGCATCCAAACCACTAAGGAAAGAGAGCGAGAACCACCCGTGAGCATTAGTGAAGCAGGCGATTCGTTGAACAAGCCGATGAAACCGGTGTCGGTTAACCGCCGGTTGATGTCTGACGCCCATAAACCGGCGGCGGTAGAGGCCGAAGCGGTTTTAAAATTTGTGATTCAACCCCCGACCAAGCAGGAAATGGCCGACGGGTTGTTTCATTCCCAGTGGCTGGTGTAAAACCGGCCACTTTGATGTGCCCCACGCCGGTACAGCGGCGGGACATCGTTCAATGGGTGGGGGTGGGGTGTATGTGTGTGTCCGATTCTCGGTACGGCTTTAATTAAGCGTTACAAGACCGGTTGCAATTGGTTGATAACCGATTACAACCGGTATAGCCCCGTATAGTGGCCATCCATGTTTTGCCGGGCCAAGCCTCATGGCGGTTATCCTGCCGTGCCATTGCCCGATAGGCGGCCCTATAAGGTTGTTTATTAATATAAAAAGAGTATTAAATCCCTCAAAAAGCGGAGGAGACGGCCCTCTACTTATTAAAGTTTAAACAGTCACCGGCCGATACCCTGCTTAAGACATAGACCAAGTTCATTCCCTCCCAGTTCGAGTATCCCGATAAACCACGATTTGACACCAGAAGAGCCCCCCATAACCCAACGGACATAGTGACGACAACCCGCTTCAGGGACGACGAGCCAAATTAATCGTGCTTGCGAGCATCTTTAACCAGTACCACCGGGCTAACCAGCGACATACCTCCCCCCCCTCATCCACACCGTCAGCCCGACGAGCCCCTGTACCAAGCGCTGTCACTAAACCGAGCAACCCTTTGGGGATCTTCACAAGAGACCACCGCCAAGGAGATCAGCACAGCCTATGGGTCTGGCAGCAAGCCAATCAAGATATCTGACCCTGACCGCCCGGAAGTCCGACCTGGAATTCACTGGTCAGCAGATTAACCAGTCTCGTACGCAGTTGGCCAACGTGGTCAACGAGCTGTTTACCATTTCGGCCAACCTGGATCCCGATTCCTCCGAGGCCATTGCCATCCAGCTTCGAATCAACTCCATTCAGGCCCTCGACCAGGGCTTGGAACTGGCCCTGAGACGGGTTGATACCCAGCAACAGGCCGTTCAAACCGAGATTGAGGCCGTTAAGAAGGTTATCGACAAAAACATCGATTTGACCTTCAAGACCTTCGCCTAATCGGCTTTTAAGCACCGACAATCGGCCTATCCGCAACCATACGCTTTACTTCCCCCCTCTTCATCTCTCTTTTTCTCTCTTACACTGCTACTGACAAGGATTCGCTTCTTCTCTTATGAGTTATCGTTACGATTCCGAAATTGTTATTCTGAACCGCCTGTCCAAGGCCTCTGTTGAGGCCAAGTCGCAGCTTTTCCAGACCTACGACGAACTGCGGGACTTGACCGTATCGGGTCCCTCTATCGGCGGATCGGGCCTGGGAACGGTCAGCAACTACCTGTTTAAGTTTGCCCAGTTTTTGTCCGGGTCGTCCTTCTTGCCGACCCTGGGCAACCAGTCCATTAACATTCCCGGTACCTCGTATTTTTCGCCGATTACGGGCGGTACCGGGATTAACCCCGGCGGGCAATCCTCTTTTGGCCTCGGGCCGATGGCCCAAACCCTGGGCCTTCCCAGTGCCGGTTCGGCTGCCAAAATCGATGCGCTGTCCATTCTGGGCCAGCAGGGCTTTGGGTCGATTGCCGGCCAGGCTGCCGGATTAAGCGGTATTGGCGACTTGGGCTACGACCCGGATGTTAGCGCCATTGGTGGTTTCGGTTCCGAAGCTGGCCAGGCTGCACAGTTGGGTACTGCCGGGCGTGCTGCATCGGCAGGGGCCGGTTTGGTGGCCGCAGCCGGTTTTGGCCGTAACCTGGTGGTACCTTCCGCCGGTATTCTTAGCGGTATTGGTGGTATGTTGACCTCTTTGGCGCCTATTTTCGGTAATGGCCAGTCGGGTTTGGCTGCCCTGGCCGGTGGTACCATTTTGTCCGGTATCAGCGGCGCCGTGTTAGACAGCTACCAGCACGTCAGCAACCGTATTATCACCAACGCCGACGTTATTTTGTCGAACAAGATTAAGAACCTGGAAACCACCGTCAAGATGCTCGATGCCCAGCAGGATATCGTCAAGAAGCTGCTTAAGGAAGGCATTGACGGAGACAAGAAGGCTCTTAACGACCTGTAGGGGACTGTGGGGGATCGCTCTGCGCCGCATAGTCACCCGATGCCCCAAAAAAGGATTAGACCGATGTGGGCCATTTATTTTACCGCCTTGTACCGGATGATGACGGTCAACAATCCCATAAAACTGGCGATGATCGACGCCTACAAGTTTTACCGTATCTGGAAAAACATGCCCCGTAACATGCGTTTTACCAGCCGCAAGATTATGGTGATGCGTGGCAAAATGGATACCATTGCCGGCTATATCGACCCGAAGGGCCGGCCCGGCTTTGACAAAAAGCGCTAGTCGTCCTGGTCTGCCGACGGCACCGTTAGCCGGGCGGCTTGCATGAGCTTGACAATGGGGGTTTGGCTGGCTGGGTTATGGACCCGAATCAGCTTGGCTCCTTTTTCAATGGCCAGGGCCGTGGTGGCTGCTGTCAGGGTTTCGCGCTCCAACGGCTCAATGCTGGGGTCACCCAGGGTGAGGAAGGATTTTCGCGAGGTGCCGACGAGGAGGGGGAAACCAATGGAAACCAGTTCGTCGAGACGCTGCAGGATTTCGAGGTTATGGGCAATGGTTTTGCCAAACCCGAAGCCCGGATCGAGGATGATGTGCGCTTCGCTGACACCGGCTCTGGTTGCGGCGTCCACCTGTCGGTAGAAGAATTCGGCAATGTCGCCCACCACGTCGGTATAGATGGGGGCCTGCTGCATGGTTTGTGGGGTACCCTGGCTGTGGGTGATGACAACCGGACACTGGGCGTCGGCAGCCACCCGGATCATGTCGGCATCAAACTGGAAGCCGCTGACGTCGTTGATGAGCCGGGCCCCAACCTTCAGTGCAGCTTGGGCCACGGCAGCCTTGCGGGTGTCAATGCTGATACGGGCATCGGGAAAGGAATGCATAATGGCCTCGATGGCCGGCAGAATCCGTTGTTGTTCCACGTCGGCGGGCACCTCTGTGGCGCCGGGCCGGGTTGATTCACCGCCTAAATCGAGCCAGTACGCTCCGGCTTCGATAAACCGCTGGGCGGTTTCGACGACTTCGTCGAGGGTTTCGAGCGAGCCGCCATCGGAGAAGGAATCGGGGGTGATGTTCATCACGGCCATCACTTGTATCGGGCTCAGGGCGGTGCGGTCCATGCGATCCAGCTGGCGCTGGATACTGCTGGCCAGCTTGCCCAGGCTGAACGGCTGATGGGCCAGCCGAGGCAATAGCTTGTTGAGCTGGCTGCGCGTGGCGGTGATCAGGACCGGTGCATTTTCCGTCTTGCCGGTAATGGCTTCGCGATGCACCCCGGCTTCGGCCCCCAGGCCGATGCATTCCTGTTTGAGGATGTTCATGGCTGCCGGGTGCAGGTCGTAGGCCTTGATAACCCAGTGGTCAAACTTGGTGGCGGCCTGCTGACGGTACGCCGGATCAAACCCGATGCGCGACAATTCAGTTGCGGCATAGGCGGGGTCGATACGTCGAACCTGAAAGCGCACATCCGCTTCGTTGTCAAAGCAGGTGGCTTGGGTCAAGGGGGCGGGGGTTGTATCAATAACCATAATTAAGGTCACACTCAAGTGGTTGGCCAGAACAGAAAGGGGGGGGGTGTTAGGAATCAATGGCCATCATCAACGCCAGGGTTTGCCGGGCCGGTTCGGCAATGGCGTCGGGTATCACAATTTCGTCGGCCTCGGGGAGGTGTTCGAGGGTGGCAATCATGTTTTCAAGGCGGGTCAGTTTCATGTTGGGACAAACCGCACAGGCTTGTGTCGGGGTAAAAAACAGCTTGTCCGGGCAGTCCTGGGCCAAGCGGGCCCGGACACCGTCTTCGGTGCACACGATGAAAACCCGTTTGTCGCTGGCCATGGCTGTTTGGCGAATAACGGTGGTGCTGCCAATCACGTCGGCTACGGCCTTGATGTCGTCGTTGCATTCGGGATGCGCCAGAATCATGGCTTGCGGGTACTGCTTTTTGAGGGCCTCGACGTCTTCGAGGTGCATGCGCATGTGGGTTGGGCAGAAGCCGTCCCAGTTTATAAGCTCGATGTCGGGGCATTGGCTTTGCACGTAGTTGCCCAGGTTTTTGTCGGGCACAAACAACACGCGATCCACGCCGTGCTGCTGGCACAAAGCCCGAACCACCCCGGTGGCGTTGGCACTGGTACAGCACACATCGCTTTCTGCCTTGACCTCGGCCGAGGTATTGACGTAGGCCACCACCGGTACACCCGGATGCTGGGCCTTGAAGGCGATGAGCTGTTGGCGCGTAATCATGTCGGCCATCGGGCAGCCGGCATTGGCGTTGCCCAGAAATACCTTTTTGTCGGGTGACAGCAGCTTGGCGGTTTCGGCCATAAAGTGGACGCCGCAAAACAGGATGACGTCGGCCGAGGTCTGGGCCGCCTGGCGGCTTAGACCCAGCGAATCGCCGACGTGGTCGGCAATGTTTTGCACGTCGAGCCGCTCGTACAGATGGGCTAGGATAACGGCATTGCGGGTCTGCTTCAGTTCGCCCAGCCGGGCGTACAGCGTGCGCAGCCGGGCTTCCTTCTGCGGCTTGGGGGCAGAAGCAACCTGGACGGGTTTAAAGGGGGATAACACACTGGAGGCCATAGGCGGTTACAACCGATCTTTTGCTAGGAGGGGGTGGTGCTCACTGTCTTGGTAGTGCCCACTGTCTTGGTGGGGGCCCTTATTATAGCGCAAGCCGGCAAGCCACAACCAGCGCGAAAGGGGCTGATGGTTGGTTCTGTGGCGGGTTGTCTCCTTCTCTGCCTTGAAGCGTTTATCCGAATGAATGGCTGGCGGCTTGCCCGGATGGCTTATTGCCCACCCCCCGTCCGGCAGGGGATAATGGGTTTGTGTCGGCTGTCCAGGCTAGTTGTGTGGTTACCCGGCTTGTTTTCAATGGGTTGAGTCTTTTTCGTGAGACTGTGATGCGCCAAAGCGGCTTTGTTCAAAAATATTCGGCTTTTATGGTCGTGATGCTGGGGTTCATGCTGGTGACCACGGTTTTGTTGCAGGGCCCTTATCAGCCATCGGCGGCGGCTGCCGCACCGGTTTCGCTTTCTGTACCGGTGCCGGCGCAGAAAGCGCCTCGAAAATCGGCTTACGTGGCGGACCCCAAAAAACTGCTCAAACGCAATATTCGGCAGAAGCTTCGTCAGCTTTCCAGCGAGGTTCGGCTCAAAACCAAAGTGCGGTTGGGGGTGGTGGTCGATGTGGGTCGATCGACCGGGCCGATTCCCCGGCCGATTAAACGGGCCCTTCGCCAATGGCATCTGCGCCCAGGAGGGAACAAGCCGGTATTGATTATTTGGCTGAACCCCAAAACAAAACAGGTTCGGGTGTACCAGGGACCACAGAACCCGGTCCAGATTTCGTCGAAGACCGTGCGGTTAATCAACCGCCATGTCATTCAGCCGGAACTGAACAAGGGGCACTTGGGCCGGGCCGTCTACAATGGCTGCGTGGCGTATGGCCGCTGGTTTGCCCGGTACTACAAGGTACAAATCGAGGCCGAGCCCCCTGACGGTGTGCCCCTGAACAAAAACTACATTGACCAGCAGATGGGTCACACGGGGCTGGATTACCTGATTGTGCTGGTCGGGTTTGCCGCCTTGGCTTTGATTCTGCTTGGGGTTGACCGGGTAAGGGCCAGGGTCAGCCGATCGCAGAGGGTTGGGCTGTAAGACCGGGTTAAGTGGGTTTTGGTCTTCTATGGCACAATAGTAGAGAGCGCGCGTCAGGAGGAGGTCGATGAGTTCCTGGATGATGAGTCCCTGGATAAGGTGTCTGGCGATCTTTAACCTGACGGTCTTTAACGCTACCCTGTGTAGAGTCGTCTGACCGGAATTGGAGAATAACGCACTTATGGCAAATGCTGGTGGTTCACAACAGGATGTTGTCCAGTTACTGAGAAAAGCCTTTCACATTGGCCTGGGGGCCACGGCCCTGACGGTTGAGAAAGTGGAAGCCTTTACCACCGATTTGGTGGCGCGCGGCAAGCTGACGAAGGCTGAGGCCCAATCGCTGGGCAACGAATTGAAGGCCCGGGCCAAAAAGGAAGCCGAGGCAGCCGAGAAGAAACTGAAGCAGCGGATTGACGATTCCGTTCGGCAAGCCATCAAGTCGTTGGGCCTGGTGACGCAAGCCGACTTGAATAAACTCAAGGCAGCGCTGAAGGTGGATGCCAAGCCGGCTTCCAAAGCTGCTTCCGCCAAAAAAACCACGGCCAAGAAAACGGCAACCAAAAAATCGGCGTCCAAACCTGTTTCCAAATCTGCAACGAAGGCCGGCAGCAGTGGGACAAAGGCGGCCAAAGCCACCAAGGCAAAGACGACCAAGGCCAAGCCGGGCAAGAAAAAATAAATCACGCGCACGCGTATGGGCAGGGCGGTGCTGGCGTGCCTATATGGCCAAAATCATGGCCTGGGCATAGTCCCCGTCGTGCGTCAGGCTAATGTGCCATGTTTCAATGCCCAGCCGGTCGGCTTTCTCGGCTGCTCGACCACTAAGGGACAGCAGCGGTTTGTGGTTGCCGGGCTCATGGCCCACTTCGATGGATCGCCAGCTAAGCCCGTCGGGGTAGCCCAGCAGGGAAAACCCGATGCCAAGGCATTTGGCAACGGCTTCCTTGGCGGCGATTCGGGCCCCGAAGCGCTTGATTAGCAGGGGCTCTTTTCGGCTGGACAAGCAGTAGGCCAACTCGTTGGGGGTCAGTATCTTGCCCAGCATGGGGATGCCGTAGCGCTGGTAGGATCGGCTTAAACGGGGCAGGTAGACCAAGTCCAGTCCAATGGCCTTGATGGGGGCGGTGGTTTTTGGCGGCTGGTTCACAGGGGGTTTTTCCTTGCAATGCAGTGCGAAGGGCAACTACCAGGCGCGGTTGGCAAAAGGGTTCACGGGATTGGGGCTCATTGCCATTGGCCGGGCCATGGCAGGGATTGTAACACGGTTGGTGGGCATTGGGTTGGCTGTGAAGGTCACCGGACTCAGCACAGACGGGGCGGTTGGGGCGGCAATGGTGTTCATGGCAGCAGGATACGGCCGGTTGGCAAAAGAAATACGGGGCCGGCCCATTAACTGGTAGATGTCGCCGCCGCCGCCTTGTTCCAGTACCGGGTTGGTGGGCCAGGCGTCGGTTTGCTTGGTTGCAGTGGTTGTGCCGACAGACAGGGTTTGCTTGGCCATTTGCTTGGCGCGTCTCAGGCTGAAGCTTTCCAGCCAGAACCCGCTTAGGGCAATAGTCGGTACCACACTGGCCAGCATTGGGGCCCACTTGATGAATGAGGCCACCTTGTCGGTGGTGGGCGCATGGGCAGCGCCACCAAACAACTTGTGTACCCCATTAATGAGGGGTTCCAGTGCCTTCACCCGAGAGGCTTTGGCCGGGTTGGCCACCAGTTGCCCCATCAGTTCGCCCCACTGAATTCGTTGCTCGATTGGGATGGCACGGGTGGGGGTAATGGGGTTGCCAGTTAAAAACTCGGCGGTCATGCGGCCCAGGCCTTTCAGGGTTTTGACAACCCCAGGGAAGGGGTTGTGACCGGCCTTGGCCATGGCGCTGACGCCCAGGTAGCGTTTTAGGCCCACCGTGGCGGCAAGCTGCACCCCGCGCAACAAGGCGTAGGACAGGGCAAAGCCACCAACTTCGCGCAAGGCGGTTTTGTAGAACTCGCGTCGGCGGTAAGGACCTTCGCTGGTACCTACCGATTTACGGGCCGTGTTTTTGGCAATGCCTATCCGGCCCGAGACAAGCAGGGCGCTGGAGAGGATCATGGCGTTATCGCGCAACAGCGAAAGGTTTTGAACCTTGCCCATCCCAAACTGTCCCAACAAACGGCCAGCCTCGGCCAGTAGCGTTGGAAAACGCTTGGCGGTCTGGACGGCTGGTTTGAGGAGTTGTTCGATCATAAGGAAAATCAGGTTGGGTTAAGGGGTCGGGCGATAGGGGGGTTAAATTTTGAGGTAGGCGGTGCCGCGGTTGAATAAACCAACACCCGCAGCCGTGGTGTTGGGGTAGGCAAACGGGTGTGGACGATAAGCAGGTGACATCATGCGGGGCATGGGCATGTAGGGCTGGCTAATGGGACGGCTCGTAGGGTTGTACGACATAATGTGGGGGGCGGTGGGCCATTCCGTCGGGTGGCCTGATAGCGCCACGGGCAGCGGGGATAGCGGGGGAGTGTCGTTCAGGTTTAATAATGCCGGGGATACCGGTGCCTGCAGGTTCGTTGTTTCTGGGCTGGTTGCGGGCTGGTTGGCATGGGTATGGGGGGCTCCGACACCCAGCCGGTCGAGGAAGGGAATAACGCCTTTGGAAAAGACCCCGTCACTAATGCGTTGCCAGATCATGCCGGCAAACAGGGCGCCGCCGAGCAGCCCGGCCAACAGCGTAATACCTGACCCCGCCAGGGCACGCTGGTGCCAGCCATGCACGCTTTGGGTCAGGGCGTTCTTTAACGGGGTACTTAGGGCCTTGACTGTCTTGCCCTGTGTACCGCCGAGCTTGTTCAAGCCGGCCAGCACGTCGTCGTATACCCCGTTTAAGGAAGCCATCATGGCCTTGGGTGAATAAATGGTGTCGGCAATGGGGTGCTTGGCCGTTTGGGCAAACCGGTTTAGCACGTCACCCACCACTTGTTTTTCGGTAGCCGACAAGGCCGTCAGTTTCTCAACGGAAGCCAGGCTGGGCGGTTTAAGGAAGCGGGTTTTCTGCAGCAGGTGGCTTACCCCGTCCTGGATAAGCTGCATGCTGGTTACATGGGCCGGTACCCCCAGCATTTCCATAAAGACTCGTTCCTCGAAGGAATGCACCTGGTCCTTGTGGGTTTCGCCTTGGGGGCGTCCCATGCCGCGGCTCTGGGGTGATAGTGACGGTGACGGTGCGGTGGATTTTTTTGGGATATCCACGATACACCGGGCGACACCCACCGCTAATCGCGATAGTATGGCTGCCCCAAGCAGGTAGCGTACATCGAGTAATCTACTCGTATGGGGCAAGAATGAGGCCAGCCTGTTCGGCATAGGGTCTCCTAGGTATCTTGCCTTGTCGTATTAAGGTAAGAAGGTTATTTAGGCGTTAGTAACGCCAGTTTCATAGGTACTTATAGCATAAGTGAAGTTGGGGTTACAAGTACCTTTTGGGAGGATGGCTTCGTCAAGTTACCTTCATAAACGGTCCTGAAACGTTTTTTTGACTCTGTTTTAGCGTGTTTGGGGGACTTTGCAATGAAATGTTACGAAAACCAGCCGCCCTACACCATTTGGCGTAGTTTTTTACACCAAAACTTGAAATACCGGGGTGGTGTCCGCCATGTTGGGCAAGGTGCCTGCTATGGTTGTCATTTGGTAGTTTCACCGCGTCGTTGCCGTTGGGGTGTCTTTGTTTTAAACTGGCTGGCATGTAACGCGCTTCCCCAAGGCCTGTACCCTACCCTGCCCCGTGTGCTTGTGGCCGGCCGGGAGGCATAAACAACAGAAGGATGTTGGTTATGGCGCCTTTAAACAGACCCCTTCAAGATCGGCCGGACAATGGTTTGGTGTTTTTGGCCAAATTGATTATTGCCGCACTCATCCTCAGTGCCATGTGGGTGGTTACGGTGCTGTGGCCGGTTGCCCATGCCGAATCGGCAGCCAGTTTGCGCAATGTACCCAATGATCTGTCCATCCAGTCCCTGGATAACCCGCATGCCCAGTTGTACCTGATTAAAGTGCCGCCCAGTGCCCGTTACGAGATTATTCCGGTTGTCTCGCGTTATACCGAGCCCTTGCCCGACTTGGTGGACAAGGTTCGCCCAGTGGCTGTGGCGGGTATCAACGCCGGGTTTTTTGACCCCAGAAACCGTCAAACTACGTCCTACGTGGTGGCCCAGGAGCATATCCTGGTGACCCCGATGAACAACCGTGGGTTTGTTGAAAATCCGCAGATGTTCGACTATCTGCCTAAAATGCTGAACCGGTCCGAGTTCCGGGTGTTGACGTGCAAGGATCAAAACGGTTACGTCTACGACGTGGCCCGTCACCGTGACGAACCGCCCCGTAAGTGCACGATTTTGCATAGCATTCAGGCGGGCCCCGATTTGTTTGATGCCGATGCCCAGATTGACGAGGCGTTTGTCGACTACAAAAACGGCCAGAAGGTTCGCGACCCGATTGGGGTGGATCGTCCCAACGCCCGCAGTGCCATTGGGGTAGATGCCCATGGCAACGTGCTGCTGGTTATGGCCGCCATGAAATCCGAGGACGAGGGCGCCACGAATGGCCTGACCCTGTCCGAGCTGGCTTCGGTGATGCGGCGTCAAGGGGCTGTAAAAGCCTTGGCTCTTGATGGTGGCTCCTCGTCGGCCATCTGGTTTAATGGTGAAACCTATGCCGGTAAGCAGGCTAACAGCAAACCCTTGCTGCGTCCCATCAAGTCGGCGTTTGTGGTGATTCGCAAGGATATTGCCAATGCGTCTGATCGATAACCGAATTATGCTGGCCGTTATTCTGGCCCTGATTGTGACGTCTGTTTGGGTGTTGATTGACAAGCCCTTTAAGCTGGGCCTGGATTTAAGTGGTGGTGTGCGGTTTTTGCTGCAGGCCGAGCCCAATGACGAAGTGCCCAAGATAACGCCCGAGGTGATGGATACGCTGCACCTGGTTGTGGATCGTCGGGTTAACCCCACCGGTACCGAGGAAAACCTGGTGCAGAAGGTCGGGGACAACCGGGTGTTGATTGAAATTCCGGGGGCCAAGGATCCCGAGCAGGCCAAGGCGATTATCGGCAAGACCGGTGAGCTGTCTTTTCGGGCCTATGACCCGGAAACGGATACCTACGTGAAAACCGGCCTGGGGGGCAAGGATTTGGTAAGCGCCAGTGCCGCCATAGACAACACCCCCACCCGTCCCGGCAACTGGAAAATACTGCTGGCCTTCAACGGGGAAGGGGGCAAGAAGTTTTTTGACATTACCCGTGAACTGGCCAAACGCCAGGGAAACCTGGGCATCTTTTTTGACGGGGAGCTGCAGAGTGCCCCGTCGGTTCATGCCGCCATCAGCGGAGGCAAGGCCGAAATTACCGGCTCCTTTACCCAGGAGCAGGCTCAGGGCATCGTGGATATCCTGCGCGCCGGGGCTTTGCCGGTGGATGTGAACATCATTGAGGAAAGTACCGTTGGGCCACTATTGGGCAAGGCGTCGCTAGAAAAAAGCATGATGGCCGGCATGATTGGCTTGTTGATGGTGCTGGTGTTCATGATTATTTACTACCGGCTGCCGGGCATGTTTGCCAACCTGGCGCTGGTGGTCTATGCCGTGCTGTTGTTGGCGGCCATTAAACTGACCCCCACGGCCCTGTCCTTGTCCGGTATTGCCGGGGTTATCCTCAGTATCGGTATGGCGGTGGATGCCAACATCCTTATTTTTGAGCGGACCCGCGAGGAGCTGAAGCTGGGCCGAACGGTGGAAATGGCGGTGAAGCTTGGGTTTGACCGGGCGTTTCCCAGTATTTTTGACAGCAACATGACCACCATTATCACCTGCATGATTCTGTACATCCTCGGTACCGGCCTGGTCAAAGGCTTTGCCTTTTCTCTGGCCCTGGGGGTTGCTGTTAGCTTCTTTACGGCCCTTGCCGTGACAAGGACCTTTATGATGATGTTTATGCCCATCCGTGGGCCGTTGAAAAACCCGGCGTTGTTCGGGTTGTCTAAAGAGGACATTCCTGCCACGGCCTAATTTAAACAGCGTGTGTGCATGGACAGTACAGGACGCACAGAATGCACAGGGCTTATTCCCCGCTTTTGCCGAATCGCCCTCTCCCCGCCACACACACAACACCGTCTCCCACTGACTTCTATCCCCCCCCCTTTTTGCACACAGACAACCGAATTTGAGATCCTGAGACCGATGAACAAACCCGTGAAAGTGAAACTCAAGAAAAAAGCCGGTGAGGCTTCCGACGAAGGTGCCGCTGAACCGGGCAACGCTCTGGGCCCGCATGGTGGCGGCTCTGGCTCCGGTGGCGTCAGTGGCCATGAGGAAACAGCCGTCGGTTTTGATTTTATCAAGTATCGCTTGGCCTGGTACGGTATCAGCGCCCTGCTCATTATTCCGGGTTTGGTGATGATGGTGCTGAGCATGATGACCTACGACACCCATACCCCCCTGAAGCTGGGCATCGATTTTACCGGGGGCACCATGCTGGAATACGCGTTTGAGAAGGAATTGACCCAGAGCGATCTGCCTGCAATCCAGGCCAGTCTTAACCAGCTTGGGCTGGGTGATTCCGTTATCCAGATTCAGCACCCCAAGGAGCATATGACGGTTAACACGGCGACGGTTTCTACCGAGTTGCAAACCGACCCGCATGCCACGACCGAGGAGGCCGAGGCGGTTGACGTCAATGGCCTGCCGGTTATGCCCAAGGCGGACAAGGCGTCGGATGATCGCTCCATTACGCAGGTTATTGAGGACCTGAACAAGGATGGGAAAGCCGAAAACCTTAAAAATGCA
>JAGQHJ010000072.1 GCA_020431915.1 Cyanobacteria bacterium HKST-UBA04 | reverse complement strand
CAACATGTTTTACACCCAGTACGTCAAGACCGGACGAGAACAGGGGCACCTTGACCGACGCCTTGAAGGCATGCTGGGATTTTTGCGTAACTTTATGGCCCGGTCCCACACCCTACAAAATCCGGCGGACCTGCCCTTTGCCAACCAAGGCGTAATTCGGCTGGTGCACGGGCATACTCCAGAAACGCGCTTATCGCCGTTTTATGTGACCCAACGTTCCAGGCAGTATCAAGTCAACTATGAAGTGGTCAGCCTGGATCAAACCATACGCAAGACCACCGATCCGCTCACCCAGCAAGGCGAAGCCTCGCTGCTTTATGTAGACGGGTAAGGGGTAAAAGGCAAGCAGTTATGCGTATACAAACCATTTATACCGGTTATGCCATCAAAAAACCAAACCACCCCGGTCTTGAAAGAACGGGTCATCGGTTATCAAGCCAAAGGGGGATAAACGCCGATTTGAGGAGCAACCAACCGCTTTTTGGGATGGATTGGCTGTATCCCTTAAAGGCACTATTCCGAGCCACTCGGTCAGAATCGTCCCAGGTTCCGTACCGGTTTACGGTTATCGAGGCGGGTAAGGACGTTGAGGTAAACCGGTCTTTTGAAGCCGTTCAACCCCGCTTGGCTTCAGCCAGGCGGGTCGTGGCTGGGGATCTGCATGGGTCGTGGCTTAAACTGATCGAGATCCTTTTAGCCGCGAAGCTGGTCACGGTTGAAGATCCAGAGTTTCTTCAAAAGCTGCAGGGGTATCATGCAGCATACAATATCGTGCTTAAAACCGATCCGTATTTATTAAGCCCTGCCAGTCGGCAGCAATGCCGGAAGATTAAACACAAGATTAAGCCTTTGTTGCGCACCATGCGCTGGGCCGATCAAAACCGGCAATTGGTACTGCTGGGCGATGTGATTGCCGACCGAGGCCAGGATGACGAGTTGATCCTGACACTGCTGGACCACTTTAATCACCCAACCTTGGCCACCAAAATCGAAAAACGGCCCATTGTCCACCTGGCTTCTAACCATGGGCATTATGCCCTTCGACAGATTGTGGCCGGGTTACCGGCCAAAACCTATCCGAGAACCACGGCATCACTGCTCCGGGCGTTTCGATCCCAAACAACCAACCGGGAGAAAGACGTTTTAATCAGGGCGTACCAGCGTTACCTCGAAGACGATCAGTTGATGCTGTACAACCCGTCGACCCGAACCCTATTTACTCATGCCCCTATTAACGATGCCGACATTGAGCAGTTGATTGATGCAATGAAGCAGCCCCACAATGCCTTCTTATCCAAGGAATGGGTGTATGGCGAAGAAAAACGCCCGGCGCAAGTCAGCTATTTTGTAACGGAAGCCAATACCTATTACCAGCGCTATGTGGCCAGCCGTTTTGAGGCGGCTTGTTCGGCCAACAACTCGCCAAAACTGATAAGCGATGCCATTTGCTATACCCTGCCAAGGGTCTATGTGGGGGGGCAAAACCATGTGGCTTTGTATGACAAGGAACTACAGCGACCCGAGCACCTTAGCATGGTCGATGAAAATGCCTTGATGAATTTTTTAAGTAGTATGACCACGTTGTCGCGTCGGATTCGTCTGCCTTTTTTCATGAATGCCGAGGATCATCGGCCCCTGGTGCACACGCTGGTCCATGGCCATTGCAATACCACCGATCAATCGCCCTATTCCTTCGTCAAAAACCAACGGCCGGGCGAGGGCGAGTACTGCATTGTCGGGTTAAACCAGGGCGTTCGAAAGTCTCTGGAGGAACCCGGCAAGGATTGCCTGGTGCTGTACGTTGAGGCTTAGGAGATTTTAACCTAGAGCAGTTGAAGCTGCAGGGGTTCCTGCTCGGCCTCAAACTCGTCCCACTCGTCGTCGGTTGTCCACGCATCAAGGTCGGTGGTTGGTAGGTAGGTTGGTTGGGCGGGTGCCAAGGGGTAGTCAAACAGAGGCGGGCGGGCCTGGGCGTTTTCAAGCCGGGTTTGACAGGCGGCGGCATGGTAGACATTAACCTGGTGGAAGGCCTGGATGAGTTTGCTTTGCAGTTTGTAGTCCGGCACGTATTGTCCAACCAGGGCCCAAAAGCGTTTGGAGTGATCGGCATAGGTGAGGTGGGCCAGCTCATGCAGCAGCAGGTACCGCAGCGCTGTTTCGGGGACATCGACGGCACTGAACATGCTCACCGTCATTACCCGGGTCTTGCAGTTCATTTGGGCCAGCCGAGAAAATTTGGCATGGCCCAGGCGTACGCGGGCCAGCTTCTGTTGCATCGTCGTCTCGTTCAAGGTTTTTACGTAGGGGCCCAGGGTTGCAACCGTCGGGTAACGCACCAGACAGGTCCCTTCGTTGATATGGTGCGACACGGTTTTCCAGGCCTTGGTAAACTGTTTTTGGAGCCGGTTGATTAGGGAGGCCGTGGCTTCTACCTTAAAGCGGTTTGACCAGTGGCTGGGTACAATCAATTCGATATGATCCCCCTTGATTTGTCCCGTGGCGGTCTTTCGTGCATCGGCAGCCACCATTTTCACCGGCAGTTGTGGCGGGGTAGGGTCCAGCCACAACAGGGGCGAGGCGGGTTCAGGGTTGCCAACTTCGATAGAGGGGGTGGGCTCACTCATCCGTCAAGGGCTCATCTTTGGCAGGACTATAAAAAGGGTGATTAGTGGACGGTTGTCGGGTGTTGTAAAATCTGCCGGGCCTGGGCAATGTCGAGCTGGATTTGTTCAACCAGGGCCTCAACCGAGGCAAAGGATTGTTCTGGCCGTAACCGGTCAATGCATTCGAAACGCAGGTTCCGACCGTACAGGGTTTCTCCGTCGTAATCCAGCAGGTGTACTTCCAGCCGGGGAGTAGCTTGGGCACCAAACGTGGGGCAAACCCCCATGTTGGCCACAGCCGGCCAGCGCATGTGGCTATCGAGAAGGGTGGCATATCCCGCGTACACACCGTTGGCGGGCAACAGGCGATTGGGGGGCAGTTCAATGTTGGCGGTGGGCACATTAATTTGCTGGCCCCGCCCCAGCCCATGAACGACGGTGCCGGTTAGGGGGTAAGGATACCCCAGCAACGCGTTGGCGGTTGTTAGGTCGCCGTAGGTCAACAGCTTTCGGATGACCGTGCTGCTGATGATCTGATGGTTGCGCGAGACGGGCTCGACAATCACCACGTCAAAGCCGTGCTGTTTGCCCTGCTCGCTTAAAAAGGCCCCGTCGCCTTGCCGATCCTTGCCAAAGCGGTGGTCGTATCCCACGCTAACCGCTTTTACATGCAGGGTCTCAATCAAAATCTGTTGCACAAACGCGGCGGCTGGCATCGTCATTAGTTCGGGGGTAAATGCCAGTACCAGGGCCGCGTCAAACCCCATGGCCTCGAAACGTTCCAGCCGTTCGTCCAGGGTGCTTAGTAACGGGGTGGGGGTTTTTGAAATAAGGGATTGCGGGTGGTTGGAAAAGGTAAACACCACCGAGGGCCCGTTTAAGATGGCCGCCTTGCGCAGGGCGTTGCTTAGCACCATTTGGTGCCCCAGGTGCACGCCGTCAAACTGGCCAATGGCACAGGCACTGTTTATATCGCCGGGCCAGTTTACATCGCCTAATTGTCGAAAAACCTTCATTGCAGGGGGCATTCCCTTTAGTCAGTCGTTGCATCCAGTGTACACGACTGGTTCAATAAAACCCACCGCCTTGGCGGGATTCCCCAAGCTTTGTTACAGGCGGGGGGTCGGGCATAAATTCAAATAATCATTTAAATTTGAATATCCACAAGTACAACGTTTGGTGGAGACCCTCATTGTTAAGCGGGCTTAATATAAATCCTGTGTTTAGCAAGTGGAGTCGTTGAACGGCGTGGATTCTACAGCCCAGCGCTCGCAGGCGCCAGCACGTCAGCGTGACAAAGCCCAGGAGCGGACGAAAGACCGCGTGACAGCCCGGGCAGCCTCAAAAAAGGCTATGACGCAGACGTCCGAGCCCGGAGCACAAAGTAATCGCAGACGAAATCCAAACAAACCGTACAATGACATCGATTTGTCCCAGTGGAAGGACTACGACCACGTGCTGACCGACAGTCTGTGGATGATGGAATCCCGGACGAAACGTGACGGCCATCAGTTGGACTACCACGGGAATTTTATTCCCCAAATAGCCAACCAGATGATGTTGCGCTACACCAAAGCAGGCGACACAATCCTGGATTATTTTCTGGGCTCCGGCACAACCGCCATTGAAGCCCACAACCTGGGTCGCAAATGCATTGGCGTTGAATTGCAATCACGCATGGCCGACTACGTTCAAACCAAACTGAGTGAGCTTGGGGCTTGCGAAACGAGCCAGGTCATTGTCGGTGACAGCGCTGACCTCCAATGGACTGGTGGGAAGATTTCGCAAGCCCTCAGGGCTTGGGAGCAAGAGGCGGGGCAATTCGCATTTTTGCATCCCCCGTACGATGACATCATCAAGTTTTCAGAAAACGAGCAGTGCCTCAGCAACGCCGAAAGCACCGAAGCGTTTCTCGACGGCTTCGAGCGCGTGTGCCAGCAGGCCTATAACTTCTTGGAGAAGGGCCGTTTTGCATGCCTGGTAATTGGCGACAAATACGCCAACAGCGAGCTTATTCCCCTGGGCTTCTATTGCATGGAACGGATGATGCGGGTGGGGTTCAAGAACAAAAGCATTGTGGTCAAAAACATGACCGGCAACGAAAAAGGGAAAGGCAAAACCGCTAACCTGTGGCGCTATCGTGCCCTGGCCGGGGGTTTTTACATCTTTAAGCACGAATACGTGATGGTCTTCCAAAAATAACCCCGCCCCTGTGTTTTTGTGTCCTTGTGCGAGCCTGAGAATATGAACACGCGCGTATTAATGGCATTTTCTCTCATACTGGCCTTGCTGTTGGGCGAGGCGGTGTTGCAGGGCGCGTATTACTTTAGCCAGGGTCGGTGGTTGTGGCAACCCACGGCCTACAAAGCGGGTTATGTCAGTGCGGTGGCAGATCCGCGCCAGTACAGCCTAACCCCCGGTTTTGCCGACCCGACCCAAAACCTGTCTATTGATGCCCACGGATTTCGCCGTTCGCCCGAGGCCAGTAACCTACCGGCAGAAGCGTCGGTGGTGGCGATGCTCGGTGATTCGGTGCCCTTTGGGGCTGGGGTTGGCGATACCGAAACCTATCCGTACGACGTGCAACAGCAGCTTACCAAAGCCGGGTCGTCTTTAAAGGTGGTGAATGCCGGGGTGCCGTCCTACAACATGGCCCAGGCTATCCAGCGTTTTTACCAGGACGTGCTGCCGAACTACCCCAACGTCAAAGTGGTGGTGCTGCAGGCGGCCAACGATATTTCCCTGCTCACGTATTTCCGTGACGAGTGGACGCCCGATAAAACGTGGGCCCAAGCTCGCTTCAACGAATCGATTGAAGGGAATCGCCAGCGGCAGCAGCCAGCGTGGCAACGGTGGCTGGCTCGAAGCGCATGGGCGTACTACCTGAATTTGGCGTTTGATCAGACCCGTTATCGCGCGCAACTGTTTCAGGACACAGCACCTGAGAACCCCTACGAAGCCTATAACCCCGACGGCATGATTCGGCGGGTGCGGGATCAGCTGGACTGGTTTTTGTCAGACTGCGCCCAGCGGCATATCGAGGTCCTCCTGCTGCCGGTCGATCCGTTTTATTACCAGCTTGACCCGGCGGCGATTGAAACCAACGCGACCCTGCCCGGCTGGCCCAAGTATTTAAACGTGGTCGAAGGCTGGCATCTGCTCATCGAAGCTTTTAACCACACGCTTGAAGCCGCGGCCCAACGCCATGCCAATGCCACGTTTTTAGACACCCGCCAGGACCTGGACAAACGGAATCGCGCCGAGCTGTACCTCGACTTTATGCACTACACGCCCGAAGGCAATCAGGCCGTGGCGGGGCTTATTGCCCGTCGGCTTCTGTTGGCGCCGGGGCAGTAGCCGGTTTGTCGCCAACGTCGTCAACCATATAGGTCCGGTCAAAAAACGACATGGGGGCCGTGGTCTCAATGGCCCGAAAGCCCTTGTGTTGGCTTTCCTGCAGTACGGTCAGTGTCACGGCCATGGTTATCACGCTCAGAAACGACACAATAATCAAAATATAGGTGTTCCGGGCTGCCTTAAACTCGGCGTCTTTGGGCAGCGGCAGCCCCTTGCCGGGGCCAGGGTTTTTGGAAAGAGATTGGGCCATTACGGGGGGTCTCCTGTTTACGAGTTGGCTGCGGCCGTAACGGTGGTTGTGCTGGTGGCATTCACCAAACCGGTTTTGGGCGGGCCAAAGTAACTAAACACCAAGCCGCTAAGCAGCTTGGGATAAAAGTACGTGGATTTTTGCGGCATGCGGATGCCCGTGTCCTTGGACTTGCTGCAAATATCCTTGACGGCTTGCACGTCGGGGGCATGCACCCAGAACACCACGGTGTCGGGATTACTGATAAGCAGGCGATGCACTTCGGCCTCGTCCCGAATAAAGGCCAGGTGCCCGGCGGCTTTCAGATCGTTGGCGGACTGCCCCAGCTCCTCGACAAACAAAAGCTGGTCGAGGTAGGCAACATCCAGTTGGCGCAACACTTCGTGCACGCCGTCAATGGCGGCATGGTCTTTCAGGCGAAAGCCCTGCTTGGGTTGGCGTGGGGTTTGCAGCCACAGCAAAACCTGATCCGGGTCGTCTTCCGGTTCAAAGTGCTTGTGGAAGGCATTTACCAGTTTGCCGGCATGCCACCCGTCGGGGTGGCTTTTAAACACCCGGTGCGTGGGGTAGACCCGCAGCCCCTCGTCGGCCATGTTGGTAAAAAACGACAGGGTGTAGTCGTAGGGGTTGCTGCCGGCTGCCGTTTCGGTGGTGCCATCCTGCTCGCGGCGCCATTGGCTGTGGGCCAGGGCGGTTTCGTAGCGGTGGTGTCCGTCGGCAATCAGCACCGACTGGCTTTCGAGCACCTGCTGAATCAGGGCCACTTGCCCAGGGTCGGTAATGGGCCAAAAGGTGTGCTTGGTGCCTTCTGCATCGGTCAGGTTCACGGCGTTGGGGCCGGGGGTGTAGTCAATCTGCTTGGCCGGGTCATCGTACAGGCAAAAAATAGGGCTGAGAATGGCGCCGGTGGTTTTCATCAGGGCCAGCCGATCGGCCTTGGGGCCGCCCAGGGTCCACTCGTGGGGCAATACCTGGCCGGTTTCAAAGGGTTCTACCTGTAGCCGACCAATAAAGCCGGTGCGGGTCACGGTTTTGCCCCCATCGGGCCAGCTTTGGTTGTAGCCGTAAAAGGCGGGGGTTTCATCCTGGGCCAGTACACCACTGCTGCGCCAGGCTTCCAAAAAATCGCGGGCGCGGGTGTACACGCTGTTTGTGTCGCTGTCCTCGTCGGTGGTTTGTCCCAGAATCAGCCGAACCACATTGTACGGGCTTTTATCGTACAAGGCCTGTTGCTGTTCGGGCGAAATGACGTCGTAGGGCGGAGCAACCACGTCTGCCAAGGAGGAGAGTTGCGCGGGATTATACCGTAAACCCTGAAACGGTTGAACGTGAACCATGGCAAAGGACCCTTGCTTGTACGTACTACTAAAACAACCCTACCACCGTACCGCAAAGGTACGGGGCAGGGTAGTCTGTCGTACAAGGCGGCGGGTTAAACGGACAAAAACGCCTGGGCCACTTTATCCAAATGCGAGGCGGTGGTTTTTATGGCGCCGCCCCAGTGGCCAATAATAGCATTGCTGGCCAAGTTGGCATTATTAACATAGGGCACGGCGGGGGCATCGCCGAAGGGCCAGTCGGCTGTGTCGTTACTGTCTTCCAGCTTAAGGCTGGCCCCTGCCTGGACCTTGTCACCCAGAAAATTCACGGTAAAGGTGTCTTCCTTGGTGTGCTGAAACCAGGGCGGCAACTTGCTTTCCACGGCACGAGCCACTTCAAGCTGATCACCGGCCATCGTGGCGCGATCCAGTTTCATGCCGCCGTTTGAATACACAATCTCGCCAAAACGCACGGCGTTTTGGGGCAGGGTAATTGCACCGATAGCCATCGGGTTCATCTCCTTATTCATTGAAACACACAAAGCCAAACAATAACGGAATGTCCTCCAATAAACGCGCTGAACCCCGTCAATTGATCAGGTGTGACAATTTCGTTACCGTGCCCACCCAGTGCCAGGTGGTGTGTTTCCGAAGCCTCTAGGGGAGGGCCGGGTTTGTGTAGAATGGGGTACAGCACCGTAATGCAAGGCGTCCTTACACCGTGTCCCAATACCGCATCAGTATCGTGGCCGTGGGCAAGCTGAAACAAGCCCACCGCTACCTTCAAACAGGCATTGCCCACTACGAGAAACTGCTGAGCCGACGGCTCACTGTTACATGGGTAGAGTTGCCTGAGGAATGTCCCACGGCGACCGTGCCCGTGGCGCAGGTTAAAGCGCGAGAAGCCGCGTCGATACTGCGTTTCATAAACAAACACCAAATGGAGGATTGCCGGGTAGTGGCCTTGTCGGAACAGGGTAAAACCTTTGACAGCGAAGGGTTTGCAGCCTGGCTTCAGGCCAACTTGCCGGGTGGGGCAAATCCTCCCAATGGAGGTTCTGGCAAGCGGGCGACCACCGATATGCTATGTATAGTCGGTGGAGCCTACGGATTGGCTCCTGAGATTCTGGAACAGGCCGACCTGGTATGGTCGCTCTCCGAGCTGACTTTTCCACACCAACTGGTCCGTTTGATCATCCTCGAACAACTGTACCGCGCCCTGTCCATTATTCACCACGAGCCCTACCACAAGTAACGGCCCAGAGCCGTCACCACAACAAAGGGTTTCTCTGTACCTGGTATCTTGGGTACCTCTCCACCGTCTCGTTCATAACCCCCCGCCCCCGTTTGGAATGGAGAACCGGAGACGATGGATCCCGTGAGTGATTTAAAAAAGCTAAAACGCTCGGTCTATATTGATGTGTGCCACACCCAGAGCCTCAACGGCATGGACCCCGTGGAAATTGAGGAGGATGTTGAGGGTGCCCTGTACCAGGTAGACCCGCAGACCTACATTTTAGCTTTTGACAGCGACTTGAACGGCCGCAAGGTAACCACCACCGTTAAGGTGGGGCAAGACACGGTAAGCCTTGTCAAAATTGGCGACGTGCACAGCCGCCAAACCTTTGCCGTGGACCAGTGGCTGGCCAGCCAGTTCTTTTATGGCGGCGGCAGCATTGTGTGCCGCAACTTCACCAAGAAATTAGACTACGTGCTAACCCCTGACGGCGGCCTGATTGAAGTACTGTACGAGCTGTGGAGTGGCGACACCCACCTGGGGTACTTTAACCTGGAACTGTTTATTCGCTAGGCCAGACTGTTCTTCGGCCTGTACGGTTCGGTACGTATAAATATTGTTGCCTATTTTTATAAGGGCCATGCCCAGGCTGGTGCCGAGTAGCCCGGCCCAGAAATTTCGTCGGGCCGCTTTATACAGCCAATGGTTGGGTTGCCGCCCAACGGCTTCATAGATGCTGTTGAGGTGCGTGGCAATGGGGAGGCGCAGCCCCAATACCTTGTGGTGCTTGACCAAGCTTAGGGGCATTTTTCTACCCTGGGCCTTAAATTGTTTCGCCAAGGCTTGGGCCCCGAGACCCGAGAGCAGAACGTCGCCAAAATAAAAGAAGAAATAAAACGACCCATGCTCCCACAGCCGTTCCCGAACCTCGTGCTTGTCGCGTGCGGCCGAAAAGTTGGCAAATGACCAGTTGAACACGTCATTCCACAGCATTACCCACTTGCTCATAAAAATGGCGTTGGTGTAATTAAGAATGGGAATCAGTTGTTTCAGTTTTCCAAACCCGATGCCACCCGATTTAATACCCTTGTTTCTGAGTAGCGGGCCGACAATGAGCAAGGGCAGTGCGATGTTGGCCCCATACCCTACCCATAACGATCGCTGGGTGCGGGCCTTTTTTTGTGCTTCGTACTGCTTGGTTTGCTTGCGAAGGTACGCGTCAGACGCGTAATTGAACTCGCCCGTGTAGCCCATTTTGCCCGAGAGCCGTTTTGACAACCAGTTCTTGCCCCAGGCATACAGCTGGCCCTGCGAGCCCAGCATCAACAAGTCCAGCAGCAAAATGCCCTGCTTGGCCATCAGAATGTCGCTTAGTAGCTGTTTGTTGTACAGGGGTTTAAAGCTGGTTAGGCCATAGTCGCTTAGCTGGTTTAGGGCCACCGGGTGACGTCGTTGGGCGGCCGCCACATAGTGGGCAATGCGTCGATGGTGTTGGTTGTGATCGAGTAGTTGAAACGGGAGACGGAGCAAGGACTGGTTGCTTTGGGGCAACTTGAATTTTTTTCGAAGGTGGTTGGAAATTCGGGGGCTGACGAAGCGTTCCAGCAGCAAAGGCATCAGGATACCCACCCCGATCCAGCTGATGACATGCAGCCCGCGCTCCACCAGCTCGTAGGGGTTGCGGCTGGTGGCCACCTGGCTGGCCTCGTAGCCAAGCAACCCCACCACCAACCGATTCCACACCTGATTGGTGGCAATGGTGACAGAGAGGGGGAGCGGCGGGGCTTGGCCAAAGCCGGGCCGGGGGGTTTGCCAAACAGGGACAAGGGGAGCAACCATAGCCGCTAGATTACTATAAAAGTAACAAATAAGACAGGAAGGGGTTTAGGTGGGGTTGGCCGGAGAGCAATGGAGGGGCCGCCCAACAGGACCACCGTCTTAACCCTTTTTTAATAGGCCGAAGGCGGTTTTGAAGTGGCTAAAACCCGCTTATACCGGTGAGAATCGGGTGTTTTAACAAATCGCAACCTACTAGCGAAAAACCCCCATAAAGTTGTTTTTATACGCTTATACAGGCTGTGTGGTGGGGCTTTTATCGTCTCTATCAGGGGTTTTTACACCGCACCGGGATAAGCCATGTAGTGAGTTTGTGTGTGTAACCGTTTAATTGCTGGGGTTTTACCATCGTCTTATGGGTTTATGCCAACCGTTTATCTTCAATGAACTGCTGACGGGAGCATCCGGAATACCGGGTACATCGCCAACACCAGACGCGCACGCGGTGCTGCTGTTGTTGCTGCTGAGTTTGCCGGAGTTACCGGAGTTGTTGGGTTATGGCGATGAACTCTCTGGCGGCGAAACGGAAGTCGCCCCGCCGTGGGGTCATCAGATGCCGGTGTCGGCCCTGCCGATGCCCGAGGCCTTTGACATGCCCGAAGCGGATGCCGAGCCGATGACCGACGTTAAGCCGGGGCTCGGGGTTAGTCGACAAAGTTTTGTGGAAAGTTTTGTGGCCGGCACCCACCCCCTAAGCGATGCGCCGTTGGCGCCCGTGAAGCGCTATGTGGGCAACGAGGCCCATCGGCCCCTGCTGGGCAGCACGGTTAACAGCGCCCCGGTGCCGATAAACCTGGCCGACATTCACCAGTTTAAGCCGGGCGTTTACAACGCCATTACCGATGTGCCCGGTATTAAGGTGGGGCAGGTTACGCTGGTGCAACCGGGGGCCGATCCCATTCAAACCGGCATTACGGCAGTGGTGCCCGACATGGCACGGCTGACCAACGGGCAAGGGAACCTGGCCACCTATGGCCTGAGCGCCTATGGCGATGCCATTAGCGGCTACGGCGAAATGACGGGGCTGTATGGCGTGCGTACCCTGGGGGTAATGAACGCCCCGGTGATTATGACCAATACCCGTGCCGTGGGCCGGGTGTACAGCGGGGTGGGCATGTATTACCGTAAGCACTTTCCTGGGTTGTGGCGCACCGGTTTGCCCATTGTGGGCGAGTGCTGGGACGGCCGCTACAACACCATCAACACCCTCAGTATTGAGGAGCAGGACGCCGTTGAGGCCATTGAGTCGGCCAGCAGCGGGCCGGTGCTGCAGGGCCGCGTGGGGGCAGGCCGCGGGATGCGCAGCTTCGGGCTGCAGGGCGGCCTGGGGTCTTCCTCGAGGCAGTTTGAGGTGGGGGGCAAAACCTACACGGTGGGCGTACTGGTTAACAGCAACCACGGCCAGCTGGAGTATATGCCCCAGGCCATGCGCGATGCGCTGACCGAGGCCATTGGCGATGTGCAGCAGTTAAGCGTGCAGGCCCGGGCCAAGGAACTGAAACCCGTGGGGCAGGAAGACGGCGGCAGCATTGTGATTGTAATGGCCACGGATTTGCCGATGACCAGCGACCAGTTGGCCCTGTTGGTGGCGCGGGCCACGGCAGGCTTGGCGATGGTAGGCAGCCGGTTGTCGATTACCAGCGGCGACTTTGCCATTGCCTTTAGCACGGCCAAGCCGGTGCCTCTGGAAAAGGGCGCGCCGCCCATTCAGGTGCAAACCCGCCTGAGCTGGGACGAGCTGAACACGCTGTTTGATGCCGCCGTTGAGGCGGTAGCCGAGGCCCAGCTGAATGCGCTGGTGGCCGGTTATGGCGGAGGGCGCCGCTAATGCCGGTATGGGATTTACCAAAAGCGACAGTGTTAAGGGTATGCCGACAAGCGGCATGCGGGGACAGGGACGCCTTGAGGGGCTTACTTCGTCATCCTTACGGCAGGCACGGCATACGCCCGGCCTGCAGGCGAAAAGCTTAACGGATTTACAGAGCAGGCAGGTCACACATAATTCATCTTTTTTGAGATGTTGGAGACGATTTGAGGCCGGGTGGAATTCTCCCCCCGGCTTTTTCTTTTTCCGGGGCCTGTTTTACCCAGCCTGTTTTACCGGAGCTTTTTTACCGGGGGCACTTCGGCCAGCAGGCGTTTGTCTTGGGCCAGGCCGGGGTACACGGCCCGGTAGCGCCGAATCAGGTCGGGGTCTAGTTGCTGCACTTGCCCAATCAGGGTTTGCACATGGTCGGCGTCGGGCTGCAGGTGCTCGGCGGCATTGCAGCAGTAGCTGGCGGCCCGAATGTCGAGCTGTCCGTTGGCGTTGACGTACACATGCAGGGGCCACCAGAAGCATTCGCTGGGCTTGGTGCCGGTGTGGTGCAGCCGGCAGAGGTTTTGGGGGTCGAGGAACTGGCACCGGGTGCGCTGGTGGTACAGGTAAAACCCGTCATAGGCGGCGATCCGCCCGATAAATTCGGCCGCTTCGTCGGGCGCGTTGGCTTGAACCCAGGCCAGCAGTCGTTCATACTCGGCGGCCGGCAGAAAAAGCTGGCCTTGCTTGCAGCAGGCGGCTTGATGCGTCATACAGCGCTCGGCCAGAAGGGCGTTTTCTTTTGAGGCGG
>JAGQHJ010000071.1 GCA_020431915.1 Cyanobacteria bacterium HKST-UBA04 | reverse complement strand
GAGCATCCGCTGCGCCACACCTTGCCCGACGACGTGGCCGCGCTGTGCCTGGCCATTAACCAGGCATTTGGCCTGGTACTCAGCGGTATTGACTTCCGGAAAACTGCAGATGGCCAGTACTACTTTCTGGAAGCAAATCCCAGCCCGCAATACCCGGTTTACGAAGATCGAAACGGTTACCCCATCTCGCAACGCATTGTGGACTACCTGATGCACGGCAAGGCGGTATCAGCATGACCGCACCACACGTGTTACTCATCGGCCCCCAGGATCAGCACAGCGGCAAGATTACAAAAGCCCTCGACGAAAGGGGCACTGGCTACGCCTGGTGGGACACCAGCCTGTTTCCCCTGCACCAGACCTTAACCTTCTCCATCCAGCCTGCCGTATCGGGCTGGCTTCGCCTGGCCTCCGACCAGCCACCGCTAACGCTGGACCAGCTTACAGCCGTGTACTGGTATTATTTTTTACCGCCCCAACTGCCCGCCGAACAACAGCACCTGTACGGCG
Organism: Cyanobacteria bacterium HKST-UBA04; assembly: GCA_020431915.1. Taxonomy (GTDB): domain Bacteria; phylum Cyanobacteriota; class Vampirovibrionia; order Vampirovibrionales; family JAGQHJ01; genus JAGQHJ01. The sequence goes on along the minus strand of JAGQHJ010000071.1, from coordinate 12,839 downwards.
AAACCGTCAGTACCCTGCAAAGCCTGTTCCGACTGCTGGGCACACGGGTCATCAACCCGCCCGATGCCATTGCCGCCCACCGGTTCAAAGTCCGGCAGCTCCAACAGGTGGCACAACTGGGCCTGCTACCCACACCCGAGACGCTGGTAACAAACGACCAGGCGGCCCTGACCGCGTTTGTCGGCAAGTATCCCCAGGGCGTGGTCGTCAAAAACCTCACCGGCATCGGCTACCCAAAAAAAATTACTGCGGCGGACCTCGAGGCCTTTCTGGCGACTGCCCCGCTAACAACCACCCCCTGCCTTGCCCAGGCCCTGGTTGCCGGTGACGACATCCGCGTCCATGTGGTTGGCGACAACTGTTTTGCTGCCCAGGTGCACTCCAAAAACTGGACTTTTGTCGGTGATCCCGATTTGCGCATTACCGAAGCCGCCATACCCGATACCCTGCAGGCGCAGTGCCGACAAATTCGCGACTGCCTGGGCTACCACGTGTCGGGCATGGACTTCCGGCGCACACCCGACGGCTCGTTCGTGTTTATTGAAGCCAACCCCAGCCCCCAGTTCGGCATGTACGAAGCCGAAACCGGCCAGCCTATTGGCCAAGCCATTGCCGAACTGCTGGCGACCTCATAAAACCGGTTCATAAAACAGTCCCCCCGCCCAAATATCTGGAGCAGGGGGACAATTGTAGGGTTTTTCAAGCAGAGACTATTCGCCCTGAGCCAGGGTGTAGCCGCGCTCTCCATCAAAGGTGCACAGGTGCTCCGTCTTGATGAAGTCCAGCCCAGCATCCTGGAATTTGCCGAGCAAGGCAATGACGTCGCCGTGGGTAATGGTACCGTTGGCCGCCATAAACCGGCATGACCAATGGTCGGCACAGAACATCTCCTTGAAGGCATCGGGGTAGACCTTGATGCCTCGGCTCGAAACCAGCTTGAACGTCAGGGCGTCCGTGCTCAAGCCTTCCAGCGTCTGGCCAAGGTCCTGGGCCGTACCAGCCTTCCAGTCCAGAAAGACATCGATACCAACCAGTTCCTTTTTACGCGGCGGCAGGGTTTTCCATGTCTGCTTGGGTTGGGTTTGGGCCACCTGGGTATTGTAGGTCACCGCCTTGAGCTTTTCGGGGCGCTGGCCCAGACGCTCAATAACCGCATCGGCAAACTCGCTCGTCCCCACCTTGCGGGTGCTTGTGCCTTCCTTGTAGAGGTCGTAGGTGTGCACCCCATCCTCAAGGGTTTTGAGCAGCGCATTATGAACCTTTTCGGCCACATCGGGCTGACCGATATGAACCAGCATCAACACGGCACCAAGCAACAACCCCGACGGGTTGGCCAGGTTCTGTCCGGCCCGGCGGGGAGCCGACCCGTGAATCGCCTCGAACATGGCGTAGTTTTCGCCAATGTTGGCCGAACCGGCCAGGCCGACCGAGCCTGTGATTTGCGCCGCCACATCCGAGAGAATATCGCCGTAGAGGTTGGGCATAACGATAACGTCGAAGTTCTCCGGCGTATCGGCCAACTTGGCAGCCCCGATGTCGACAATCCAGTGCTCGTTTTCAATATTCGGGTACTCGGCAGCCACCTCGTCAAAAATCTTGTGAAACAGCCCGTCGGTATGCTTCATGATGTTGTCTTTCGTGAAGCAGGTTACCTTTTTACGGTTATGCTTGATGGCATAATCGAAGGCGTAGCGAATGATTTTTTCACTGCCGGGCCGCGAAATGAGCTTGAGGCACTGAACCACCTGATCGGTTTGCTGGTGCTCGATGCCGGCATATAAATCCTCTTCGTTCTCGCGGACAATGACCACATCCATCACCGGGTGCTTGGTGTCCACGTACGGATGGTAGGAGACGCATGGCCGAACGTTTGCATACAATCCCAGGGTCTTGCGGGTTGTTACGTTCAAACTCTTGAAACCGCCGCCCTGGGGGGTCGTGATGGGGGCTTTCAAGAACACCTTGGTTCGAAGCAGGGAATCCCAGGATTCGGGCTCAATACCCGTGGAAATACCCCGTTCATAAACCTTTTCGCCAATTTCGATTTTTTCGCAGTCCAGCGCCGCCCCGGCCGCCTCGATAATCTTGAGGGTGGCCTCCATAATCTCCGGGCCAATACCGTCACCGTAAGCCACGGTAATGGCAGTCTTGGTACGCGTAGCCGTTTCACTCATGAGGACATGCACTCCTAAAAATTCAAACAAGTCACAAGGGTAATACTGGTAATAAAAGACAGCAAAGGACATCCCTAGCCAGAATGTCTGAAATGGCGGGGGCCTGACGAGCACCCGACAACTCCTCCATAACTTAGCACAACAGCCCCTAAAACATAAGGGGCTGAAGCGTTTTAATCCCTTTTAGCTCGGCCCTTCGGCAGGCTAGCGCCAAAATTGCCACCAGGCTTTTGATGGCTGGGCTTGCATCTGGGCTTGTAAGAGCTGAAGTTGCTGGGTCAGTGACTCAATCAGCGCTTTGTCTTCAGCCCGAGCCGACTTGTCGTTTTCCTGCTCCCGAATATGGATAAGCCGGTTCTGGGTCGCCGACAACTGGTGATTCAGGGTCTGAATCGTGGTGTCACGCTCAGAGACGGTTTTTGACAAGGAGATAATATTTTCCGACAGCTTGGAAATTTCGTCGGCCTGGTCCAAAACCTTGTCCGTCAAGCGTTCCAAGGCATGGAGTGACGTCGGTGCCGACCCTTCAGACCCTACTACAGAAGGGTGTGACCCGTACATGGGGGTGGTGTGTGTAAACTCCGGTTCTACTACAGAAGCATTGCCGAGTTCAACCCGATTCGATTCTGTAAGTTTTCTTACCCAAACCAGGGTTTTCTCACCGTCTTGCTGTGTTTTGTAATACCCTCTATTAAGCCTATTATAGATGGTTTTCTCGGTTACCCCTTCCCGAAGAGCTGCCTCTCTTACAGAAAGAAGATCGTATTTACTGTAGTCAATTTCAATGCTTTCTGTAGCCATTTTTGTAAATTCACTTCCTCTTTTTGTAATCCTTCTCTATGATCCATGCTGGTGAGCACCAGAGCCGGTGAACTTGACTATAGCATAGCTGGTGCATTACGGAAATACGGGTGTCCCTACCGTTGGAACCGGCCCAAAGGCCCCCCATGCTCAAACGCCGCTATTGACAAACGCAAACATGGCACTAACATGCTCATGAGGTTAGTCAACAAACACCTTAAGCAACAAGGCGTAGAGTTACCCCACCCGAAAGGAGTTCACACCTTACACACCTCATCCCGTCGACGCCCTACTCCCCAACAAAAAAACCCACTGCGGACACAGTGAGTTTTGGGAAAGAAAAAAATTAATTTCATTGCTATTGTACAGACCCTTCCATGGTGGGGTCAAGTTGTTTTGCAAAAATAAGGAGCCGAATTGTGGTACGTACCTTATCACAATGTCTTTTGGCTGCTCAAAAAGCGGCTAAAACCCCTGACCCAGCGGATCGTGCGGATCTCAAAGAAAATTATAATTATAAAACTAAAAAATTTAAAAATTATAATTATAAACAATCTAATCGCTATAGCGGAAAAGCCCTGTACAAGCTGATTAACGACGACCCCGTCTTTCGCCAGGGCCTGGCCTGGGGCATGAGCGGCGGACTGTTGTTCAACCTGGCCCAGGAATTCGGGGTAAGTTGCGTACAAGAGTCCATCCGGTTTGTCAGCCGGTTGCCGGAAGCCAAGCGAAACGGGCGCTATTGCCGAGTCGTTGTGATGAACGGAGGACCGAAGGGAAACCAGTTACAACGGTCTCAGGCGGTTACGTAACAGTGTGTTTCGCTTATCTTGAGGTTTACGGGCTTCAACAGTAGGCTTAAAACCTGTACCGGGCAAACTGGCCCTGCAAAACGAGGACGTTATGCGTCATACCATTGAAACCGAACAGAAAAAACGGCCTGATACCGGCTCAGAACGCCCGGCGACAAAACCCGGTGCTTTGGCGTCCGGCAATGAGCAGAGCCTGAAGGCCAGCCTGCCCAAGGCGTATCGCGACTTGGTGAGTGGCCATGAGCGGTTGATCCAGCTGTCACGGCAGGCGCCGCGCAAGTATATCGCGGCTGTAGTGGCAGCGGTGTATTGCTTGGCCTTGACGGTGCTGGCGGGATTTTTTGCCGTGAGGCAGCGGTTTGGCCCGCCGCTGGGCAATGAGCAACGGCGCATCTACCGATGCTTGTCGGAAAAATTTCATGCCGTCCCCGAGATGGCTTTGCACAAGGCCATCGAGGTACAGGCTTACCTGAAGGACATTGCCCACCAGCATACGTTGGCAGCCTTGTATAGCGGCGTAGGGGTTGACTTGGGATGTGGCCAAGGCATTGTAGGTGGGTTGATTAAGGATATGGCCGGGTTAGCCTGCCTGGAGGGGCTGGATTATTATGACCACAACGAGGCATTGGTTCAGACGGCGGGTTATGGGGGGTTTCGGCAGGGTGACATTTTGGGCATGCCCTATGAATCGGCCACCTTTGACTACGCCCTGAGTGTTTGCGTGTTTGAGCACCTGCCCGATATCGACCAGGCGCTGGCTGAAACTCGGCGTATCTTAAAACCCGGTGGGCGGTTTCATTTTACAACGCCGGCCCTGGCGTTTCGCGACAGCACGCTAGGGTACCGGTTCTTTAAGGCACTGGGACTCACCAAGCAGGCCGAAGCCTTTCAGGTGTTTAAGGACATCCATGCCATGCAGTACACCTATTTCAGTCAGGCCGGCTGGTATGACAAGCTGGCCGAGCAGGGGTTTGAAGCGGTGACGGTTACCCCGCTGTTTTCACGACACCAGTTGTTTTGGTACGACTTGATGAACTTGGGCGTTTACCGTCTGGATTTGTATTTCTCGGACAAGCTGGCAGTGTTTGCCCACCGTCACGAATGGTTCCGACAGTGGATGACGTGGGTTACCTACCAGTTGTGTGTCGGCCTGGCGCCCGAAGAGGCCACGCTGGAAAACGCGACGCATTACTACATTACCTGCAGCCGGCCAGCCGGCGAAAGGCTTAAACCAGCTTAAAACGGTTTAACGATGGCCATCACGATAATGACGACCATACACAGTTCCGGCACCTTGCTCAACAGCTTGTAATACCGGGGATTTCGGTTGATGATGACGTCCGGTTGTTCGGCCATGGTTTTGCTTTCAAGGAGCAGATACCCATGGAAGCCCATCAAAATGAGGGCGAACATCAGCTTGACGTGAAGCCAGCCCCCGCTTCCCATCAGGCCCGGGGTGTTTATTATCAGGGTAACACCGCTAAGCAAGGCAATAACCAGGCCGGGGGTGGCCACAAACAAAACCAGCCGTTTCAGTTGCGTGGTCAGCATGGCCCGTTGGTCGGGGGTGGTGTCGGGCTGGGTAAAATACACCAGCAGCTTGGGGCCGTATAAATCGCCCAGTACCCAGGCAAGGGCCGTTATTAGGTGTAGGGCTTTAATCCAGAGCAGCGGCATAAGGGGGGTGGTTCTCCATTGAGCACTTCTACAGGGTAACGGAATGTCCCCCTATTATGACGCAAACGAACCGGCACCTTGCACAGGGCAGGTACATGTATACGCCAGAAAACCTGACAGTTCCTAGGTTTTGGGTCCGGGACACGTGTGTACAGGGGGTGGGTTAAACCGCCACGGGCTGCCCCTGCGCTTGTTCCTGCTCCTGCTCCTGCTCTTGGGGCGCAGTAGCTGCTGGTGCGGGCTCGGTTTCCTGAACCTGGTATTGGGTGTTGTACAGGTGGTAGTAGATGCCGCGCTTGGCCATCAAGGCTTCGTGCGACCCCTCTTCAGCCACGTGGCCTTTGTCCATCACCACAATGCGGTCGGCATTGCGAATGGTCGACAACCGGTGGGCAATGACCAATGTGGTTCGATTTTCCATCAGGTCGTCGAGGGCTTGCTGTACGGCTAATTCCGACTCGCTGTCGAGTGCGCTGGTGGCTTCGTCCAGAATAAGGATGGGGGCGTTTTTCAGGAAGGCGCGGGCAATGGCCAGGCGCTGGCGTTGGCCGCCCGACAGCATAATGCCGCGCTCTCCGACATGGGTATCGATGTTGGACGGCAGAGATTCTATAAAATCGCTCAGGTGGGCCTGTTGGAGGGCCTGGCGAACCTCTTCCTCGGTGGCTTCGGGTCGGCCGACGCGAACATTCTGAATAATCGTCCCTTCAAAGAGGAAGGTGTCCTGGCTGACATAAGCCATTTGGCGCCGCAGCGAATCCAGGTTTACGGCGCTGATGGGCAGGCCGTCATAGAGGATGTGTCCGTTGCCGGGCTTCAGATCGTAGAAACCCTGTATGAGGTCGGCCAAGGTGGTTTTGCCGCTGCCGCTTCGGCCAACCAGGGCCACCATTTGGCCAACCGGCAGCTTGACCGACACGTTTTCGAGGGCCATGTCGTTGCGGGTGTCGTATTTAAAGGACACGTTTTTGAATTCGATCTGCTTGGCCAAGGGCTCAACCGACGGTAGCCGGTTGGTATCGCGGCGCTGATAGGTCTTCTGGGTCAGGATCTCGATGACGCGTTCCAGGGCCAGCATCAATTGCTGGGTCATAATCACGGTGTTACCGAGCATCCGCATGGGCCGGTACAGCATCAACATGGAGGTCACAAACGCGATCAACGCCCCGGCCGTGATTTCCTTGCTCATGACCAGGTAGGACCCGTACCACAGCACCACGGCAATACCGAGCGAGGTGATGGTGTAGTTGACGGGCTGAAGAACCGCCTGTGCCTTGGCAATCCCCATCATTCGGTCATACATGTCGCGTTGGGCCTTGTTGTACAGGTCTTCAAGGAACCTGTACAGCGTAAAGCTGTGGACCACCTTCATGCCGTTAAGGGTTTCCATCAGCACGCTCAGGACACCGGCATATATTTTGGCTTCGCTGTCGAGCAGCGACATCACCTTTTTACGCACGAAGGCCACGGGGAAGAAGATGGTGGCTACAATGCCGTAGGCAATCAGGCACAGTTTCCAGTTCAGGGAGAACATGACCAGGGCAATGGAGATCATGGACGAGAACCGGCTGATGATGGTTTTGGTGTTTTGCAGCAGGGCGTTCTGGACCTGGTTGGGGTCATAGAACATCCGGGCAATAACGAAACCGCTGTTAAGGGCCTGGGATTTTTGGATGTCGAAGGCCAGCAGCCGCTCATACAAGGCAAACCGAACGGCGTTGGAGAGCTGGGCACCGACGTAGGAGGTTAGGTAGAAAGACACATAGTTAAGCCCCCCCTGCACCACGTTAAAGGCAATAATAAACAGTGGGATGGCGTTAATAGAGGCTGTGAAAAACCCGAAATCAAGGGTGCTTCGGCCTTCGGCCAAGGCGTCGAAGAAGGGCTTGATCGAGGCGGCCAGCATCCCGTCCATCATCCCCAACGGGAAGGTGATGAGCATGGCCAGGAAAAAGCGCACCTTGAAGGGTTTGACGTACTGGTAGAAGAAGGCGTACGTCTTGAGCATATGCAGCGGGTTCATGTCTCGGAATTTAGCCAGTTTTTCGCTCAGGATCTGGCTGAACCGCTTGGTTTGCAACGGGGCTGTCTCGGGCGGGGTATTCGTACTCATAGGGGGCGGTGGAACACTCTTGATGTTTGTTTAATACGGGGTTGGGGCACTGTGGGGGTACGCCGGGCAGGGGACATATGATGCATATCCGCCGCGTCCAGGCACCGACAGGCCGAATCAGCACTATAGGGTAAACTTAAGGCAAAATCAAAGCGGGTAAACGCCGATCCGCGATTTCTGTAACAACAACGCTAAACTTCATTAAGGGCCCCTAGCAGGGGGTGGGTGTCTGTGACACAATACCGTATCAGCCTTATGCTTTACGAGTTTTAAAAGGAGACGTTTTGACAATGCGTGTATTTATTACGGGTGGCTCCGGCTTTATTGGCTCCCACATTGCCGACAGACTGATTGCCCGTGGCGACGAAGTGATGGTGATTGACAATTACGAAACCGGCCGCCGCGATAACCTGACTCCGCAAGATCGGTTGACCATCATTGAAGGTTCTATCAATGACGTTGCCTTGATGGAAAAATTGTTTGACGACTTCCAACCCGAGGTCGTGGTACACGCAGCGGCTTCCTACAAGGATCCCGACAACTACATCGGTGATGCTGAAACCAACGTCAAGGGCACGGCCGTGGTGGTTAAAAACAGCCAGCGCACCAATGTTAAGCGTATTATCTATTTCCAAACAGCCCTGTGCTACGGGGTACCGCAAGAACAGCCCATTACCCTGAACCACCCGATTAACCCCGATGCCACCAGCTACGCCATCAGCAAGACCGGCGGCGAGCTGTATGTCAAAATGAGCGGCATCGACTACGTGGTTTTCCGCCTGGCCAATGCCTACGGGCCGCGTAACGTCAGTGGTCCGCTGCCGACTTTCTACCATCGCCTGACCAACGACAAGCCGTGCTTTGTAATGGATACGCGCCGTGACTTTATCTACGTTACCGACCTGGTCGACATTGTTGAGCAGGCCGTTGACGGCAAGGGCGACGGGGCGTTCCACATTTCCAGCGGCAAGGACTTTTCCATCAAGGAACTGTTCGACAGCACCGTCAAGGCTCTGGGTATTACCATGAAGGAAGAAGTGGAAGTGCGTCCTCGCCACGAAGACGATGCTGCCACCATCCTGTTGTGCCCCAATCGCACCAAGGAAGTGTATGGCATGATTCCCGCCACGCCGCTTGATGAAGGCATTGAACGCACCATTAACTACTACCGCGAGTTCGGGATTCAAGAAACGTATACCCACTTGCGCCAGCCTGACAAAGAACCGGCCCACGCCGGCAAGTAGGCCAACCCCATTTAAGGCCACAGGCCCCCTGTTTAGGGTCTGTGGCCTTCTTGTACCAATACCCGCGTATTACTAGTAGGAGTGTTTGCTTATGAAAACCATTGCTGATGCCAAAGGTACCCGATCACTCGTGGTTGGTGGTGCCGGCTTTGTGGGCAGCAACCTTGTTAAGTTGCTGCTTGAGCAGGGCGCTGCCGGTGTAACGGTGGTGGACAACCTGTTGAGTGCCGAGCGCGAAAACCTGCCCACTGACGATCGCCTGACTTTCCTGGAAGGGTCCATTACCGACGATCGCATTCTGAACCAGCTCGAGGACGTGTTCGATTACGTCTTTCACCTGAGCACCTACCACGGCAACCAAAGTTCCATTGCCGACCCCTTGGCTGATCACGAAAACAACACCTACACCACCATTAAGCTGTTTGAGCGGATCAAAGGCTTCGAACGGCTTCAGAAAGTGGTGTATTCCGGTGCGGGATGCTGTATTGCCGAGAAAACCTACGGGACGGCCACGGCCACCGAGGAATCCGAATTGGTATCGCTCAAGAACATGGACAGCCCGTATGCCATGAGCAAAATATTCGGCGAGTTTTACTGCAACTACTACCACAAGCAGCACGGGCTGCCTGCGGTTCGGGCCCGTTTTCAAAACGTGTACGGCCCGGGTGAAGTGTTGGGTGCCGGCCGGTGGCGGGGTACGCCCAACACGGTTTGGCGAAACGTTACCCCAACCTTTGTTTATAACGCCCTGAAACAGGAGGCGCTGCCCCTGGAAAATGAAGGCCGGGCTTCGCGCGACTTCATTTTTGTGGCCGATATTGCCAAGGGCCTTCTGCTGTGTGCCCTAAACGGCGAAGGCGGCGGGGTATACAACCTGGCCAGCGGGGTGGAAACCTCTATTCGGGAACTGGCCGAAACCATTAACCGCCTGACCGAAAACCCCACCCCCATTGACCTGAAACCGGCCCGTGACTGGGATCGTTCCGGTCGTCGCTTTGGCAGTACCGACAAAAGCGATCAGGAAATCGGGTTTAAGGCGACCATTGGCCTTGAAGCGGGTTTAAAAACCACGATTGACTGGACGAAGGAAAATCTGCCCTTCATTGAAGCCCAAATGGCCAAGCACACGGCTAATATCCAGGCCTACAACGAGGCCCGCCAAGCCGCCAAGGTTCTGGCAACCGTTTAATTGCACTCCAACACGCATGCGCGCCGCGCGTGTGCTCTGGATTAAACCCTTGCTGTGCAACACCTCCCCGAGGTGTTGTCGCAGCGCGGGGGCGTTTTGGTTGTGCCTATGCCTAGGAGCTGTTTCCAGTTTTCCTGGTACAGACTAGGCTTTTGGCTGCATCAGCACATAGCGTTTTGAGAAGCGGTCCAGTTCGCGGCCCACTTTCTCAAAAGCGCCGCGTTGGAGCTTGGTGGTAACGGCTTTCTGGCTCTGAGCGGAGGCTTGCCGGCTATCGACCAGGGTAGCGGCCAATAAGGGGGCCTTTTGGACCACCGGGGCCGTGGTTGCCAAAAGAGGCTCCAGGCCGGTTTGCCGCAGGTGGAGCGATTCGCCAACCGGTGTGATGGTGGCCCGGTAGCCGTCGGGGTGGTAGTAGCCCACCACGGCACTAATGGGCTCGAACCCCTTGGGGGTTTGAACGAGGTCGGCAAACAGCGTGTCGAGGGCCTGTATGTAGTGGTTTAGGTTAAAGCAGCCACTGGCCATAAAGGTGTCGTAGGTTGTTTGGGCCATCTGGGCCAGGGCGTCGAAGTCCTTCAGGGCGACAAACACCTCGTCTAGGTTGCTCAGGTCGGCTTTAAGCGGGATGTAGTGCTGGTTGGCAATCAGTGGGGTTCCCGAGTCGGCTCCTTCAGGCAATACCAGGGCGGTGTGGTGGGCAATGGCATCGAGAACGGTCCATGGCAAGCTGTTGTCCAAGCTGGCGTCAAGGCCCAGGAAGGCCCGGCTGTTGCCAATATACTGCTGCCATTCCAAGCCTTCCGGGCGTTTGCCTGCGGCACGCCGAAGGTCCACCACATGCTTTTTCTCATGACCAAAGGCCGTGAGGGTGTCGAGGGCGGTATCAATCGTCTGGGCCAGGGCATCGTCGGGGGTTTCGGCCCCATGCCAGACGTAGGTCAGATCAAACACGCGTTTGATGTAGGGCTTGGCTTGGGTCTCGGCCGGTTGGCTGTAGGTGTTTAGCGGGATGGAGACAAAGTCGACGGGGGCCAGCCGCTGGGTGTCGTAACGCGATGCCAGCGTGTCTTCGGGCAAGGGAGACAGGATAACCCGGACCCCGAGGCCGGCAATCAATTCGGCCATGGCATGGGGCTGATCAAAGGGGTCTTCCGTGGCCAGTACAACCGGGCCCTCGAAGGCTACAAGCTGAACCAGCAGGCTACGCGATACCTGGTTGGGCTGGGTAATGGGGACCGATTGATGAATAAAAACGGCATCAAACGGGGTTAAATCCACTTCGGGCGTGCTATCCGGGGCTGTTTGAAGGAAGCAGAGCTGGTGGGCGCTGTGATGCTGTAGGCCCTTTAGCTGCTCGGCCACTGGGCTGTGGGCCATGGCTTCGGCATTGTACAGTACAAGGATGTTTAGGGGAGGCATAGGGGATTGGTGTCCTTTAATACAGGTAATGCAGGCAGGCTCAATGGCTTCGTGGCGTGCGGGCTTGCCGAGGCGGCTTGGCTGATTGTGATACGATAGCGTAACTGGATAGGGTTTTCAAAGCATTAACAAAGCCCTGGGCGGGTATTGTTACATGCGCCCAAGCCCTTGCCGCTAGTTAGTACGGTTATGAGTCCTCCCTGTGATGTCGACGGGTGCGCCTAAATGATTAATGAACTGCACACCTTTGTTCACCAGTACCAGGTGGTCATTGCCAATACCCTGTTCCTGCTGGTCTACGGCTTCATTATCTGGGAACGTATTCCCAAGGTCGTCGTCACGCTGCTCGGTAGCGGGTTGGCCATTCTGTTGGGTATCCTCACCCAGACTGAGGCGTTTGCTTACATTGACTTTAACGTGATCTTCCTGCTGGTGGGGATGATGATTATGGTCAATATCATTAAGCAGACCGGGGCGTTTGAGTACATGGCCTACTGGACGCTGCTGAAGACCAAGGGGAACGCGGTGTGGCTGATGCTGGCCTTTGCCGCCATTACGGCAGTGGCCTCGGCTTTTCTGGACAACGTGACGACAGTCATCTTTATGGCCTCCATTACTTGCTCGCTGGCCGCCCGGCTTAAAATTGACCCGAAACCCTACCTGATTACGGAAATCATTGCGTCCAACATTGGGGGCACTTCCACCCTGATTGGCGATCCGCCCAACATCATGATCGGCAGTGCGGCCGGGCTGTCTTTTACCGACTTCCTGTTCTCGCTGACCCATATTGTGGTTCTGGTCTTCGTGGTGGCCTGTGCCCTGCTGGTGTTCATTTTCCGCAAGGACCTGAAGTTTGACGAAGCGGCCCAGGCTCAAATCCAAACCATCGAGCTGGACGGGCTGATTAAGAACAAGAAACTCCTGATACAGTCCCTGGTGGTGCTTTCCATTGTGCTGTTGGGGTTTATGACCCATCACCTGACCCACTTCGAGGTCTCCACGATTGCCCTGACCGGTGGGGCCGTGTTGATGCTGTTTGAGGAGCCCCAGGAAATCTGGAATGACGTGGAATGGGATACCATTTTCTTCTTCATTGGCTTGTTTATCCTGGTCGGGGCGGTTGAGAAGGTGGGCACCCTCGACCTGATTTCCGACGAGGTGTTCGAGCTGACCAAAGGCAATTACCAGCTGACCACGTTCATGATGTTATGGGTCAGCGGCATTGCCTCGGCCATCATCGACAACATTCCGTTTACCGCCACCACCATTCCCGTGATCCAGAACCTGGCCAACCACTACGACAGTGTACGTGAGTTATGGTGGGCGTTATCTTTGGGGGCATGTTTAGGGGGCAACGGATCCCTGATTGGCGCAACTGCTAATGTGCTAGTAGCGGACATGTCCAGT
>JAGQHJ010000070.1 GCA_020431915.1 Cyanobacteria bacterium HKST-UBA04 | reverse complement strand
ACATCCGGCCCATCCCAAGGCAAATGCCAAGTCCCCAACCTTTGTGGTTCTGGCAACCCCTGCCTCCGGGTTAAGCTGGGCCCACAACGCCCTGACCAATCTCGGCTACAGCATCCACAGCCAGCAACTGCAGCTAACCACCCCCATGCCTGCAACCGCTGCCATGGCCGCACCAGCGGCCATTCTGCTCGATACCAGCCTGGTACAGGCCGAGCCTTCCCTGGTAGCTGAAGCTTTGGGCCAGTTGCGAAAACAATTGGAGGCCGCCGGTCTGCCCGACGTTAAGCTGCTGCGCCTGAGTGCCAGCAGTGACGTGTTGCAGCGCCGCTATACGCACGACACGGATTTGCTGCACCCGGCCGGCATGGATGTGCAGACCCAGGTTGAGCAGGAACAGTGGCTTATCCAGGCCCTAAAGCCCGATTGCGACTATCATGTCGACACCTCGGCAATGGGGGCCGTGGATCTGTATGCCAAGCTGGCGGCACTGGCTGGTGTGGACATTACCCCCCCGGCCTTCAATATTACCCTGCTTTCCTTTGGCTACAAGTACAGTGTGCCCCAGAATGCCGAACTGGTGTTTGATGCCAGGGTACTGCCCAACCCCTTTTATGAGGAATCCCTTCGGCCGTTTTCGGGACTGGACAAACCCGTGGCCGAATACGTGTTTAGCTTTCCGCAGTCCAGCGAATTCCTCGAACAACTGCAGCAGTTTATTTCGTTTTCCGTCCCCCACTACCAAAAATCGGGTAAAACACGGCTTACCGTGGCCATTGGCTGCACCGGCGGCCAGCACCGATCGGTAGCCCTGGCCATGGCCCTGGCCCAATACATCCAGGCGGCGCACCAGGACATCAATCTAACCGTCCTGCACCGCGAAATGAACCATTGGCCCCACCAGGCCGCAAAACCCACGCCCTCCAACCCAACGTAGCGCGTCTACCCCAACACTTTATCTATCCCTATGTCATACAGCGATTCACAGTATACCCAACAGGTCCAAAAACGCTGGAGCCGGCGCGCCAGCTGGCTGTTGCCTGGCTTATCGCTAAAACGCTGGGTAGGCCTGTTTTTTGTAGGATTATTGCTTGCCATTCTGGGGCTGGCCTTGCTGCTTCAACTGCAGCCCATCAGCTGGAGCATCGAGATCGTTAAATCAGTTGCCCCGGCTATTCCCAGCTGGCTTAGCGGGTCGATGCTGGTGCTGGGCGGCGCCATCATGCTGATGCTGGGCTGGAAAAAAGCCACCGGAACGGTCTTGACCGCCTTGGGTGATCATTCCGACTTGACGGTGCTTGAACAGATCTACAGACGCCGAAAGCTTGACCAGGGCCCAAGAATTGTAGCCGTTGGCGGTGGTACGGGCCTTAGTACGCTGCTTCGTGGCATCAAGCACTACACCAACAACATCACGGCCATTGTTACCGTGGCCGATGACGGGGGCAGCTCGGGCCGATTGCGGCAGGAGTTCAACATCATTCCCCCCGGCGATATTCGCAACTGTATTGCCGCCCTGGCCAACGAGGAAGAGTTGATTACCGAACTGTTCCAGTACCGTTTCAAGCTCGGGGAAGGCCTTAAGGGCCACTCTTTCGGTAACCTGTTCTTGTCGGTCATGTGCGAAATTACCGGCAACATGAACACGGCGGTCAAGGAGTCGGCCAAGGTACTCAACATCCGTGGCCGGGTTATACCGGCCACCCTGGAGAACGTCGAGCTGATTGCCCACCTTGAGGATGGCAGTGAGGTTCGTGGCGAGTCCAACATTCCCGAAGCCGGCAAGCCTATTGCCAAGCTGCGCTGCGAACCGGCCAACGCCCAGCCCCTGCCCGAGGTCATCGAGGCCATTGCCCAGGCCGAACTGATTATTCTGGGCCCTGGCAGTCTGTTTACCAGCGTGCTGCCCAACCTGCTCATTCAGGCCGTGGCCGATGCCATACACCACGCCAACGCCCCCAAAATATACGTCTGCAACGTCATGAGCCAACCCGGCGAAACCGACGGCTATACGGTAGGCGACCACCTGCAGGCCCTTCTGAAGCATTGCCCGGGCCAGCACATGGTGGACATGGTGGTGGTCAACAACTGGATTCCCGAATCCCTGATCCGCAAGTACCAGGAACATGGGCAATACCCGGTGGTCATTGATCGCCAGCGTATCGAGGACATGGGCATTGGTATCATCGAGCGGGTGCTGGTCGATGACGGGGAAACCATCCGCCACAACTCGCGCAAACTGGGCCGCAGTATCATCCGGTGGTACAAAAAGCACTATGGCCGGTCTGGCCAGAAGCAAAGCGTTACACTGATTCCGGGCACACAGGTATTGGAATCCAGCATTTAACCCCGGCCCAACGTAAAGCTGCCAGCGGGTTTGGGCAGAAATATACCTGGCTTTGTGTTAGACTGTCGCCAAGCAGTTAAACCCAATAACCGCGTTGTTTTTGCCGTACTCCAGAGGTGGCTGATGTGTCCAAGATAACCGCTCGCTTCCACGTCTCGGTGGTGGATTTACTCAAGAAAAAGCAGGCCGGCACCCCCATTGTGATGCTCACGGCCTACGACTACTCCATGGGCAAGCTGATTGACCAGGTGGAGGCCGTCGACGTGATTCTGGTCGGGGATAGCCTGGGCATGGTCTGCCTGGGGCATAACGACACGATCCATGTCACCCTCGACGACATGCTCCACCACGTCAAGGCGGTGCGTCGTGGGGTAAACCGGGCCATGCTGCTGGCCGACATGCCGTTTATGAGCATGCAGATTGACCATGCCACGGCCGTGACCAACGCCACGCGCATGATGCAGGAAGGTGGGGCCGATGCCATTAAGATTGAAGGGGCTTCGCCGTTGCTGCTCGAAGTAACCGCCCATTTGGTCCAATCGGGTATTCCCGTCATGGGGCACCTGGGGTTTACCCCGCAGTGCCTGCAAACCATGGGGGGGTTCAAGGTTCAAGGCAAAACCCTTGAGTCTGCCCAACTGTTGATTGACTCGGCCCTGAAGCTCCAGGATGCCGGTGTTTTCGGCATTATCCTCGAAATGGTGCCCTCGGAAGTGGCCCAGTTGATTCGCGACACCCTGCGTATTCCCACCATTGGCATTGGGGCCGGCCTCGGTTGTGACGGCCAGGTGTTGGTCACCTACGATCTAATTGGCCAGTTTCCCGACTTTTTACCCCGGTTTGCCCGGCGTTATGCCAACGTGGGCGTCACCATCCAGAAAGCCGTTACGGATTTTGCCCAGGATGTGGCCACCCAACGCTTTCCCAAGGAACCCGACGAATCCTTTCATTTTGACAAGGCCCAGTTGCCAGCCCTAACCCAGTATGTGCACCGCCGTCAGGCCCAACGGGCCGAGGATGGCATGGAATCGGATTTGTACGCCGACGCGCAGCTGTACACCCCGCCGGTTGAATCCACCGTCAGCTCCACCTGAAGCCTCCCAGCGCAACTGCCGCCAACAGAGACACCGCCCCCAGGAGAACCGTGATGTGCGCCGTTAAACACCTCGACACCGTTGAAGCCTACGCCAAGTGGCACAAGAATTTTCGCAAAAAGAACCCCGATAAGACTGTGGGACTGGTGCCAACCCTTGGGGCGCTGCACGACGGTCATATGGCCCTAATCGAAGCGTCGATGGCCCGCTGTGATGCAACGGTGGTCTATATTTTTTTAAATCCCCTGCAGTTTGGCCCGACCGAAGATCTCAATACCTACCCGCAGTCCCTTGAGTCGGACCTGGCCCGCTGCAAGGCCGCCGGTGTGGATGTGGTGTTCTCGCCGACGGTTGCCGACATTTATCCCGAAGGCCAGGACGACATTGTTCGGGTGCATCCCCCGGCCCGCCTTAACCGCGTTGCCTGTGGCCTGAGCCGCCCCCATTTCTTTGCCGGCGTGTGCACGGTGCTTGTCAAAATGTTTAACCTGATGCAGCCCGATGTGGCCTTCTTTGGCGAAAAGGATTACCAGCAGCTGGTAATCGTGCGCAATATGGTCGAGGCACTGAACATGCCCCTGGCCATCGAATCGGTGGCAACGGTTCGCGACAGCGACGGGTTGGCCCTGAGCTCAAGAAATGCCTACCTGGTCGACCCGGTGCATCGTAAACAGGCCTATTTGCTGCAAGAAATGCTGGGTCAGCTACAACGGCGGGCAGCCTCGGGCGAAACCCGAACAGCGCGTCTCAAGGATGCTGTGGCTAAAACGTGGCTGTTCCAGCAATTTGCCCCGGATTTTCGCCTGGATTACCTTGTGGCGGTCGACGAGCAGACCTTGCAACCGGTCCAGATGGTCACCCCGACCACCCGCTGGCTCATTGCTGGTTGGGTAGCAGATATACGCCTTATTGACAATGGCCCGGCCTATGCCGCCCTTGGCTCGGGAAACGGAAAACCTTCGGGTGCCAAAATTTCGCGTGATTCGGCCCCTGCCGAAGCGGCCTCCGACCCCACGCACATCGTTTCAAACCCCGTTGCCGATTCGTCCCCGACCCCTGTGGCATAGCCGCTCTTTTTCTTCCTTAAAAGACGCTTGCAGTGTGCCTTTAGGGGGTTGTAACAATGGTTTAACATCCGTGTCCCCAGTGTCATGAGGTGGTCTTCAGGGCCGTTAATTAAACTGGTTCGGGAAGCCACGCCCTATGTACTGCCCTACAAGGTCTTTTTGATGGTCGCCAACATCCAGTTTCCTTCAGCTCAGTCTTTTGCCGTTAACCCCGGTGTAAAACACCCGGTTAACCGTCGGTTGGTGGATCAAAAAAACAGTGCAAACGTGTCGTTTGGCTACGATGCCTTTTTGGAAGCTGAAAAGCTCAGAGGCAGTGTACAGGCACAAGCCTCGGCTGCCATTCGTGTCGGGCCAGCCCGAAGCCCGGGTATTGGCGACTATCTGCTGCACCCCATCCGGACGAGTCGCCTTAAGGCCCGACTGAAAGAGAATCCCCAGGCTGCCGAGTCCTACCAGGACCGTATGACAATGTACCTGAACCTGCGCGATCGCCTGACGGGCCAAGGGCGCAAACGCCTGAACCGGCTGATGGAGTCGGGCCGGCTGACACGGTATCAGAACGCCCAGGATGGTCGAAACACGCTGGCGCACCTGTACAGTATTTTGACGACCCCGCGTGCCCAGGACAAATACGGATCGCAGATAGACCCGGTCGTCGTCATCGAAGACTTTCTGCGCCTGGCCGACAACATTGAGACCATTACCCAACCGTTCGAGACCCTGACCAACCAGAACGCCCAGAAGCTGCTGGACTTTTACAACAACGACCCGACCTCGCCCTACTTTAAGCAGCAATTGACCCGGGCCGACGTAGAAGTGGCCCACTCGGCCACCTGCGTCAGCGCGTCGATGATGGCCTCGATGATTGGCGAACATGAGGACATGAAGCAACGCCCCGATGTGGACTACCTGGCCGAGTTTACCCGGCATCTCGACGGCCTGACCAGCGCCCGAAAAGCCTTTACCAAACGGGTCAGCAAACAGGTTCTGTCGCCGGCCGACCCGTCGCAGGCCAACGAGGTGATTAGCGCCTACAACCTGAATGCCAAACCGGTTGGAACGACTGGGGCTGCTGGCGGCTCGTTGTACGACGTTTCGGTTAATTTGCCCGAGGATGCCGTCATTCGGGCTGTTAACGCCCAGCAAAGCTATACGCCCGGCAAGCGGGGCATTGTAGAAGCCGTGGTGCAATCCGCCTACACGCACCTGGTGGATCCCAACTACGTCCCGGGCTTGGATCACCGGGTTACGAACGGCAACATTGAGGACATCCCCGGCATTGAGGCCGATCGCAAACAACTGCTTGAAAGCATTGCCGTAGGCCAGCCTATCGTGTCCATCCAGTACCAGTTTACGGCCGTCGATCGCCCCGATGGTCAACCCTACCTGATTGGCTATACCCGCCCCCTGAAGGATACGCAAAATGACATCCTCGACAGCTTGAAGATGGGCAAGAAGCCGATTGTCGGGGTGATTTGGACCGATGATTACGGCCCCAGCACCGGCCGGATTCCCGGTGGCCACGAGTTCTTGATTGTCGATGCCCAGCAGCGACAGGATGGTTGGTATTTCAAAATATACGACAGCGACGACGGGGTGCCTCATGCGGTTTGGAAAAGTGCGCGGGATATCATTCCGCGCATTCACCATGTGGGCCTGCCACTGCCCTTGGCCCAGCGGGTCCAGACGCAAATGGCCCAACTGGGCGATACCCAGTACCTGGTGCCCGACATGAGCGATGCCGTGGATTTTGACCTGATTAAGACGCTGCCCTATGGGCGGCATAAAACGTTTCTTGATGCCTACCAACGCCTGCTGGCTGCCGACGAAGGCTCACAACCCGCCACTGCGACAGCCGCTCCCCAGCCGCCACAAGCCACTCAACCCGTTGCCCCCTCCGTTACGCAACCCGCTTATAACCCTTATACGGCCTATACCCAGCCAAGCTACATCGCCCAGGCCACCTATCCTACGGTTGCCCCTGCTGCTTACCCAGCCGGCTACGGTACGTATCCTTATCCCACCAGTAGCTATCCGGCCAACAGCCAGACGGTCAGTCCACCCGTGTATAACAGGCTGTACAACCCGTATGCCTATCCCACGGCAGCCGCAACTGCCGGATACTACCCGGCTTACCGGCAGGCCAATCCGTACGCATATGCGTCAGCCTACCCGGGTTTTTCAGTAGCAGCCTAGCGGCTGCCTAGTAGCGGGCTTTGGGTTCCCAAGGACCTTGGCGAATCCATTTGGTCATGGTCCACTTTACGCCACTTTTAACGGGGGCAGACCCATGCTTGCTGAGCGGATCCACTTGCAGGTTGGGCAACACGCTCCAAAATAAAATGGCATTGCCTTTGACCGGGGCCACGCTCAAGCCGATATCAGGAAAGGTGGTTTCGCCGCCCTCTTCCGGGGCTGACAAATACATCAGCATGGTGGCCACGCGCTGCCCACCCTCATCAAGGGGCTGCTTGCTGCCGGACAACGTCGGGTCAAAGTAATCAAAGTGTGGTTTGTATTCCTGGCCAACTTCGTAGCGTAGCACTTGTAAGCCTTCGCCGTATTCAACCGGTAACATGGTGACATTGGCAATTCGCTGTTCGATTTGGCTAATCACCTCGTCCTGCCCCCGGTAAAAGCAGGCATTATGGCTGGAACGATCCTTGTTCGGTACATTGTGGCCGGTTGTCGGATCAATCACGGTGGAGGGACAGAGCATGCGATTGGCCAACTCCATCATGTGGTCACATTCCTGGTGGCTCAGAAAATTGGGCAGTACACAGACCTTGGGCCGGCTGTACATAAAGCCGCGGGCCTGCTTGTAAATCATTTCCTCCTGATCCGGGCCGGGATAGCCGTTGGACTGGATCTGGAGTTCCGTTTGCACTGGCTGCGATTGGGTCTGTGTATCTTGCACGGGGCTGTGTCCTCATCCGTTCATCGTGGTCGTACACCGTCGTACACCACGGGTCACTCTGAGGCATGTATCGACCGATTCCCCAACCGGCTTCAATACGGGCGTGCCAAACACACCCTTTTCCCCAAAAAATTCCGTTATCTGGAGGAGGCTTACGCCTCCTCAGGGGCGCCAAAGGGATGGGCCTTGGCCAGTATCTTTTGACGTTCTTCGCCGAGCTTGGCATCGGTGGCCTGGTCAATCACGGTTTGGGTGGCAAAAGGCCCGCTAACCGTACCGTCTTCCACCAATCCGGCGTAAAACGCTCGAATAACCGGCCGTAATTGTATATCCACCTGGGCTGGGCTTAGTGAGCCAGAAATAGCAGCAACCCCGGCTTGATAAGCCGATAAGCGCGCTTGCAGTTGGGGGTTGGCCGTTTTTTTATGGGCCCCAAACGCCTGGCCTACGGCAGCCTGGAATTGATCCAGAAGGGCGGTGTTGGTAGGGTCGTTGCCGAAGGAAAGCGACCCGGCCGCATGTGCACGGCTCTGGGGGGTCTTCAGATAAATCGGCTTGGAAACGGTCGATGCCGATAGGGGTGATAGGGTATAGCCAACAGGTAAGAGTCGCACAGATGAGATCTCCCTTCACACGGTGTCTAATGGGACAGCCACCCCTCGGACACCGTTATTCAATAATTTATTCAGATTACAATAAAATATAAAATAAAGCCTTGGCCATGACAAGAGTACTGGCCTAATTGCACGGACGCGAGCGCCGCTGGGCGGCCACGGTTAGGCAGAGGTTGATAAAGGGCTGCAGGCGGTCAGCCACCACGGCCTCAACAAGTGGGGCATCCATGGGCGTGGATTGGATTAGCCCGTCCTGGGCCAGTCCGGTAAAAAACCCGTGCAAGGCCTCGCGGACGGGTGGGGTCAGCAGAACGGATCGCGGTATACCAAAACCGGTATGCCGCAGGGCAATCGTCAGCCCAGTATACAGGTCATGCTTTCGGGCCAGAAACTTCGGCGGGACCGACTGTTCGGGCATCTGGTAATACCCACGAACCTCGTCAAGTACCCGAGCCACCCGCACCGGCAAGGCAGGCTGCACATATTCCCCGCCAAAGGCGGGGGACACGTTGCGGTGGCACGCCACCGGTCGCCACAGGGGAAAAGACACCAGTTGCATAGGGTTCTCATGGGGAGGGATGTACCCCGCTTCGGGGCACCTAAGGACTTTAAAACGCCGGGTAGATCTGCGGCCATTCGGCCGGATTGATGGTTTCAGGTACGGTGTCACTGCAGTCGCGTTCGCGTACCACCGTGGTATTAAACTGCCGACGGGCAGCATCATAGGTATATTGGCCGTAAAACCCACAATCCCCCGGCCCGCGGTACTTTGAAAAAACGGTAAGGGTCTGCTTATCGCGATGCCAGTCGGGCCAGCCGGCAATTTCGGCAGCCGGTGCCACAGTCGGTTGGTGGCCGGCATCGGCTTCGATCGGCTGCATCAGCGTTAAGGGGGCCATGGCCATTGTCATCGGGGTATTGTTGTCCCCCTGCACAAGAACGGTGTAGTAACGATAAACGCCTTGGTAGGCCCCCATCATGCAGCGAACCTGTACCAGGCCCGTTACCGTCTGAGCCGCCGCTGTGCCCTGACGATGCAGGTCGATAACCTCAACCCCGCTGCCCATACCATATTCCTTGGCCTCGTCCATCAGGGTATCGTCCATATGGCAGTCTTCGTCGGTTTGCAAGGCGTTTTCCCAGTCCCGCCGTCGGCCTAGTTCGGCCACCCCCAATTGAAGGGGAAGCAGCCGCTCGGCAATAGTGGCCGAAACGGGCATAAACCCTTTTAAATCGGCAGATTCGGTGGATTCGGTAGACCCGTCCACGTCACCGGCATGCAGCATGCCGTCCAAACCCGTACAGCCTAGGCATACAAGGCATCCCATGTATACCAGGATTCCCGGTAAAGTAAAAAACGCTGCTGTTCTCTTCTGCCCAATCATTCCATCACCCGTTGCTGGGGGGCCGGCAGGGTGTTAAACAAGGCATCAAACCAGTTGTCAGTGGGTTTAAAAACGCTGACCGGTGTTTTAGGCGTCTGTTCCAACACCTGTGGACTGGTCAAGGCTGCTGAATCCATTGATTCGGCTGATTGGGTTGTTTTTGGTGCGGTTATCCGGGCCAACACCGCCTGGTGCGACGGCGAAAATTTTGTCACGGCCTGCTTTAAAACAGCCTCATCAACGATGGCATCGGGAAAGCGCTCTGTCATACGGGTCTTAACCGATTCTGAAGTCGGGCGGCCCCGGCCATAGGCATCGGCATAACTGGTGCCAACGACTTGTTCGCCGTTTTTACGCAGGTCAATCAGGTCATAGGTAACCGCAACCGGGGTACCCACCTCCACCATGTCAAACAGGGTTTCGGCGTCCTTGATTTGCATGCGCACACACCCGTGCGAGCTGTACTGGCCCACGCTAGAGGGGGTATCGGTGCCATGCATGCCGTATTCGCCTTTGGCGTCACGGTGAAAGCCAATCCAGCGCGTACCAAGCGGATTGTTGGCCCCTGCTCCGATTTTTTGGGCACCAACCGGCTTATAGGGGTTTTCCCACCCTGGGTTTTTGACCTTGCGCAACACCTTGAACTGCCCGGTGGGGGTGGGAAACTGGCTTCGTCCGACGCCGACGGGGAAGCGCTTCAGGACGTCGTACCCCTCAAACAGGGTCAGGGTTCGCGACGGGATGTTGATGACGATACGGCGGTTCTCAAACTGCTCTAGTGCATCCGTATCGGTTGATTTTGAGGTGGCTGAGGCGCCACCTTGCTGCTGTTGCCAGGTAAAGGGCACATAGGCGCCACCTTGGCCAATGCTGTCGGTAATCTCACCTGCTGCAGCCATCGGCATCAGCCCTAAAAAGAACAGCCCAACCCCGGTTAGGGCCCAGGCGGCTGTAGACAGAATAACCGCGCGGCAGCCAAGCCACCGCGCGGTTATCGTTGAATTGTGGTTTACGTTAACCATAGTGCTGCAAGAGCCTAAACGGTTACCTACCAATAGCCACGAACGCTACGGGAGGTGTTGTAGGTAGGCTCTTCATCACGGAACGCACTGTAGTCATAGGTAGTGCGCTGGTTCAGAATGCTGGAGATGTCGGTACGGGACGTGTAGACATAGGGGTTGTTAATGGTCCCGTTTGCCACTTGCTGGCCGTCGAGGGTTTTTACGGTGTAGCTGATTTGACGGCTGGGGGCCTTGGTGGCATCGAAATAGTAGGTGTCCTGGGTGTGGAGCGGCACGGTGAAGTTCAGGCCGTCGTCACCACGGAAGCTGATTTGGTAGTTGTAGTACTGTTGACGGGGAATGTGCAGCAATACTTCTTGATCCGAGGTCAGTTCGATGGTCGGGTTGTCACCGGGCTGCACGTCATAGGACACAACAGCTTGGGCGTTGAGTGCCGTCAAACCGGTCAAAGCAATACCAGCCGCAAACAACGAAAAGATGCGTTTCATAGGGAATCACCTTTCAAATAACTCTGGTTAAGGGCGTTCTTAACGGGGTTGGCCCTCACACCACATCCATATTACGGTTGAGCATCAATGTTTAATAACAATTGAAATTACAGGCTCATTGTCCCGCCGTCGTCCGGCCACGTCAAGGTTTTCTTGCAGTCACGCCCAACAAGGCCGTCTTGCATGGCCCGGTTTCAGTATCGGCACCCCCAATTTTAGCGGTAAAAACACGCATTACCTGTACAACCGGTCTTAATCGACCGGTGTTCGGCGATTTATAGACCAACGTATCGACCAGCGTACCTGATCTTGGTGCAATACCGGCCATGGAAAGAAGGCTACCAGATTTGGTTATTACC
The DNA here is from genome assembly GCA_020431915.1 of Cyanobacteria bacterium HKST-UBA04. Classification (GTDB taxonomy): domain Bacteria; phylum Cyanobacteriota; class Vampirovibrionia; order Vampirovibrionales; family JAGQHJ01; genus JAGQHJ01. The sequence continues at coordinate 2,225 of JAGQHJ010000070.1, read as the reverse complement.
ACCCCCGTCTTCCGTGTCAGACGGGGCTTTCATGGTGTGTATCAGCTGATCATCGGGATTGGGCCGGGGCATGGGCGGCAGCTTCATATCAATTGTTCCGCCGTCTTCCGAGTCGGACGGGGCTTTCATCGTCTCATACCAGCGGGTCGTTGGATCCGGGGCAGGCATGGGCGGCACAGTTCGATGCCATTGGCCGCCATCCTCCGAATCGGAGGGGTATTTCTTGGTCACCACAACTGGGGTGGGGGCCGGGGCGGGCGAAGGAACAGTGCCGCCGTCTTCCGTGTCGGACGGGTATTTCATGGTCACGGCAATTGGCGTCGGGCTGGGCACGGGGGCCGGCGAAGGAATAGCGCCGCCGTCTTCCGAGTCGGACGGGTATTTTCTGGTGGTAACAATCGGGGTGGGAGCGGGCACAGGCGAGGGAATAGCGCCACCATCTTCCGTATCGGACGGGTACTTCAGGGTAATGGCAATCGGGGTAGGCGTGGGGGTAGGCACAGGCGTAGGGGCGGGTGAAGGAATCGTTCCCCCGTCTTCCGTATCGGACGGGTATTTCTCGGTTACCGCTGTCGGGGGCGGGGCTGTTGTACCAGGATCATTGTTACCCGTTACCCGCTCAAGCAGCTCGATAATCTTTTTTAGGATGCTCTGGAGAAGCTGTACCAGCACAAACTGGGAGGTAAACTCCGCACCAAAAGCGGTATTGGCCGGAGCAGGGGTCAATCCGGTCTCGTTGTCCGACGGATACCGCTCGGTTTGGGCCTGCTGCAGGCGAACCGAACCGACGGAGCCTGTAGAAACGGCTGCAGGCGGGTTCTGTGCGGCAAAATTAAGCAAATAATTGCTTCCATTCAAAGCCATGGGGCGAACGTTCTCTCTTACTCACAAGGGGACAATTGGTTGGATTTAGAGTGGGCTGAAACGAGTCAAAACACTATATATAAATATAAAAACAATATTAAGGTTTTTTTTGACAGTCTGGCGAGTCAAAGCCGTACTGACAAAAGGGATTTAGGGTATTGACGCGTCCGGGCCAGCCGATTGGTTGAAACCCGGACGCGTCAGTCAACTTATGCTTAGGATACTTGGTTAAAGAAGATGTCGGTCATCGCCACGCTGGAACCGTCTTTCAGGTTAACCTGGCTGGTGTAGCGGTGGCTGTTACCAAATTCGTCGGCCATAAAGCCGGTCGATTGTGACAGATCACGGTTTTCAACGTAATCCACGTTGAACGAGGCAACACCTTTGTCGGCCAGAGCCACCAGTTCACCGGCATCGACCCGGCCGTTGCCGTCCTTGTCGAACCACAGCTTGAGGTTGGTAAAGCCTTTGTCAGCGGCATCGACCTTGCCATCACCGTTGTCATCCAGTTCGCCAAGCGATTGCTGACCTTCAACGGTATCTTCGCGACGGGCACTGACCAGTTCGGCCATACTGTCAATCTGGCCATTGCCGTTAACGTCGTTGAGCAGCACGGCATCGTCGGTGTTCTGGTTGGCGGCCAACCAGGCCATATTATTGTCACCCACGGTGCGGATCTGGTCAGACGTGGCCACGCCATCGCCGTTAAAGTCAATGACGTACGGGGTGGCCTGCATATCGGAAAGCTGGAAGAGCTTCTTGCCGACGTCGCGCAGGTACGTGGCCTGGGATTGCAGCTTGGAGGCCAGATCAAGGGCTTTGTCGTCATAGCAGCTATCGCCGTAATCCTTTAGCCATTGGGCCTTGGTTTCGGCGTCCTGGATCTGCTCCATCAGCCCGGCAACAAAGCCTCGGGTGCCACTGGCGTTGTGCCAGAAGATGTCATTGTTCTTGATCAACGCATCGCGGTTGGCAAAGGTCACATCGGAGCGGGTAGAGTTGTAGCCGTAGAATTCTTCCATGGCCACCTGATCCCAGTCTCTGAAGTGCTCGGGGCTGTCTTCGACCAGCGCCGAAAAATGCATGCGATCGGCACGGGAGTTGACGTTGGCGTTGTGGCCGTTGATGTTGGATTTGTCCGGACCGCCCCAGCGCCCGTCGTCGGCGGTTATTAGCCAGCCACCACCTTTGTTTTCAACGGTCCAGCCGTTAATCTCCTTGTACAGGTATTGCATAATGGCTGTGCTGTTGCCGCCTTTGATCATGGCATCGAGTTTTTCAACATCAAACTGGTTTTCAAGCTTGTCCAAATCGGCACTTAGGGCCTTGGCGGCATTGATTTTCGCCAGATCAGCCGGGTT
>JAGQHJ010000069.1 GCA_020431915.1 Cyanobacteria bacterium HKST-UBA04 | reverse complement strand
TCTCCGGCTCGTCAGACTTTTCAGCTTTCTCTACTTTTTCCGACTTCTCCGCATGCTCGGCTTTTTCTACCTTCTCCGGCTCGTCAGACTTTTCAGCTTTCTCTACTTTTTCCGACTTCTCCGCATGCTCGGCTTTTTCACCACGCTCCGGCTCGTCAGATTGCTCAGCTTTCTCAGCTTTTTCCGACTTCTCCGCATGCTCGGCTTTCTCCGGCTCGTCGGATTTCTCGGCCTTTTCAGCTTTGGCCGATTCGGCTAAAGCGCGGTGACCCGTATCCAGCGCCACTTCTAAAACCACGGTATTCAATACCAGGGCAGTCGTCACAAACAAGCTGGTGGCCAGCACGGCAGGTAAACGGGTCAACAACATCGGGCAGGTCCCTCACGGTTCACGGGTCAGTCACAACATTGCCCGGTATTCTACCACAGACGTCCCGTCGCAATCGAGGCCCGCTACGCGGGGGGCACCAAGGCTTTACCCATCCACACCGTGCACCCACTGTGGCCGGTCGCCCCCATGGGGCCCTGCAGGTAGTCAAAGCCCAGCTTTTCGTACAGTTTCACGGCAGCGGCCAGGTTGGGGGTGGTTTCAATGTACATCTGCCGGTACCCGTCGGCAGCGGCATGGGCCAGTATCAGCTCGCACAGCCGCCGACCCAACCCCAGCCCCCGAAGGGCCGGGCGAAAGTACAGCTTTTGCATCTCCACCACCCCCTCGTCCGGGGTCGTGCCTTTCAGCCGATCGTAGCCGCCGCAGCCCAGAATGCTGCCCGGCTGGTGGGTGTCTTCTATCACCCAAAAGCGGGCCCCGTCTCGGGCATAGGTGGCCGTCATGTCGTCCAGTTCCGGGTCGCTGCATGCAAAATTTTGGCCGGTATGGCCAAACTCGGCCAGGGTTTCAACCACCAGGGCCTTCACGGCCGCATTGTCCCGTGCCTCAACCGGTCGGCACACAAAGCGGTCGGTTTCATCGAGGGGCGTGGGTCTCATGGAAGCCGGGTTCATCATCAGCAACAGTCCTCCTGGGCAGCAACGGTATACAACGGGGCAGGCAAATTAGAAGCGGGGGTGGAAACAGCGGCAGGCCCTACGGCAGCAGTCGCCACGCATGGGGCCAGACATGCCGGCAGCGTAGCGGCTTTTGGTTTGGCAGCGGGTTGGGTCGTGGCATAGCGTTGCAAGTACACCACCGAGGCCAGAATCACCCCCATGCCCATGGCCATCGGCCAGCTCAGGGTTTCGCCAAGCAGGGTCGTGCCCACAAACACCGACACCAGGGGCGTGACGTAGGCAAAGGATCCTGACACGGCCATGGGCATGGTGCGCACCACGTAGATATAGCAGGGCGTGGCCACCATCGAGCCAAACAGCACCAGGTAAAGCCAGGCAGCAACCGACGGCAGGTGCAAGTGCAGCGCGTGCCAGTTCAGGCCCGCCGTGGCCACGGGCCACACCGACAGGCTAGCCACCAGGTTCTGCAAGCCCACGTCGAGAAAAATGGAATGCCCGGCAGAAGATTTGGCAGAAGGCGTGGCAGAGGAGTTGGCAGAAAGCGGGGCATCACGCATGCCGCCTTGGGGCGCCCAGCGCTTGGCCAACAACGACCCAACGGACCATGACAGGGCCATCACGTTAAAGCAGGCCACGCCCAGCCAAAAATCGGGGTGCACGGCACCGGGCCGAAGCAGTTGCGGCGAGAGCATCAGCAGCAGCCCGGTAAACCCCACCACCAGCAGGGTCCACACGGCAGGCGATGTCGGTTCGCGCGGCGGCAGCGAGGCCCCCATGCCCGTCATCCAGAACATGGCCGTGGCGGTAAACACGCTACCCATACCGGTCGGCAGGTATTGCAGGCCGTAGCCCGACATGGTGTTGCCCAGGCCAAACAGAAAAAAGCCAATAGCCCCGTTGCGCATCAGCAGCTTCAGCCACTGGCTTCGGGTGGGCCGATCGCCAGCCGACGTGGCCAGCCAACCCACCAGCAGCATGCCCAGGCCAGCAGCCAAAAAGCGGCTGCTGGCCATCAGGCCGGGCGGAATATCCTGAATGGCCCAATGAATGGCGGCAAAGGTGGTGCCCCAGACCAGGTAAACGGTCCAAAGGGCCAGCAGGGCCGCGTTGGGTTTAAAGCCGGCACGCGCCGACCAGGCAACCATGGGCAGGTTCATCGCAGGGGGTCTCTTTATGACAAGGCGGTTTTAGTCGTGGATTTAGCAGTGGCTTTAGCAGTGGATTTGGTAGCCGGTTTGGCGACAGGCTGGGCATGGGCATAGGCATGGGTATAGGAACCTTCGGACTTGAGGGCCATCATGCGGTTAAAGCGTTCGTAAGGGCTCAGGGCCATCAGGGGCGAATCCGGCGGCACGGGGCTAAAGCCGTAGGGCCGCAGCATCTGTTGGGCTGCCGTCAGTTGCGGGGTCAGGCTAACCACCACGTTGGCTTCGGGGCTACGGGCGTGGGCTTCCTGCAGGGCATTGCGCAACAGGGTCGATCCAATTTGCTGGTTGCGGTAACCGGTCTTCACCACAAAATAGGTAATTTCGTACACCGGCATGCCGTCGCAGCAATGGGGCACCATGGCCAGGGTACCCACCACCTCGCTGGCCGGCTGGTCGTCGTCGGGGGCCACCATGGCCAGCCAAATTTGGCCGCCGCAGCCATCGCCCAGCGGATCGGGGGTAACCATCGTGGCAATGGGGTCTGCCAGCCGGTGCCGATCGACGGCCTCGAGGCTGTACAGGTGTTTGAGCCATGTTTCGTTCAGGGTTTGAAACTGCTGCAGGTGCGTCGCATCAAACTGGTCGGCGGTTAGCAGGGTAACGGCCTGCTGTTGCCGGGCCTTCTTTCGGGCCGTGTAACGATCGTACAGCGAGCGGGTCCGCAGCTCGGCTTCCAGGCGATCGAGGGTGCCCAGCACGTCGGTGCCGGTGGCTTCGAGCAGGCCCTCGGCGGCAGCGGCAATGTCGTTAACCAGCGGTTGCAGCTCGTAGTACATCCCCCGGCCCTTGTCGGTCAAGGTCAGGCGACGCCGCCGTTTGTCCGATCGACACTGGGCCGACGCCACAAAGCCGTTTTTGCTCAGCTCCTTGGCCAGCTGGTTAATGGCGGCATGGCTGCAGCCCAACTGGTCGGCCATCTCGCAAATGCTCAAGGCCGGGTGCTGCATCAGCAGGGCAATAAACACGTACCAGCGCGGCTCAAACGCCAGGTCCTCGTCGTGGTACATGCGGCTCACGTCCTGACTCATCAGGTCGATGATGACCCGCATGCGACTGGCCAGCATCAAGGCACCAAACTGTTTAATAAACGACACTATATATAGGACTCCTGTGTTTGAAGCTTATTTATGTAAGTAGTTACGTAAATATATTCCTATTTGCCCGCGTTGACAAGCCCCCTTAACAAAATCGTTGCGATCGGCACACGCACCCCTAACGCCCCACCCCATTACGCGGTGCCGTCGTTTAGTGTTTCAGTTTTTCCAGCGACTTGGCAAAGGGTGGACAAGCCACACCGCGCTCGGTAATAATGCCGCTAATCAATTCGTTGGGCGTCACGTCAAAGGCGGGGTTGTAAAACGCCACGCCGGTCTGCGGACAAATCCACTGCCCCTTAATCTGGGCAATTTCCAACCCGTCGCGTTCCTCAATGGGAATGGCCTCGCCGTTGGGGCAATCAAAGTCGATGGTCGACAACGGGGCAGCCACGTAAAACGGAATCTGGTGGGCTGCGGCCGCCAGGGCCACGAGGTAGGTGCCAATCTTGTTGGCGGCATCGCCGTTGGCCGCAATGCGGTCGGCGCCCACCACCACCATGTCGATTTTGCCTTGCTGCATGGCCCAGGCCGACATGGTATCGGCAATCAGGGTCACGTCAATCTCGTCTCGGGCCAACTCCCATGCCGTCAGGGTTGCCCCCTGCAGGCGGGGACGGGTTTCATCGGCATACACCTTAATGGTGGGGTCAAGCTCAACGGCCTTGCGAATGACGCCGAGTGCCGTGCCGTAACCACCCGTAGCCAAGGCCCCGGCGTTGCAGTGCGTCAGGATGCCGGCACCTTGTTTCGGCACCAGCTTCTGGCCATGCACGCCAATGGCCTTGCAGCGTTCAATGTCGTCCAGGTGCAGCCAGCGGGCATGGTGCAGCAGGGCCGCGTGAATAACCATCGGGGCCAAATCCGTGTCGTCGTCCTGGGCCGAGGCCACCAGCCGGTCAAGCAACTGCCGCTGCTCGGCCAGCGCCCATGCCAAATTCACTGCCGTAGGCCGAGCCTTTACCAGCATGTCGGCTGCCTCGTGCAGATGGGTCACGTACGCCTCAAGTGGCAAATCCAGCGCCGCCTTGGACGCCAGCACCAACCCGTAAGCCCCCGCCAGGCCAATGGCCGGGGCTCCGCGAACCACCATCGTCTTAATCGCGTCGAAAGTGGCCTGGGCCGAATCGATAACCACCGTGCGATAGGTTTCCGGTAGCACGGTCTGATCCACCATCTCCAGAACATGGGCCTCGGCATCCCACCACAGCGGGCTCATCACGTTTTTTAACAACCCCGGCGAAAGGGCCTCGACCGAGGGGAGCCCGTCAACGGGCTGCGCAGAAAGGGGAGGGCTCATCACGAAAAAACCTTTAATCGCAGACGCGCACGCTGATGCCACGTCTCTATTTTGCAACGTCTTTGTTTGGCAACGCCTCTGTATTTACGAATCTGTTTTTTACGAGCCTATTTTTTACGGCCCAAAAAATCCGGCAGATCCAACAGTTTACGAGCGGCTTCCTGTACCGAGTCGCCGTCGCTGCCACCGTCGCCGGTATGCGAACCGTTACTGGACGGGGCCGGCTGGTTAACCGGTGATTTCAATGTGGGCGGTACCGGCTTTTTGCCAACCGACGGCATCATGGCAGACAATTTGCTTTGGCTGATGACGGTCGGGGCGGGCTTGGCCATGGTGGCCGTGGCACCGGGCTGGGCCGACGGCGCGGTTGAAGCGGCGGCCGTGGCACTAAAAGACGGAAAGGATCCCAGCGAGGCATAGCCAGCGGCTTGCGGGCCGGTGCTCTGCTGCGCCGTCATGGCCGGAATGTGGATGTCGGCATGATCGCGGTGGCTGTGCAGGCTTCTGGATTTCAGCTCGAAGCCGGTGGCAATGACGGTAATCTGGATTTCGCCGCTGATGCGCTCGTCAATGACCGAGCCAAAGATAATGTTGGCATCGTTGTCCACGGCGTCGTAAATGACGGCGGCCGCCTCGTTGACTTCGTGCAGGGTCATGTCGGCCCCGCCGGTCACGTTAAAGATAACCCCGCTGGCCCCGTCAATCTGGGTTTCAAGCAGCGGCGAGTTGACGGCCATCCGGGCGGCTTCCACGGCACGGCCTTCGCCCGACGCGACACCAATGCCCATAATGGCACTGCCGGCCATCGACATAATGGCTTTGACGTCGGCAAAGTCCACGTTGATCAGCCCCGGCACGGTAATAATGTTGCTGATACCCTGAACCCCGCGTTGCAGCACTTCGTCGGCAATGCGGAAGGCATCCTGCAGCGAGGTGCGACGCTCAACCACTTCAAGCAGCTTGTCGTTGGGAATCACGATGAGGGTGTCAACCGATTCCTTCAGGCTTTCGAGGCCCTGGGTGGCTTGCTGCATGCGGCGACGGCCTTCGAAGGTAAACGGCTTGGTAACCACACCTACGGTCAAGGCGCCCTGGTCGCGGGCAATTTCGGCCACAATGGGTGCGGCACCCGTACCGGTACCACCGCCCATACCGGCAGTGATAAAGACCATGTCGGCCCCTTTCAGGGCACTGGCCACTTCCTCACGGCTTTCCTCGGCGGCCTTCTGGCCAATGGCGGGGTTACCCCCGGCGCCCAGGCCACGGGTAATTTTGGAACCCAACTGAATGCGATAAGGGGTCGACGCGTTCTCAAGCACCTGGCTGTCGGTGTTCATCATCCAGAACTCGACGTTCTGCATGCCGCTGGCAATCATGCGGTTTACGCCGTTGCCGCCGCCGCCGCCCACGCCCACAACCTTAATAATGGCCTTGGACTGGGTAAAGCTTTGAATCTGGGCGTCGGTGGTTTGCGCACGGGTGGCCAACGAACGCAGCAAGGGACTGTCGCTGGCTTTGGGATTACCCATGCCGGCACCCAAATTGGCGGTGCCCGGTTTGGCCATAGGCTGGGAAGAAGGTTCTTGTCCGTCGGTATAAGTCATAAGTTTAGCTAAACCCTTATCTACTTCGTTGTGATGGCCACCTAAAACACGGCCACTAAATTACGGGGAGGGGCAAAATTAAGCAAACCCGGTACAGGTGGGGGGCTATCAGAACCGTATCATCTCTATAAACGACAAGCGTAAAAGATGTATAAATCCTATGTGTCCCAATGGTTCACCTGGTCATAATAGGCCTATTATTGATTAAAACCCGCTCGATTGAAAGCGCTTTGTCGAATCTGTGACAAATTCCGTCACATTTGCCGCGCGACATTTTCGGGTAGACAAAGCTTTATACACCAAACCGGCTTCGATTACGATACACTGGTAAGGGTCCACACGGACCCGCCCCTTGTTCGTCGTCTTATCAGCCTTACCCCATCACTTGCTTATGTCCAACCCCGCCCTTCTTAACCAGATAGTCCAGATCCTCGATCAGCTGCCCGACGTGCCCGTTGTGGCGCTAGAGGTAAACCGCCTGCTCGACGACCCCGACGTCAGTGCCCAGGATCTGGCCGACGTCATTTCGCGCGACCCGTCGCTGACCTCCAAGGTGCTCAAGCTGTGCAACTCGGCCGAATACGGGTTTTCGCGAAAAATCGCCACCATCAGCGAAGCCGTCTCCATTCTGGGACAAAAAGAGCTGAAGCGAATCATCTTCGTCATCATTTCCCACTCGCTGCTAAGCCGCCCCATTGAAGGCTACGCCCTGGAGGCCGGTGCCCTGTGGGAAAACGCCCTGACCTGCGCCGTGTATGCCAAGCACATTGCCAAGAGCCTTCGGCCAGACAACACCAAGCTGGCCGACCTGGCCTTTACCGGCGCCCTGCTGCGCGACATCGGCAAGATTGTGCTGACCCACTACGTGGCCACCCATGCCAAGCAAATCGAGGCAATGGCCGTGGCCAACAAGCTGTCGTACGCCAAGGCCGAGGAAATGGTGCTGGGTATGAGCCACACCGACGTGGGCCGCGTGGTAGCCGAACGCTTTAACTTCCCTCAAACCCTGCTCAGCGCCATTTGCTACCACCACCATCCCGGCAAAATGCCTGACGGCACCAACAAGGAAATCCGGGACATGGTTTGCATGGTACACCTGGCCGACGCCTTTACCATGCTCAGCGGCGAAGGGCTTGGGGTAGACGGGTTGATGTACCCGCTCGACGAAGCCGTGTTCGACCAGCTTAACATTGGCCGCGACACGCCGTTTTTCGAGTCGCTGTACAACGACCTGCTTGAACTGCGGGGCACGATTAACAACATGAACCAGATGGTAAGGTAGCGCGATGCGTCGGAACGGATGGCCATGGTAGCCGGTGCCAAGAAGGAAATCCTCATCAGTATCGGTGAGCTGCATATCTCGAAAAACCCGACCGAGGTGATGAAGGCCACGCGCGTGGCCAGCAGCATCGTGGTGACCGTGTACGACCCGCAGGCCGCGTTGGGCGGGCTGGTGCATATGGGGCTGCCCGACAGCCGCATGGCCACCGGCAACAACGACCTGCCCTACAAGTTCGTGGACGTGGCCCTGCCCCACTTTATCGAAAGCCTGGCTGCCAAGGGCCTCAACAAGCAGTATGCCGTGGTCAACATCATTGGTGGCTCGCAGCTGTTCAACTTTGGCGGGGGCAGCGGCAACATTCTTAACGTGGGCACGCGCAACGCCATTACCACCCGCACCATTCTTTCGCGCAACGGCCTGCAGGTGGCCAAAACCGATACGGGCGGCAACAAGCCCCGTACCGTGCAACTGGAAATGGACACGGGGCAGGTGCTTATCAGTTTTCCGGGCCAGGTGGGACACTACCTCTAACTCAGGTGGGGCACTACCGCTTGCTCTCTCTGAGACCACTTCGCCAACGCGGGTACATCACCTGCGTAGGAAAGGGGGCTTGGGGGCTTCGTTAGAGGGCGGGCACAACGGAAGGAGGCCCAGTCAACTTCCTAGCGGCACTTCGTTTCGCCGACGGCAGGAGGCGCAAACGACTAGAGCCGGTTGGACAGTTGCTGGCCGGAAGTAGGCCGTGCCTCGCCACCAGAAGCCCCCAAGCCCCCTTCCTAAGCCTCCGCCCCAAATCCAACCGATACGAACTGCTCGACAATCACCCCACCCCGCCCCTTTCAATCCGGCGTCCCGAGCGCTAAAATAACGCCAGTAAACGAATAGGTGTGTTATGACCCGGTCTGTCCCCGCCCCCCTCTCTAACCAAGCCCATGACCAAGCCCCGGTCGTGGTCGCCCTTACCGGTGCCACTGCCAGCATCATCGGCTTTATGACCCTCAAGGCCCTGATGGAACTGGACCAGAACGTGCTGTGCATTATCAGCAGCAAGTCCTTCCAGGTTATTGCCGAAGAAATGGGCGTGGCCCTGCCCACCCACCCCCAAAGCCAGGCCGAGGCCGTGCTGAAGATTATCGACATCGACCCCGACAGCCACACGGCCCGGCGCCTGACGTGCTTAAGCAGCAAGGACACGGGCGCCCCACCGGCCAGCGGTACGTTTTTAACAAAGGGCATGGTCATTGCCCCGTGCTCGATGACCACGCTGGGCAAGCTGGCCTCGGGCATCGCCGACAACCTGGTCTGCCGTGCCGCCGACGTGACTCTCAAAGAGCGTCGCCCGCTGGTGCTTGTGCCCCGAGAAAGCCCGCTCAACCGCATCCACTTGCAAAACATGCTCACGGTGCACGATGCCGGGGCCCGGCTGGTGCCGCCCGTCCTGTCGTTCTACAAGCCCGCGTTCAATACCGTCGACGGGCAACTGATGCACACCGTCGGCAAGGTGCTCGACCAACTGGGATTTACCCAACACCAGCTCAGCCCGCGCTGGTCGGGCATGCGCGCAGCCGATCCCTTGCCGGTCTAATCGGGGTTCGGGTAAGCTAAAAAACACCCTTGCCCCAACACGCCTCCCCACCATGGCGGCCGGCAGGCGGTGTACGGTATCCGGGCGATTACGGCTATTTTAAGATATAAGGTCTATTGAGTGCATTGCTTTACTGATGGTCCATGACGACACCCCCATGTCCGTGTCCAGCCTTACCGACGACGAGGCGGTGCCGGTCGACCACGACCGCGTAACCGACCCGGATCCGCAGACGACGGCAACCACGGCACCCCCCGAAGATCTGCTGCCCCTGCCCGACGTCGATCCGTTGTCCATTTCCATTGACGAAGCCTTCCGGCGCCTGACGCCGGTTCACATGGCCGGCCGCTCCCCATGGTCGGTGATGGTCGATAAAATGCCCTATCTGGTTTCGCCCGATGCAATGGATCACATGCGCCAGATGCACCTGGGCCATCTGCCCGTCGAGGTCATTGCCTTGCCGCAGTTTCTCTACGATCAACTGCCCGCCATGGCCCACAGCGAGCAGGACGTATCGAACCACCTGACCGAACATTTCTCCAATTTTTTCGTGGCCGCCATCTACGAACTCTTCTCCATTTTCCAAACCCAGCAGCGACCGGCCTACATTATTGGCGGCCTCATTCGCGACATGTTCATCGAGCAGACCCGCAAGCTCGAAATCCATGATGCCGATGTGTCGGTGGAAGGCGAAGGCCTGGAAGCCGCGCAATGGGTGGTGGCGCGGTCCAAAAACTTCGAACTGGTGGAGGCCTACCCGCAGTTTGGCACAGCCAAGCTGCGCTACAAGGGCAAGCTCGATTTCGATTTTGCCTCGACCCGGCGCGAATGCTACGAAGGCTGCGGGCAGTTACCTACCATTCTGGAGAAAGGCGTCCCCCTTAAGCATGACATCGTACGCCGCGACTTTACCGTCAACGCCCTGGCTTTGTCGGTAATGACCCCCGGCCTGATTGTCGACTACCTGGGCGGCCTGCGCGACGTGCAGGCCAAGCAGTTGCGGGTGCTGCGATCGTGGTCGTTCTTCGAGGATCCGTCCCGGATCATGCGGGCCTTAAAATACGCCATCCGCCTGGGCTTCGACTGGAGCCCGGAAACCCGTGCCTTGATTGAACGAGCCTTGGCCGCGCTACCCCTCGTCAGTCATGACTGGCGTGGCGGAGGCGAACGGATTCGCGACGAACTGAAGGCCTGCCTGCTGTTGCCCCCCAGCCCTGAAAAGGCCCAGTGGCTTAAAACAGCGTTTGACATGGGGTTTGTCCGGCTGCTCGATTCCACCCTGAGCGTCACCCTGGATTTTCCGCTACCGCTGCCGCTGGTTAACGAACGAGTGGCCTACATCCAACAGTATTTAAACGACGCTTTGGGTTACCCCATCGAGGCGGAAGCCTCATGGCAGGCGGCCTTGTGGCAGTGCCAGCTCAACCTGCTGCTGCTGGGCATCCCACCGGCCCAGCGCAACGGCGTGGTGGCCCGGCTGATTTTGAACCGCCAGGAAATCGACGCCCTGGAAGCCAGCGACATGCTGCTGGGCGAAAATACCATTTGCACGCTTAACCCCGACATGGAAGCGGCCCGCCTGCATGAAGTTTTCTCGGCCCTGCCGGTCGGTGCCGTGCTGACGGGGCTGGTGTTGTCGCCCAACGTGTCGACCAACCTGGCCGGTTATGTCCGCTACCTCAAGGAGTTGGCCGATGTTAAGCTGGAGGTCACCGGCGAAGACATTATCAAGCTGGGCGTTGCACCCGGTGAACGGATCGGGTCGCTGTTAAAGGCCTTGCATGTTGAAAAACTAAACGGTAATGTGAGTAACCGGAGCGACGAAATGGCGTGGCTCAAGGCACAGTTGCCCTCATCATAACGCCTCGTCATAACGCCCTCCCCCCCTCAAGTCTCTGTTGTTGTGTCCCTCATCCCAAAATGTCTTCCAAACGTCTCCAAGACGTCCCAAAACGGATGAGTCGTGAATCGAGAAGGGAATTTAATCACCACCACCACCGACACCTGGATGTGCCGGTTGTACGGCTTGTACTGGTTTGTGCCGGTTTGTACCGGTTTGGTGTCTCTTCCCATTCCCCATTCCCCGTGGCCGCCCTTAATCCGCTTAAACCACTTAATACCGCTTTACCGCTTGAATGATGACCCCTATGCTCCCCCCACCCCCTACTCGCCTGTCCAGTACCCTACAAACCCAACCGGCCCGTTGCACCTACGACGGCATTCTGGTCGTCGGCACCCATGCCGGCTGCGGTAAAACCGTGGTCACGGCCGCCTTGGCCGTGATACTGAACCACATGGGGTTTGACGTGCTGGCCTACAAGCCGTTGGGGCTCGAGACCGCCCGGACGCGTTCCAATGACCAGACGTACCTGGACATCACCACCGGCCGGCCACCGGGGTACACCACCCAGTTTTTCGACAGCCCGTCGCAGGTACGCGACCAGCAATGGCAACGGCTGATGCACCAGTGCTGCTCGGGCACCAAGCCTTTCCTGATCGAATGCCCCGGTTCGGTAACCACCCCATGGTTGTGGCGCCTGCCCAACATCCTCGTCGACGCGATGAGCGTGGCTGTCGACTACCAGTTTCCCACGGTGCTGGTGGCTGCCTGCGGCCCGGACTTCATCGACCAGACCCACCTGGCCCTGAGCCATATGGTGCAGCGGGGCAGCAAGCCGTTGGGGGTCGTCGTCACCCATCCCTACCCGCCCGGCCAAACCACCGACGAAGCCTTGCAGGTAACGCTGTGCCAACTGCTCTGCCAGAACTACGACGTTCCCTATCTCGGCAGCATTCCCTACCATGACGGGGTCGATGTCGATCGCCTCAGCCCTGGCGCCAGCGTGGACTTGGCCGCCGAGCACCTCGATCTGCTGCCCTTCCAACTGCAAAGCGGCGTGATGCTCAGCTGCTGATAAACAACTGAGATAAACACCCGGTTTTAAAAGATCCGTTTTAAAAGCTCCGTTTTAAGAGATCGGTTTTTAGAGACCGCTTTTTAGGCAACGGGTTTTGAGGCTTAATCCACCCGGAAGGTCGCGTTGACGACGGCCGTCACTTTCTTGTCCACCGACGAGGTATCGTAGATGCCGTAGTCCGAGACATCGGTCGAGTTCTTGTCGGTAATCTGAAAGACGCCCGTACTGGCCGACGCAATGGCACCGGCACGGCGGCCGGTAGGCTCAACCACCGATCGGGCCCGTTCCAGGGCATTCTTGGCGGCATCGCGCAACAGTTCCACCTTAAGCGTATCGAGCTTGCTATAGAAAAACTGGGGCGAGTCGACGCTGACCAGCACGTTCTGCTGCACCAGGCCCGGCAAGGTTTGTGTCAGCTTGACGACGGCTTTCGGGTCGTCGTTCTCCACCGTCACGGACTGGTGGAAAGCGTAGCCCTCGATGGCATTGGTGCTGTAGCCCTGGGTGTTCTTCTGGTACACCACGTTGTTGCTGATCGTGTCATAGGTGACCTGATCGTCGGGAATGCCTTGCTGTTTGAGGAACTTGGCCACCGTGTCGCGATCGCGCTTGAGATCCTTGAAGGCGGTTTGCATGTCCGCCGCCTCGCGGCTAAAGCGCAAGGTTACCACGGCATGGTCCGAGGTCACGATTTGCGAAGCCGCACCGGTGACGGAAATCGTCTGGTCGGCATAGCGGTTCATAATGCCCTGGCTCAAAATCAGGGCCGAGACCACCAGGGCCAAGGTTAAAAACGCACCAAAAATAACCAGGGGCTGTTTAAACGCCTCTTTTACCGAATCGCAAACCATCGCCAATGTACCGTCCTATTGCTTCTTGTACAACTTGTAAACCAACACATCGGGAACCAGACAATCCCTAAATCTGAAAGCACTAAACCACAAACGCGGGCCACCACCTAGCACGATTTATGGGCCATGCATGCATCCAGCTTCTGCTTCAACTGGGTCTTGGTAATATCCTCTTCCACAGACCACAACACCTTGCCCTGCCGGTTGTAAATGACGTAGGTGGGCACCGACACCACGTCGTACTGGTCCAGGTACTTTTCGGTGGTGGGGGTGTCGATGTCGAGCGGCACGTAGCCGAGTTTGCCGTTTTGCGACCCCACGTAGGCCTTGACGAAGGGATGGATGTCCTTGCAGCTTTTGCACCACTTGGCCGAAAACTCAATCAAAATAATATCGGCCTGGTCGGCGCCGGTCGGCCGCAGGGCCTTGGGCAGGTCGGGCGGGGTCAGGGCCAGGGCACTCGACTGCGAACCGGGCAGCACCACATCTAGCACCACATCTAGCACCAAGGTCAGGCCCAGACTCAGGGTAAGCGTAAGCGCCGCCAGGGCAGGGGGGGTTGGTTTAACAATCCGGTTCAGCACGGTCACAAAAGCTCCTTTTAAAGGCGGTTTAAAATCGCTTTCTTCTCCCGTCGGCGGGAGGCGGTATTCGTATTATAAACGTATAACGTATGACGCGAATACGCCTGTCATGGTTCCCC
>JAGQHJ010000068.1 GCA_020431915.1 Cyanobacteria bacterium HKST-UBA04 | reverse complement strand
ATGGCCATGGGGGCTGTTGGGGGACAGGTTCCTGACCCGGCCAGCGCGTTGTCTTATTTTGAATGCTTGAATGCCATGGCCTTTGACGAGTTTGCCCGGCTCAAGCTGGATGTAGCGGTCATAGAAGCCGGCCTGGGGGGGCGTCTCGACTCGACCAATGTCATGGCATCACCGCTGGCCGTGGTCGTGACCCCCATCAGCATGGATCACATGGCCCGGCTTGGACCGACCCTGACCGCCATTGCCGAGGAAAAAGCTGCCGTTATCAAGCCCGGTGTGCCGGTTGTCTCTGGCTTTCAGCCCGATGAGGTTATGGCGGTGCTTCGTGCCAAGGCTCAACAGGCCCAGGCCCCCTTGCTTATTGCTTCTCAGCCGCTGCCAGTTGGGCAGTTGTGCCTGGATACCGACGACCCCCACCGCCAACTGGGCCAGTATGCGTCCGGGCTTTTGGGCCCCTACCAGGCCCAGAACTTGGCTTTGGTGTTGAAGGTTCTTGAGGCGGTGGATTCGGCCTTGCCGGTGCCTGAGGCGGCCCGTTGCCACGGCATTGCCCATGCCCGATGGCCTGGCCGGTACCAGTGGGTGGCGCCGTACCGCTTGTTACTCGATGGTTCCCATAACGAAGCCGGTTTAAACACCTTGGTTGATGCGATCAATCAGGATTTTGGCCATGTTGATCTTTGTTGGGTGTTGTCCTTGAAACGCAACCGCAGCCTGGCAATGTTACAGCCACTGTTACAGTGTGCGCAGACGCGGCACGTCATCGTACTCGCCCCTCCTGCCGCAGAGGCCGAGCGCTTTCACGAGCCCGAAGCCATGGCTGATTTTGTTGCCCACCATGCCCCTGAGGGCACGGTGGTGACTATTTTTAACGATGCGACTTTTTTGGACTGGCTGCGCACTCAGCCACGACAGGGGTCGTTTGAGGGCACGTTGATCGTGGCCGCCGGATCTCTGTATACCACCGGCCGCCTGTTGAAGGGGTTGGCCTTGGGGGAAGAGGACGGGTCGGTCGATTAAAAATCGTTACTTAACATTTGCCGCTATCAGGGTTGTTTGGGCCGCTTGGGCGTCGATATACTGAAGTTCCAGTTAACAAGGTCCTCTTTGAATGCTCAAACTTGTTTTAAGTCGTCTCTTTTTCGAGATTGTTGAAGACATCGTTGCCCTTGATCAGCGTTTGGCGCAGGCAAGGCAGCATGTGGACGCCAGCCAACAGGTGGTCGTCGACTATCTGCTGGCCCAGGTTGATCAGTTGCGCCAGGACACGCTTTCGCATCGTCAGGCACTGGTGTCGGTTTTGGAAGACACGGTTGCCGGTGATGAGCTGGAAACCGTTATCTATGGCCTGCTGAGTGAACAGCTTCCGACGGCTGTTGATCGTCTGCACCAGTTAACCCAGTTGCTATACCAGATGGACAGCCGCCAGATTCAATCCGAGGCCAACCAGGTACTGGGCAGCTTGAACCTGAACCGGTTGATGGCCGGTGACAACCCCGGTGTGGTTCTTATGCCCGTGGCCAGTCGGGAAGGGGTGTACCTTGAGGATCGGCACCAGTTGCGGCACGAAGAAACATGGGCCGTGGTGCAGGATGTTCCCTTGCTGTCGTTGAACAACCCGCTGCACTGGTTTGGGTTGACGGATTATTTTATGCAGGCGTTTTCGACCCGGACCGTGCAGGTGGCTTCGTTGATTGAAGAGCTGCAGCTTGGGTTTGAACTGCCCCTGGACATGCTGTGCCCGTTGTTTAATCTGCGCCTGTTGGGACCCAGCTACTATGCCCATTACGTGCTGCAAAGTCTCAAGGAAGGCTACCAACCCTGGTTCTGGATTGTCGAGCCTACGTTGTTCCAGGGGCTGAACCGTTTTGGGTTCGTCAACAAGGACTTGGTCATTTTGCACCAGAGCCTTGAAAAGGCCCGGGCCTTTGTTGAGGACGGCACGGAAGACAACGATGAATTGAAGCTGTCGGACAAGGATCGTGAAGCCTTGCTGGGCATTGTCGAAAAAATTATTCCCGACATCCTGGCGTTTGTTGAAAAGCATTACCAGCGGGCCCAGTTGCTTGGGGATCGCCTTGAGCAGGGTGTGTTGATTAGCGCCGTGCCGATGATGGTCAACCCATCGCAGTTGCATGACACGCTGGTTCAGCAGTTGGCCAGCGACGAATCGTTCTCGATGTACCCCTTGCTGGCGTCGCTCAAGGAATCGCCAGCCAAGCCGGTTGAGATCCTGAATGCTGGCTTTTTGTACAAGCTGGAGAAAACCCCTCTGTGGGTGCGCTATGCCCTGACCGAACTGGATGATGACGAGGCATGGACGTTCTTTACCGACAAGATATTGAGCCTGCAGAATGTACTGGCCAAAAGCATTGAAACGGCTCGGGTGTTTGAGGTGTTGGACGGCCAGGCGCCTGACGGCCCCCAGACGCGTGTGGGCGGCCCGTCCTTGAAAACGTTGCGGCAAACGGAAACGGAGCTGGCACGGCTATGATTTTAAACGAACATCAAATCCTGTCGCGGCTGGTTGACCCGGACCCGGAACGGCGCATTATTATTACCCCGCTCGTCAACCCCGAAGAGCAGTTTGGCCCCACCTCGCTTGATGTTCGCTTGGGAACCGATTTTCAGGTCCTCAAACGCAGCAACCTCACGCACTGGGATCCGATGAAAACCCCAGATGCCATCCAGGCGGATCTGGATTTAAGCATGGCCCATTTCAAGATGAAGGCAACCGATCCCTTTGTACTGCACCCCGGCGAGTTTGCCTTGGCCAGCACGCTGGAGTATGTACAAATTCCCCTCGACATTGCTGCCCGTCTCGAAGGCCGCAGCACCTGGGGACGGCTTGGGTTGCAGATCCATGCCACCGCCGGCTTCGTGGATCCCGGTTTCAAGGGCGCGCTGACCTTTGAGTTGTCCAATGTCAGCACGGTTCCCATTCCCCTGTACCCCGGTGTACGCATTGGGCAGTTGTGCTTTTTTGAAGGGGCCACCACCCGCCTGCCTTACGACGAGAAGAAATGCACCAAGTACAGTGGCAAAATATCCACGGCCAGCTCTGCCTTTTTCCGTGACCCGGAATATGCCCGTATTCGTCTGGCCAATCAGGAAGCCGTTTTGGCGGGTCGCTAAAGGGCTGGGGAACGTCCCGAGGCGCTCTTTTACCCAAGCTGCGTGCGTGTTGAGTTTCAGGGGTAACCTGGTGGGTGGTGCAGGTGCCTTGAAGTTGTTTACATACCGTTGTTTTTGACCAAAGCCTGTGCCAGAGTAAGGTGTTGACGGATCCCACCACCATCGCCAGGGTCAGACAAAGGACGTTGTGTTTCCCTCATGCCGCTAATTGAGAAAAACGAAACATCGGCTGTTTCAGCCGATAATAAACCTTCCACAGGCCGTTTTGATTACTTCAGTCTGGACCGCCTGCTGTCTGATCGCGACACCAGTTTGTCATGGGCCATGGTGGGGGCGTTCATTGATCAGACCGTCGTCAGTCCCCTTGCAAAAACATTGGGTGAAACCCGTGCGGTTATTACCGCTTCGCCATTGTCGGCCGCCACTGCCGGTATCTTTTTTCTTTCGGGGTTGGCTGCCCTGGTTTACCAGGTGGTCTGGCAACGGGTGCTGACCCAGGCTATTGGGGTCGACTCCGTTTCCATTGCCTTTATTGTTACCATTTTCATGATCGGGCTTGGGTTTGGATCCCTGGCGGGAGGTGCGGTTACGGCCAAGGCCCGGAAACACCTGGTACTGGTTTACGCAATTATTGAGCTGTTGATTGGGGCTTACGGGCTGATCTCTATTCCTGTGCTTCGGCAGGTTAATGCCGTTGTGGCGGGTTGGGGTGTTCACTCGGTTTTTATTGACTTTGGGGTTAATGCCCTGGCCCTGATGCTCCCTATTTTCCTGATGGGGATGACCACGCCGATTATCGTTGATTTCATCAAGAGTTCTTTGAATCGCCTGGGCCACACCATTGGTGTGTTTTACGGGATAAACGTTCTGGGTGCCGCTTCCGGGGCACTGTTGACACTGTTCTTTATCGAGCTGTTTGGGTTGCAAGGCTGCACCCTGCTGGCAGCCAGCATCAACATCATGCTGGGGATTGGGTTTTTCGTACTGGCCGGTGCTTTCAAGCAGCACCAAACCGTTAAGCATGCCGAACCGGATAATCAGCAGGAAACTCAGCTCGCAGCCAATCAGAAGGGAGCGGTACGGCTGTCTACGCCCTTATCATGGCAAGTCATCGCCTCGGCTTTCCTGTTTGGTTTTGTAACACTGTCCCTGCAGATGGTGTTTTTCCGTATCCTGTATTCATTCTTTTCTCCCATTTCCTATGTCTTTCCGGTGATGCTGTCGAGCTACCTTTTGTTGATGGCCAGCGGACAGATTGTAGCTGGCCATGCCGTTGATACCATGGCCGCCCATCTACGTCCACGTATGCTGGTGTACCTGCTGCTGGGCGGTGCCGTGTCTTCTCTGGCCGTGTTAAGTATTCCCGTGGCCTGGTTGGATAACCTGTATTGGACGATCACCTGGCCCGTGATGATTTTCTACCTGGTGCCGGCCATGCTGTTGTCGGCAGTCATGATGCTGCCAATTGCCTTTTTCAGTGGGTATTTGCCTGTGGTCAGCCGTCTGATTACGGATGACATCCGGTTTGCCGGGGTTAATTTCGGCAAAATCTTGTTCTGGTCGACCATGGGTAACATTGTTGGGACCTTCCTGACCGCCATCGTTCTGTTTGATGTACTGGGGTCACTTTCAACCTTATGTTTTACCCTGGTCTTGTGTTTGTTGGGCGTGTATTTGCTGTTTACCAAACTCGAGGGAGGCACGTTGCGCCGGCCGGCCAATCTTATCAAATTGTCGGTGGCGGTGGTGGCCGTGGTTGTGCTGTTGATTCCTAAGGATTACTATCGGCAGGATTTTGGGGCAGCACGGAAATACGACCCTTATATGGGCAGTCATCGGGCCTACGATGTTATTGAAGGCCACACTGCCATGACCCCCGTTTTTTTCAATGGGCTGACCAAAAAGCGGTTTGAAATTCGACCGTTTAATGCCGGGGCCGCTGCGGCCATCATTGATCAGCATTCGGCTTTCTATCAGTACTACAGCCTAGCGGCTCTGCAAATCATGGATGCCGGGTTCCGTCCCAAGCGGATTTTGCAAATCGGGCTGGGTGCCGGTGAGTTTCCTTATGTCACCAAAGAGCTGGACTTTATGGAAAAGTTTGTCATGGTCGAGCTGTCACCCGAGGTGCTAAAGGCCTATGAAAAATATTCCGATCCGCTGATTGCCCAAACCCTGACCCATCCCAAGGTGGAAATCCATGCCACGGACGGGCGGCGCTATGTGCAGAACGCCTTGAAGCGGGGCGAACAGTTCGACTTGATTCAGGTTGGTATTTTGGGCCTGTCCCGGGCTGGTGCCAGCAATATTTATTCGCGCGAATTTTTTGGCAAACTTGAAAAACTGCTTAAGCCCAACGGTTATCTGGCCCTTGAGCCCTATATCGGGGTGGTTCGTCTTGGGTACGAACGCTTTGACTACGGGTATGCCATGCCCGGCAGTAGTTGGTTGTTTATGAACAAGCA
This sequence comes from Cyanobacteria bacterium HKST-UBA04, assembly GCA_020431915.1. GTDB lineage: Bacteria > Cyanobacteriota > Vampirovibrionia > Vampirovibrionales > JAGQHJ01 > JAGQHJ01. The sequence continues at coordinate 8,180 of JAGQHJ010000068.1, read as the reverse complement.
GCCGTTATCTGTCAAGGACGGTCAGCGTGTTGCCATTGACGAATATCAACTGCGCCAATATCAGGCCAAAAGCTACGAGGACATGCATACGGAGCTGATCCACCAAGACGAGCGCTGTGTGGAGCTGCCGATTCAGATGCTTGAATTCAACAAGCAGGAAGTGTTGGATCGATACCCCAACATGTACGGTACCGACGATCGCTTGCTGTTTGAGTATTTCTATCTCAGGGAGTTGAGCCCCGATTTTGTATGGCATACCCGGCTTGTCCAGTCACTGGACAACCTGAGCCAAAAGCCCATTAGTATAACCGCCCAGGTCAAAGGTTGTCCGCCCAAGACAGCCGAGACACCCCCCAAGCATTCCTAACCCGTCTCAGGGGCGCCGTGTGTGCTCGCGCGTGTGTGTGCACGATTCCCCCAATGCGTGTGTTCGTTGTGCAGGATCCAGAAGAGAGGGTACTTTATGTCTCAACGTCCTAGACCATCGTTTGTATAAAGGTTTTTACGACTGTGTCCAATCCGCCTGCAACGATACCTCGTCTAGGGTGGTTGCTTGGTGCCGTGCTGGCTGGTACGGTGCTGCTGCCCTTGTTGTGGCTTTCTCCTTCGATGACTTGGCTGAAAATGTCGCCGCAGGCCGTGCCAACGTTTAGCGTGACACCCTACCTGGAGACGGTCTCCCAGCCGGTTCATCAGCAAGCTCTGGCCGACCGGCAGTTGCCGGTGTTTAACAAGAATCGGCTATCGGGTTATTCGCCAGTAAAGGTCGGTAATGCCGATTTTATTAGTGTTCGTGTGGATGGCAACAGCCCTCAGCATGAAATTATGCTGTTATTTTGGGCTGGTGCATCTGGTCGTTATACCCCTAACATGACCAACTACCGCCTGCATTTGTGGCCTTACGAGCCGCAATTGCTGGCTAGCCTGCCTCAGTCACATCGCAGTCAAGACACGTTTTCCCATATTCCCGTGCCCCCTGGAGCCACGGGCTTTATCCTGACGCAGACCAATCCCTCTGTCCATCGAAAATTCCATGTTGCTTTCCACCGCCACGTGCCGCAGCCTGAACCCGAGGCCTATGGTTTTGTGGTTCAACGACGGCACCCCTACACCGGCAACCAAAGTGCGTCGGTGTTTTTAAAGCCTGTGGCGGTTACCGATGACCAAGCGGCCATAACCCGGCGTGGTGGCCGAATTACCCTCAGGCATGTGGCCGCTGTTTCATGGCTGAATCGGCAGCATTTGCCTAACCAGATTAAGATTTCGGCCCGGCAGGTGCTGGGACAGTTTTCGCCGCATGGGTTGCTGGTGCAGATGACCGACGGTTCAACCCATCAGCTGTCGGTTCAGGGTGCCGATATGTTGGAGCTGGATTACCAGGCCGCAAGCAAAACCTTGGTGGTCGACGCCAGCCAGTACCAGGCACTGGAACGGACCACTCTGGTTACTCAGGTTACCCCCCAGTTGGCCGGAGATGTATGGCGAAGGGTTCACCCTAACCTGGGATTGTCCAAGCGTCTTGATGCCGGTCAGCTTCAGATCAGCTTGATGCGTACGGACAAGCCGCAGCTCTGGTTTACCAGTTGGCATCCAAACGGTCGTATGGCTACCTTGATATTCACCGAGCATGCCGACTACCAAGAAACCGTTTTGGACAGCTTGGTTACTTTCGGCAATAAACAAGGTCAGGTAATCCAAGGGCAGGGCCTGGCTGGTAACCAAATCCCGTTTACCAAAAGCGTGTTTGTGCTTGGAGAGCCCTACCCGTTTTTTGTGACCATGCCTGGCGGACATCGCATTGGATTTTCACAGGATTCAGTGATGGGTAGTCCGGCCTTTGCTCACCTGCTTAGCGAGTACCGTCGCCTGAAGCTTCCTGTGGAGTTTGCCATTCACACGGCCGGTACCCGGCATTACACCACCGAAGAAACCCGCCAAGCTTTGGCTGGGCTGGTGCCGTTCAACTCGCGGGTATGGATTGATCATGGTGCTACGCCGACCATGGTGATGCGTGGTGGCTGGGATCGGCGCGAACCAGACCATGTGTTGATTGATGCCTTGAAGGCGTTCAACTATCGCTACGTTTGGGCTGATGGCGATCGCTACGCCTTTTTGGAGGATGACGGTGAACTGAGCCTGGTTCGAGACAACCAGCCAGCCAATCTTCTGTACAACCTGCCGGTACTTACCGGCGGATTTACTTCAACCGAACAGTCCTTTACCCCCCACCAGCTGTTTTTGTTTTCCACGGCAGCCATGAACTGGACCGCGTCGTTGTACTCTGACGCCCAGCTCAAACGATTGCTGGCGAATCATGGGGTAACCATTGCCCATGTATATTTCCCTTACAGCGCCATACAATTCTGGAAAACCGGCGGCCATCAACGGGCGTTTCGTTTGTACCCGTGGTTTAACCCCACCCTGCAGCGGTTGTCGGCAGCCCACCGAAGCGGCCGGTTGAACCTGGATACGATTGGCCACTGGGGTGATTATGTTCGCATGGCCCGACAGGTGGTGTTAACGCCTACGCCGTGTGGCTTGTGGCTTGACAACCCTGTGACCCAAACCATACAGGGGTATACGTTGGGCCTGCAAACGGAGGAGGCCCCTCCGGCCTTTGAGCTTGACGGTAGCGGGGTCAAGGGGCAGCGATGGCAAAACGGGCAGGCCTATCTATGGTTTGATTTACCACCGGGCCGGCACGAACTTAAACGCCCGTCCTGTTTGTCCCGGTAGGTGTCAAGCCGACGCGCCGAGAGGGTGTTTCCAATGGCCATGCCGGTAGGGGTGGGGGATGCCCGTAACCGCTGCGGGGGGCATGCCGAGGCCTCGCTGTTGGGTTGATTCGTGGGTCGGTTGGTTGCTGAGGGGTGATCTCCGACATGATTTTTTGTTTGGTGTACCAGTTGTTGAGCAGGGGGGTAATAAACCCAAGCAGGGCCACGGTAATAACCAGCGACCACCACGCGTTGTTACGCGCCAGCCGGTACAACGGGTGTTTGGGATTGGCCCCGGTTTCCTGGTAAACCCGCATCAGGGACTGGGCCAGTGGCAGCTTGCCGTTTAGCAACCACTGGCGTCGGGGTTTAAGCAAGGGGATTTTGGCCAGCTGTTTTTTGACATGCCCGGAAGCGTTTCTGGTAATCCAGGCGGCCCCCAAGCCGGCAAACACGTCATCGCCACCAAAGTACAGGGCACTGGCCACGCCCTCTTTCCATGCCGTTTCGCGTACCTCGTTGCTGTCGCGGCAGCTTAAGAATTCCGGGGTCAGGTAGTTGGCAAACAGGTTCCACAGCAGCACCCACTTACTCATAAAAATGGCGTTGCTGTAGTTAAAGGCGGGCATCAGGCGCTTTAGCGATTTAACCAGCCCTGTTTTGGCCGGGCTTTGCACCACCCGGTTAACCAGCAGCGGCAGCCCCAGTGCTCCCAAAACTCCCACCACAATGGAGGCTGCAATCCGATCCTTTTTTTGTTGCTCGTAGTGCTCGGCGGCCTGCTTGGTGTAGTCGGCACTGGTGTACTTGAAAATACCGGAAAACCCTTTTCGGTGGGCCAGCCGTTCCGTCATCCAGTTTTTGCCCCAGAACGTCAACTGCCCGGCTATGGCAAACAACCCCAAATCAATCAACATGATACGGCTTTTGCCGCGCATCACGTCGCGACGAAACCCGGGGTTCTTGAGCAGGTTGCCCAGTTTGGCCACGTTGATGCCCAGGCCCTTGGCAATATAGGCCAGCTGCTTGGGCGGTTTTCGGCCCTTGAACGTGGGGTCCAGCCATTCAAAGGGCAGTTGCATCGGCGAGTCCACCCCGATTTGCCGAAACCACTTCAACGGCGATCGGAACAAGGAGGCCCGCACCTGGTTGAGGTTGGACGGCATGCCGTATTTGGCCCGCAACCGGTTACCGTAATGTCTGTTGTATACCGTTTCTACCCCCATCGGGGCAAAAATCCCCAACCCGAACCATAGCAGGGCATTAAGGCCTTTTTCCAGCCGCTCGTACAAGTTGCGCGACACAATGAGCATGCCGGGGTAATAGCCGAAAATGTCGAGGAACGATCGGCTCAAGACCTGGTTGGTGTGGATGGTGACGGACCATGGCAAGGCAGCGCCCATGGCCCTACCCATGGCAGCCCCTGCGGCCGTTCCAAAACGGCTGCTGACGTATGGCGGGCCATGGGGGCTGGGATGGCCAAAAGCGGGGGTGAGTCGCTGTGTCTGCATAACACCTAAACTAAACCAAACCCGCCCCCATGATTTACAATTGTAACGGACTAGTAACCCCCTTCTAGCCCTTCCCCTTAGTGGGTGGGGGGATTGGGGCCGTTGATAAAGTCAAAGCTCATCAGTTGATCCACGTCGTTAAACAGGGCGGTAGAGGCCGTGTTTCGGCGCATGGCTGCCAGCATGGGCCTGCGCGATTCCTGGTCGTCTTTGACGGCCTCGAAGACGTCGGCGTCTTCTGCGGTGGCAACATAGAGCCGCCCCTGCTGGCTGCCTGCGCCCTTGGCTTTTGCCAGTAAAAACGAACAGGCTGCCCGCCCCTCCAGCTCGGTTTTGGTGGTGTCCCGGAACAGGCGCAGATCTTCGAGGGGCCCACAAATGGACCACTGGCCGGCAAAACGGGTAGGTGAGAGGGGGGATAGCGGCATGGGGGACACGCCTCCTTTTTTAGGGGATCGAAACGCAGGGGGGAGGGTAAACCATGGGATTGGAGGAACCCACAAGAGGGTGCCAACTTACAAAACGGTAGAGTGAGGCTGTTGGTACCCTTTTATTAAACTATTAAACCAAGAGCGGGGGATAAATTGCAGAGGGGTGGGGTCAGCGGCTTAACACAACCTGCAAAATCGAGGCGTCGGCCGGTGTGACGCCGTTAATGCGCATGGCCTGGGCCAGGGTGGTGGGGCGTAGCTTGTCTAGCTTTTCCCGGCTTTCGTTGCTCAACTGCTTCAGGCCCTTGTAGTCGAAACCGGCCGGGATAGCGATTTTATGGGCATCGGCCAGTTTACCGACGGCCTGTTGCTGGCGCTTGATGTACCCTTCGTACTTGATTTCCGTCTCGCAAAACAGGGTCAGGGGACGGTTGTCCAGGTTTAGTGCTGCACTGGTTGCGTCTAGGCGGGCCAGCGTATCGTAGCCGATTTCCGGGCGGCGAAGCAGTTCGAAGAGGCTGGTTTTTTCGCTCAAGGGCGACGAGTCGGCCTGGGCCAAAACGGCATTGGCTTCGTTGGGGTCCAGCTTGGTGGTTTTCAGGCGAGCGAATTCCGTCTGTACGGCAGCCTGCTTGGCTTGGAAGACCTGCCAGCGGAACTCGTCAACCAGCCCTATTTGGTGTCCCAGCGGGGTCAGGCGGGCATCGGCGTTGTCCTGCCGCAGCAGCAGGCGGTATTCGCTGCGGCTGGTCAGCATCCGGTAGGGCTCCAAAATCTCCTTGGTCACCAGGTCGTCAATCATGGTGCCAATATAAGAGGATTCGCGCGGCAGCACAAAGGGTGCTTGCCGGGCCAGGAACCGGGCGGCGTTAATGCCGGCCATTAGCCCCTGGGCGGCGGCCTCTTCGTAGCCGCTGGTGCCGTTTATTTGTCCGGCACAGAAAACACCGGCCAGGGCCTTGGTCATCAGGCTCGGGTGCAGCTGGTAGGCAGGAAAGTAGTCATACTCCACAGCACAGGCGGGGCGAATCATCTCGACTTTTTCGAGGCCCGGCAGGGTGGCAAGCATGGCCATTTGCACGTCGATCGGCAGGCTGGAGCTGAAGCCCTGCAAATACATTTCGTAGCTGTTTCGGCCTTCCGGTTCGATAAACAGGTGGTGGCTGGGGCGATCGGCAAACCGAACCACCTTGTCCTCGATGCTGGGGCAATAGCGCGGCCCTTCACCTTCAATCAGGCCCGAAAACATCGGCGAGCGGTGCAGGTTGTTTCGAATAATCTCGTGTGTCTTGGCCGTGGTGCGGGTCATATGGCACGGAACCTGCTCCAGGACGGGGCGGTCCGGCAGGAAGGAAAAGAAGCTGGGAACGGGGTCGCCCGGGTGTATGTCGAGGCCCGAGAAATCAATGCTTCGGCCGTCAAGGCGTGGGGGTGTTCCGGTTTTGAGCCGCCCGGTGGTCATGCCGGCCGCTACCAGATCGGCGGTAATGCCGGTGGCTGCCGCTTCTCCGGCCCGGCCGCCGGCAACGGTTTTTTCGCCAATAAACAGCCGGCCGTTCAAAAAGGTGCCGTTGGCCAGGATAACGGCACCGCAAGGGTACTCGATACCCAGGTTGTCTTCTACCGACACAATCTGCCCGTCGGCGGTATGGAGTTTGACGGCCATCGTTTGCCGCAGCTTGAGGTTGGGTTCGGTTTCCACCAGTGTTCGTGCAAAGTCGCGGTAGGCGGTTTTGTCCGACTGGGCCCGCAGGGCGTGCACGGCAGGGCCTTTCGACAGGTTTAGGGTCTTGAGCTGCAGGTAGGTGGCATCGGCACACAGGCCCATTACCCCGCCCAGGGCGTCGATTTCCTTGACGAGCTGGCTTTTGGCCGGGCCACCAATGGCCGGGTTGCAACTCATCTGGCCAATGGTGTCGAGGTTCATGCACATCAGCAGCGTTCGGCAGCCCAGCTTGGCCGCAGCCATGGCAGCCTCGATACCGGCGTGTCCACCGCCGATGACAATCACGTCGCTTCGTTGTTCAAGCATAGCCGTCATTCTACCAAACTTCGTTTGGAATATCCCAAAACATGCGGGGTTTCGTAAACGTCAAGCGACATATCGGCGGGCCGGATTTGGGCTAGTTGACCAGGGCGTGGTAATCATCCATGAAAATGGTTGAGGCGTCGTTCTGGGCGGGCTTCACTTCCATTTCGCCGTCCGGGTACAGGCGAATGGTTCGGCCGCCTTCATACAACTGCACCAGGGTGCCATTGGCCAGACGAATGACATGGGTGGGCCGGACAGCGGCCTGCCGTGCAATCAGCATGGCGCAGTCGGGCAACCCTAAACGGGCCAAATCAGGCTGCGGATCAGAAAAAGGACACATAGGGCAAACGGTAAACCATATCAACGGTAACGACACAATAAACCAGAAGAAAGAGGCTTATTAGAATAAACAATGGTTGGCCGGTAAAATTGCCCCCGGCCGGCCGTATGTGGGCGGATTTTTACAAAGTGTTAAAGGCATTCGGTGGTATAAATAGTATATAGCAGTGGATCAGAGGCCCGAACAACTGGGGTTGGGCGGCAACGGTTTACAAACCCCATTGCCCTCATTACAATAGGGGCTCGTTCTCGCTTTCTCGTTCTCCAGAGAAGAGAAACGTGTTCCAGACAACTAAAAAACTGCGCCGAAGTGGTGGAATGGTAGACACGCATGCTTCAGGTGCATGTGAGGGCAACCTCGTGCTGGTTCAAGTCCAGTCTTCGGCAGTTTTTTAGTTTATCCCTTCCCGGTGAAGTTGGCGCACGGCGGCATTGATTTTTAAATCGATGAGCTGCCAGCCCAAGGTCGCCGAAGCCCGGCTGGCGTTGCCATTGGCCCCGGTGCTGTCGTAGTCGGCCTGGCGGTTGTCATGCAGCAACGACTGCCGGATACCCTGCGGGTGCAGGAACAGCAATTCGCTGGTGTCGCGCATGCCGGCATGGGAGCCGATGTGATCTGTCCCGATGCCCTGGTTCACCAACCACATCTGTTGGCCGTTGTGGTCATAGTAGTCGTGCAGGTGAATCACGCGAACCCCGTCCTTGGCCCAGGCGGCCGTTAGCTTTTGGGCGACCCGTGCCTGGGCCGGCTGGTTGCCGTAGCTGTCGCCCATCAACACGATGACCTTGAACCCGTGTGTCTTGAGGCTCGTGGCGGTATGTGCCAGCAGTTGTTCAAACACGGGTTCGGGAATACTGAGGGTGCCCTTGAACTTCATGTGCGGATCTTCCGGTACGTAGGCGATGACCGGTGCCACCAGGGTATGGCCCAGTGTCTGGGCCACCCGACCTGCCGTATAGTGGATAATCCGGTTGTGCTTGCCCAGCACCATGTGTGGTCCGTTCTGCTCCGTGCCACCGGTGGGGACAATAACGGTTTTCGTGCCGCTTTTAATCAAGGCGTCCACTTCCGTCCATGTCAGGTTTTCCATGTAAACGGTTTCGTCGACGGCTGGTGGTTGCTGGGTGGCCTGCATGTTGCTGCCGCCTA
>JAGQHJ010000067.1 GCA_020431915.1 Cyanobacteria bacterium HKST-UBA04 | reverse complement strand
ACGCCATGAATGCCTTGAGCGAAGGCAAGGCCGAAGGCTATGCCTCGTCGCCGATGCAAATGGCCGATCCCGATGCGGCCATGGCGCATTCGACCGATGCCGCCGCAGCGGGCGGTACCATGGCCTTTACCGAGCATCCCGCCATGGTCGATGCCATGCAGACGGCTGGTGTCGGTGCCCATTCGCATATGGCGTCGATGGGCATGGGCGACGGCGGTGCCGGTGCGGTTGGTGGTGACCCCGTGACGGTTCAGCCGGTTGCTTTCCCCTCGTTTGACAACCATTTGCCGGCCGCCGGCATGTTGAACGGCAACCTGGATCTGTTACTCGATGTACAACTTAACTTGACCGTTGAACTGGGCCGTAGCGAGTTGTCCATTAAAGATGTACTGGAGCTGACCCGTGGCTCGGTTATCGAATTGAACCGCGTGGCCGGTGAGGCCGTGGATCTGTTTGCCAACGGCAAAATGATCGCCAAGGGCGAGGTGGTGGTTATTGAAGATAATTTCGGACTTCGCATCACCAGCATCGTGTCACCTGCTGAGCGAATTAAAGCCCTTTGATCAGTCCAGTTCTGATGCCTCGGCAATTTCCAAAGCCTTGTAGACCATATAGCCAGCCATAATGACATGCTTGGGGTCTTGGGCATTTTGGGCCATGGTTAACAACAGGGAATTGAGCTCTGGGTTCTCTTCCTTAATGTGGTGAATCATTTCCCGCTTCCATTCATCGGGATTGGCTTCAATGGCTTGCTCCACGCTTTCGCGGATGTCAGCCGTCACAACAGGCAGCACAGGCAAGGGTTCCTTCCGTTATACGTAAAATGATGCAAATAATATATAAATTAAAGGGGTGTGTTGCGGTCAGTATATTGATTTTGCAGCACCATTCTACCCGAATCTGGTACAGAGGGGGAGTCATTCACCGAAACTTGGCATATTTAAGCCCAAAAAGATATTTTTTGTATCTCATGTAATATATTCCACTGGGCCGGATTGGACTGGGCAGTGGCCGGGGGCTGTTATACACTATTCAACAGTGCGGGGTTTTTCCCGGTTAGTCTGAAGGATAGCGTGCGTTCCGTCCTATGTCTGTTGAGCGGCACAAATGGGTTATTTCCAAAACCAAGCAGCAGCTAATCAAGCAGCAGGTTCTGGCCATGGGGGCCTCGGCGGGTTTGGAGCCCATCGTAAAGCCGGAGCAGTACTGTGACTATCGCCTGGAGTACAAGCGTGCCCAGGGCCGGTTGATTATCAAGCAGTACACCAACGGCACCCTCTATGTGGAAGGCAGTGACCCGGGTATGCTGGCCCAGGTAAAGGCCCTTATAGAGGGGCAGGGTGGCGCTGGTCAGGTGGCGGGTAAAATGTCGGGTACCGCTTCTGCCGCGTCGCAACCGCCATCGGGACCGACCATTACCATTGTGCCGCCCTATGTGGGTACGGATGAATCGGGCAAGGGAGACTACTTTGGGCCGTTGGTGGTGGCTGGCGTGTTGGTTACGCCTGAAACGGAGCAGGCAATCCAGCACATTGGCGTGCGGGACAGCAAAACCCTCAACGACGCCCAGATCATGGTACAGGCTCAAGCGCTTCATCAGGCGCTTCCCCAGGGGCATATAGCCTCGGTTTGCCTGATGCCGACGGTGTACAATGCCCGTTACGAGCAGTACAAGACGGCTGGCCAAACCTTGAACAACCTGATGGCAGACCTTCACAGCCAGCTTATTGCCCAGTTGCTGGGCCAGGCAGGTGGGGTTAAAACCGTGGTGGTGGATAAGTTTGGCCCCGATGCCACCATGAACCGGGCTCTGGCTTCGGTTGGCGTAAGCCGAAATGTGGTGGACGTGTACCAGTTTACCAAAGCCGAGCGGTGGCTGGCTGTGGCAGCCGCCAGCGTGGTGGCTCGGGCAGGGTTTGTGCAGGGTATCGATGATTTAAGCCAGCAGGCGGGTATGGTATTGCCCAAGGGGGCCGGATCACCGGTGGTTAAGGCCGGTAAAACCCTTGCCAGGCAAGGGGGTTTGGAATTGCTTCGGGGAGTGGCTAAACTTCACTTTAAAACGACCGATACACTTTTTACTTAAGTCAAACTAACGAATAACTTCAGCCAAACGAATGAGGACCGCCCGAGTCGGTGGTCTGCATGACGGTTGGCATGGGCTGTGTTTCAGCCGGTACTATCTGTTCTTTTAGGTACAACCTTTTCTTGACCTGTTTGCCGCCAAGTAGCGTGGCAAACAGGAAAATGGTGCTAGATGGAGTTACCCACCACCGTGGCTGTTACCTCACATCCGTCCTCTGATTCACAGGCGTCACTGACCCAGGCCTTTGTCGAGGAGAGTCTTTCCCAACTATCCGAAATCACGCCCCTGCTAGAGGCCCTGGCCAGTGCCGGGTTTGAGTCGTCTGGCGATACAACGGCCCCAATGAACGAGGCCCTGACCGAGTTGATGCGGGTGGTCCATACCATCAAGGGCAATGCCGGCTTCATGGACGAGGTACCCAGATTCCAGGGGCTTACCCAGCTCTGTCACAAGCTTGAGGAAGCCATCGGTGCGGTACTGTCCAACCAGCTTCCCTTCGACCGGGCCATGGCCACAAACCTGTTGGCTGGGGCCGATGTGTTGCGCGAATGTATAGCCGGCCCCCACCAGGCCTGCCAGGACATCCCGCATTTCAGTCGGGTAGTGGCTATGCTCGATGCCCTCAACTCGGCGCAACCGGCCACAAAAGCCCAAGGGGTGCCCGTGGCGACACCCATGGCCACACCCATGGTCACACCCATGGTTTCGCCGGCCCCACATGGGGCACAGGGGGCACAGGGGGCACAGGGGGCCGATGCCGGGGTGCTCAACACACCCGAAGCGCTCCTTCCGGCCAATCCGCCCCACGCCGTTCGGAATGATTCGATCCGGGTGCCGGTTGAGGTCTTGGATAACCTGGTCCAGTTGGCTTCCGAACTGGTGCAACTGGGCAACCAGTTACCGTTTGTTCAACACGAGGAAATAGGGCCCGAAATACGGCAGCGCTTTGATCAATTGTCCAGCAAGCTTCAGCAAACGGTGATGCAAACCCGCCAGCAACCGTTGACCGAAGTGCTGGGACAATACCCCAGGCTGGTCAGGCACCTGGCCAACGAGCTGGCAAAGCCCATTGATATTTTGTTGGATGTGGCGCCGGTACAGGTGGACAAGGCCCTGCTGGATGCCTTGAATGACACGCTGGTTCATTTGATCCGCAACGCGTGCGACCATGGTATCGAGCCGGCCGACCAGCGCCGCGTTTCGGGCAAGCATGAGGTGGGCCTGATTCGCTTGGCGGCTTGCCAGCAGGGCGATCGTCTGGTGGTGAAGGTTCAGGATGATGGCCGGGGTATTGATGCCGATGCCCTGGTAGACCGTGCCAAGGCCATGGGCATTAGCGCCGATTACCTGGAGCAGCTCAGTGGCGATCAGCGGTTTAACCTGATGTTCATTCCGGGTCTGTCCACGGCCAGTCGGCAAAACAGTTTCTCTGGCCGAGGCATTGGCATGGATGTGGCGTTCAAGCAAATCCAAAGCCTCGGGGGCCAGCTGACGGTGCAATCCCGTAAGGGGGTGGGCAGCGTGTTTACCATGACCCTGCCGATCAATGTCAATACATGCGAGGTGCTGGTGGTTTGTTGTGGCAATCACACGCTGGCCTTGCCCAGGGCTGCGTTTGCCGACGTGTTTACCTTGAACCAGGTGACGGGTAAAACCATTGAATGGTACCCTTCCCAATCGCCCAAGTACCATGGGTCGGTTCGCATGGGCACCTTTTGGCGTTTGGAGAAACCCATTACCCTACTCGACATGGGGTCGATGTCAGGGTCGATGCCAGCGCCGTCGGCAAGTAACGGGCTTGCCGATAAAAAAGGGCAGCCCGGCCATACCTCGTTAACGCCGACGGCTGCCAACCCTAACAGCGGATCGGTGTTGCTGCTTAGCGATAACACCAGCACCGGCATGGGCTTGTGGGTGGACAGAATTCTGTTTTGCGGTCACGTGGTCTGCCTTCCACCGCCCAAGCAGCCCGAGGCCGAGCGGTCGGTCAACGGGCATCGCGCATGGGTCGTTGCATCGCTGGTGGCATTAACCGGGGGAGGGCAGGCCCCCCTGCTCGACGTGGCCGCTATCTGGGATCTGCTGCAAACGGCGACCCCCGAAGAGGAAGCTGATTTGCCCACGGCCATTTTAACCCAGCGTAAACGCCGGCTCAAAAGCAAGCCGCCTGGCAAGGCGCAGGGCCCGCTTGATATGGCCTCGCTGGTGGTGTTTATGGGCCTGAGCGATCAGTATTTTGCCGTGCCGCTGGCCTGCGTGGCCCAGCTTGATGTGTTGGACTGGTTCCTGATCCGGTTTGGCGAACCCAACGACTGGTTCAACGATTACGTAGGCAACCAGCAATCCGTGCGATTGTTTACGCCCGACGTGCTGGTCTCGCCGCAAACATGCCTGCAGGATTGGCTGGATTTCGGCAACCGCCCGGACACGGGATCGATGATTCGCTTCAAGACGGCTGCCGAGCTTCAGCACGAGGCGATGATGGAGAAGACGCCGGCAGGCAAGCAGGCGGCTTCGTCTACTACCGGTCCCTTGTCATCGCCGTTGTCCGTTCCGTTCAACGGCCCGAGGAACAAGGATGGCGAAGCCATTGGTGGAGCTTCGGCCTACGGTATGATTGCCGCCCGTGTGGTCACGGTCACATTGATGGACATTAAACCGGTGCACAAGGCCGATCGGTTGCCCCAGGCAGTGCCTTCGGGTCTTGACGCGCTGATTGTCGGCACCGGCGAGTTCAACCATAAACTGGTGACGATCCTTGATCCGGCCCAGCTGGGCAAGCTGGACGAGGCCCAGCGGTTAACCCCGGCTCGGCGTCCCTAAAAACCGCTAGAAAAAGTTCTGGAAAAACAGCGTGCTAGACCGTCGTTGGTTCCGGGGCGGCTGTGGTCTGGTTTTTGGCTAACGACTGTCGTTCCTGTCGTTCCTGGTGACGAACGTCTCGCACAACCGAGGCCAGCAGATCGCAGAAGGTGGCATCCGGGTGGTTATAGGGTTCGATGTTGTAGTTGAATTCTTCAAAGAGCAGGGCATACTCGTTAATGGGGTGTACCCAGCCGCCATGGTGGCGTCGAATGTATTTCTCCAACTTGGCTTGCCGTTTTTGTCGGCTGTTGATGGCCAGGTTCAAATGAACGATGTTGCCACCGAACAACCGTCCCTTTTTGCCGTTGCAGGTAATGCTGGTATGTCCTACGGCGCCAGGAAAATGCATCAGGTTTTTGTCGTTTTTGAAAAACCGCATCTGGTAGTCTGGATACAGGTAGCTGTCGTTTACCCACTCCAGCGGATCGATATGGCACAGGTGCAGCCGTGGGATCTTGAAATGGGTGTAGCGGGTCTGGTGCATCAGGTTGCCAAACCATGCCTGCAACGGCGGTTCCACGTACTCGTCATCATCGAGGCGCAATATCCAGTCGCCGCTGCATCGGGCCACAAGCATCTCCAGTCCGGCATTGCAGGTCTGGGCCTCGTTTTGGATGGTAAACACCACATCGGCCCCGGCGGCTTGGCACCGCGAAAACGTGTCGTCGGTGGTTTTGGAATCCACGCCAATGACGATTTCATCGGCAAAGGTTTTGCAATGGCGAATCAGGGGTTCAATGCGATCGGCGGCATTCATGGTGATAATGCAGACCGACAGTTTCAAGTCCCCTTTGTCAATCGGGGTACTCAGCCATGGCTGCCGCTGTTCTTGCCAGCAGCCCAGCCGGTGTCGCCACCTGCGAATTTTGTGCCAGGCCAGGTCTTGCCACAGTGTTTTATGGTAGCGCCAATCCCGAATGGGCTCGGCGGCCAAGGGCGTGGGTTGGTCAGGCAAGGGTGGATGGGGTGTTGTCATGCGCTGGCTACCGCTTCGAGGGTCTCCTGGTCTTCGGCAGTATGAATGCTTTCGTAGTCAAAGGTTTCCGGGTCAACCGGCAACAGGGTCAGCGAGAAGGTACTGCCTTCCTCGGGGATGCTGGTTACCCATACATCACCCCCATGATGCTGCACAATGTGTTTAACAATGGCCAGGCCAAGGCCGGTGCCCCCCATCTCGCGCGATCGGGCCTTGTCAACGCGGTAGAACCGTTCGAAAATACGGTTCCAATATTTCTGTTCAATGCCGATACCGGTGTCTTCCACGTCCACATGGGTCATGGCGTTTTCGTCCAGGTAAACCCGGATGCGGAATTCGCCTTCTTCCTTGGAATACTTGATGGCGTTTTCCACCAGGTTGGTCATGACCTGCTCCAGGTTCATTTGGTTGCCCAGCACCCACGGGTTGTCCAGTTCAAACACCACCTCGGTGGCCAACTGCTTTTCGAGCGCATTGGGCATGTTGGTTTTAACCACCTTTTCAATGACGTTTTTAAGATTCACCGGCACCAATTCGGTGGGTTCCATGCTTTCGAGCTTGGACAAATCCAGCAAATCTTGCACGAGGGCACTGAGGCGTTGGGAGTGGTTGTAAATAATCTGAACAAAATCAAAGGCAACTTCCGGGTCTTCCAGCGCGCCGTCAAGCAGGGTTTCGGCATAGCCGTTAATGGCGCTTAGGGGGGTGCGCAGCTCGTGCGACACGTTGGCGACAAAGTCCCGCCGCATTTTCTCGGTGTTGCGAATGGCCGTGATGTCCTGGAAGACGAGGGCCCATTCCGTGATTTGCCCATGCTCGTAAACCGGGTACAAATGGTAGGTGTACACCCGTTTGGGGGTTTGCTTGATGATAAGTTCCCCGTGCAGCTCTTTTGGGTCGTTCAGTACTGACAGCAGTTGCCGCGAGGTTTCCGGGTCAATGGTGTCGAAAAACGTGCCGAGTGGCTGGCCGAACTCAATGGTGTTGTCGTGGTCGAACCAGGCCCGGAAGGCGTTGTTGCACAGCACGATTTGGCCCTGCGGGTTGAACACCAGCATGCCGTTCTTGGTTTGGCTGATGATACTGAACAGCTTGGTCTGGTTGAGTTCGGCAGTGGCGTACCCGGCACCGCCAAGGGTGACTTCGTCTACCAGTTTGGGCGGCGGAGAAGGGGGGGTGGACTGGGTAAGTGCCATAATCATCGGTATCCTTGAGCCGGTTTGAGGGGCCTTTGTGTGTGTGTGTCTATGTACGCACCGGCACCCAGAGAGAAAGAGATAGATAGAGAAGGGGCAGTTTTCTCGTTACACCGGTTGAAGCTGACGGGTGGTAATACGATACCCAACGCCGCGGATGGTTTCAATCATGTCGCGGGCTTCGCCCAGTTTTTGCCGAAGGCGTTTGACATGCGTGTCGACGGTTCGGTCGCTGATGTCTTCGCCGTCCTGTTCCCAAACATCGGCAATCAGTTGTTCGCGGGTCTTGACCATGTTGGGTGAGGCGGCCAGGGACAGCAACAACTTGAATTCCAGGTGCGACAGGGCGATGGGGAGGTTTCGGTCGCTGCTGCCATCTTCCGAGGCAATGGAGACACAGTGGTCGTTGGGGAAAATAACCAGCGGCCCAATGCGGATGTCCTTGGGCAGGGCGGAGCGATTCTTCTGGGTTCGGCCCAGCATGGCCTTGACCCGGTATATCAGCTCTTTGGGGCTGAAGGGCTTGACGACGTAATCCTCGGCGCCTGCTTGGAACCCGCTTATCTTGTCGTCTTCCGAGGATCGTGCCGTGAGCATGATGACCGGGATGGCCTCGGTTTCCGGTTCGGCCTTCAGTTGCTTGCAAATGTCATACCCCGGCATGTCCGGTAGCATCAGGTCCAAAATAACCAGTTCAGGGCTGTTTTCCTTGACCTGGCGAAGGGCTTCCTGACCGTCGTAAGCCGTGAGCACCTTATAACCTTCTTTTTCAAGATTGTAGCGGACCAGCCGGACCAAGTCGTACTCGTCATCCACAATTAAAATGGTTGTAGCAGCCATGGGTAAAACCATCCCTTTTCCTGAATTACGACAAATATAACGCGCTGAACCGCTTGCGACAAGCTTTCGTTGGGTAGCCAAGGCGCCACCATTGGCGGGCCCGAAAAACAGGCAAAGAAAAAACGGCCGGTGCAGTCTTTCCAGCCGTTGCAATTAAGCGAGACAACATACAAATGTGAAATAAACAAATCGATGTAAAGCACTTCAACGGGTGCCGACAGGCGGTTGCCGTGAAGCCAAAATGGACTGAAAGCAGGGGGGTGGGCTTGACGCTTGGGGATAAGGCAAACAGAAGGGCTAGCCCACTGGGTTTTAGTGTACCGACGGGCTGTGCCCGTAACGTTAGTACCACGTAACCGTCCGCTTGGGGGTGGGTAGAAGCCACTTGAATCGTGGTTCGCCTCATTCGTCCGTTTGATTACTGAGTAAATTAGCAAAGAAGTATGTCATTACAATGACAGTCAAGACCGTTTTTTGGGGTTGTTACAAAACCTAAACAATTATACTAGTAGTAATATAGTCTCCGGGTACAGGACAACGGAATGTAACGGCTTTGGTTAAAGCGTAACAATTACAGGCCTTCAGGTGTTTTTTTGTCTTGGGTCCCTTTACCCTGTCATGTTTACCTGCCAGGCTACCGGTAAAAGGGCCGAAATGACCCGGTTATAAAGTTTTCTGCCCCTGTTGTGCCAAGCCCCCTCACGCATTTATGACTCAACCTCTCGCGCTTCAACCCCACACCGCCATGGCTGGCCCGGCCCGCTTGCTTAAGCAGCCGGTAAACCGTCCTGGGTTTGGTTATACGGCTTCGGGGCCTTCTGCTGCCGCTACCAATGCTGCCCCGGCTTATGGGCCAGTGGCTTTGCCGCCCCCTGCCTTTGAAGGGCAGTTTGCCTCACCCCTTGGCTACCCCATTCGTGTTTACCGGTTGGCCAACGGGCACCGTATCGTGTTTGAGCAGCGCCCCACCGATGCCCTCAGCCTGCGAACGTTTGTTGATGCCGGGTCGATTGACGAGGACCCGATTCAGGGCCGTACGCCATTTTACGGCCAAACCGGCCTTCCCCCCGGCATTGCTCACCTCGACGAGCATTGCCACTTCCTGACCACCCGGCATTTTCCGGCCAAAAACCAGTGGGTGCAAGTGGTCGATCATTTAGGGGTGCGCAAGAACGCGTCGACCTCCCATGAGGTGATTCAGCACGAACTGGTCTTCAACAAGGAGGACTTGCCGGCCATGCTCAACCTGCATGGTGAAATGGTACTGAATCCCTTGTATGTGAAGGACCATATCGAGCAGGAAAAAAGCGCCGTCATCCGAGAGGCCCAGGAGCGGGGCCGTCACCCCGGATTCCAGATTTATGACCGGTTGTGGACGTTGATGTTTGACCGGCCCGGTATGCAGACGCTGGGCAAGGTCAGTGACATTCAGCGCATTAGCCCGGAACACTTGCAGCAGTTCCATCAGCGGTTTTATACCCCCGATCGCATGCTGACCCTGATCTCCGGGCAGTTGGACAACCTGCCTGCCACCCTGGCCCAGCTGAACCAGATTTTCAGCAGCAACCCCAATACGGCCCAGCCCATCGATGCCTATCAGCGTCAGCTTCGGGCGGTTCATCTTGCTCTGCCCCCTGGGCAGGTTCGTACCAGTAGTTTTGTGCACCCGGAACTGACCCACAGCATCGTTACCCTCGGTTTTCCGGCCCCCGATGCCACGCAGTACCGCGATCGTACCGCCATGACCATGTTAATGGCCGCCTTGGTTAACGAGCCCGATGGCTTGCTGACGAGCACGTTGATCCAGAACGAGCGTCTGGCCCACGAGGTGTCGGTGGATTATGCCGCCCTGAAGCAGGCGGGGTTGTTTACCGTTAGCATGAACACCATGCCTGGCCAGGAGGTACAGTTGCAACAGCGGGCCTTGCAGTTGCTGACCCAGTTGGCCACCACACCCAT
The DNA here is from genome assembly GCA_020431915.1 of Cyanobacteria bacterium HKST-UBA04. Taxonomy (GTDB): domain Bacteria; phylum Cyanobacteriota; class Vampirovibrionia; order Vampirovibrionales; family JAGQHJ01; genus JAGQHJ01. The sequence continues at coordinate 3,871 of JAGQHJ010000067.1, read as the reverse complement.
AAACCCGGAATTGCTTGAACGGCTAAAAAACCAGATATTGGTGGCTTTCCATAAGGTGCTGCAAAGCAGCGAGGCAACCACCAGCATGCTCGGCGAAGCCATGATTAAGGGCCATGGCCGTTACTTTGCACAGTATGCCCAGCTGGTCAAAAGCATTACACCGGCTGATATCCAGCGCGTGGCCAGTCAGTGCATTCGGCCCGACCACTATGTGCTGGTTTATGCCCTGCCACCGTCTCACCCGATGGCCCAACAACAGGCTGCCTCGATGTATTCGCCCTCGGTTTTGACACCGCAAGGTGCGCCGTCTGGAGGGTGGGTATTGTGATGTCGTCGATACAAGCCATGGCCCCTATGTCCCCTATGGTCTCTCTGCTCTCTCTTGCCCCTGGTCTGACCGTCCCGTCCAATTCGTCTGCACCGGCTTTGCCGATTACTGCTGTAAGTCCCGGTTTTTCTGCTCCGGCAGAGGCCCCGTCCTCGCGGTTAACGGTTAGCCAGCCGTTGAGCATGCCGGCTAAAACCATGCTGGCCAATGGGGTAACAGCCTACATGCAACAGGCCCCGCTGGCAGCCGATTGCCAATTGGTGGTACAGCTCCACACCCCGTTTAACTCGTGGGCCTTCAACTCCATGCTCAGTGCCATGCTTGTGCAGGGATCGCCTCGAACCAAGGCCCTGGTTAACCAGCTGGCTTCGCGTGGGGTGAACGTGGGCACCAGCAGTTCGCCCAACAGCATTGCCTTGCACCTTAACGGCCTTAAAGGCCAGGAGGCTTCGCTGGTAAAATGGGCTCAATACCTGCTGACCAACCCTGATGTTGATCCGCGCACGTTCCAGAACCTGTTGCAGGATACGATCAAGGGCCAGCAGGAAGACATCCAGCAACCTGAAGTGCAGTTGAGCGATGCGGTCCATTCGGTGATGTACGGGTCGGCCAACCCCTATACCTTGTCGTCCACGCAAACCCTGCGTCAGTTGCAGCAAATTCGTTTGGGCGATGTCATGGCCGCTTTCCGGTCCGTGCTGACCCGTCCCGAAGCGCTTCGGTTGACGATGAACAGCACGGAGCCCGTTGCCCAGCAGTACCAGTTGCTGAATACCGATTGGCAGTATGCCCCCCACGCGGCTTACCGGCAAGTAACCCCGGAAGCCCTGCCGGTGGTTCAGTACCCCGTGCTTGTTGATCGGCCCAAGCGGGTGCTGGTGGAAAAACCCGACGTGAAACGGGCATTTGTGCAGAAGCTGTGGCGTGCCCCGAAATTGGGCGACCCGGATTACCCCGCATTCATGGTGCTGCAGGATATTCTGGGCAGCCAGTCGTGGGGCTTCTTCCGCGAACTTCGGATGAGACGCGAGCTGGTGTACCGTGCCAACAAAAACTACTCGGATATTCCTCAGGCCCATTATTACAGTGTGGATTTCGAGGTGGACTTCGACAAGGTGCAGCAGGGTATTGATGGCCTGAACACCGTGGTAGGGGATGCGATGGTCAACGGGGTTACACCCGAGCAGTTGCAGGCGGCCAAAAAGAAAACGGTGCTGACCATGCGCCAGCTTATTGAAACCAATGGCGGGTTGAATGGTCTGATAGACCAGTACATTGATTCGGGTCTGCCTCCGGTGCATCCGCAGCAACTACTGCAGGACCTTGGCAATGTGACGCTGGCACAGGTTCAGGCGGTGGCCCATAAGGTTTTTGGGCCGGCCAACCCCAGCGTGTTGGGCGTGTTAGCACCCCGATCGGTACTGAACCAACTGTAGGGTTTAATACCGAGGCTCCGAGGCTAGCAGCCGGTGCCGACCATGGCTTCGTCATAGGCCGAGGCAAACCGGCAGAGGGTAGCCCCGGTTGTTCCGATGTCATTTTTTTGCCAGTCGTATAGTGTCCGTATGGTGCCACTGGCCGGGTCGACCCGAAAAGGGATTAAATCGCCCCCGATACCGACCGCGTTGGGGCTGGCCTCTCCGTTCAAGTCGGCAAAAAAGCACTGGTTGTCCGAGTAGCTGCCACAGGTGCCTGTGTTGGTTGCCGGGTTGCGCCACGGGTTGCTGGCTGCAACTGCCCCCAAGGGAGCCGGGTTGTACTCGTCGGTGGTCGACCCGCCGAAAATCAAATCGTTGGTGAAGAAGATACGGGTCTGGTTGGTAAATAGGAAATAATGTCGGGGTGCGGTTTCCTTAAGGGCAAAGAACTTGCCGTAGTTGGCAAAAATGCTTCGCAAGCCCACGGTGTCAAAATCAAGGCTGGTGCCTGTATGGGCCTGGTAGGCTTCCAGTGCGTTTTGCATGGCGTTCATCGTCGACGTGGTGCGGCCAATGGTGTTGGACTGAACGTCGCTGTCGGAGACCACCAGTTTGGGGATGAGCAGGACAGACAGGATGCCGACAATGACAAAGGCCAGGATGATCTCAATCAGGGTAATGCCAACCGCTTTTCGGCCAAACAGGCTATTCATGAAGATCGTCCCTCCGAATCACCTCGATACCGGCCAGGTTGGCCACCACCGTACCGCTGGTGGCAATGGTATTGTCTGCCGTTCTGACGGCAATTTCCAGCATGTCGGTATTGGCCGGGGTTTGTACCAAAAAGGTTTTGGAAACCCCGTGGTTGATTTGCTCATTGGTGGCGGCCACCACATCAAACACGTCGTCCTCGGCCAGCAGTGTGGCACTGGCGTAGGCGGCGCCACTAATGGCATAACTACGTATTTCGATGCTGCCCAAATGGCAACTCATGCCACTGGTGTTGGCCATACATGCCGTGCTGGTGGTGCTTGTGCCCGAGTTGAAGAAGACGGTAACGCGGTACATGGTATTGTTCTGCACCCGAAAACGGGTGTTGTAGCTGTCCACGTTGGCCGGGCAGCCGGACAGGGAAGCAACGCGGGTGTAAGGGGCATCGTTTGGCCGGGTTGCGGTCATGCTGGCGTGGGTGGGGGTACAGCCGTTGTCATAGGTATGGTACAGGTAGGCAATTTGTGTAGCCCCGCCGTTGGTGGTGGATTCATGGGCAGGCATCCAGTTGGTGCCACCGGCGTCGGCTTGTACTTCGGTGTTGCTGGTGCCCAAGGGAGTGGCCACCAGAGGGGTGACGGCCGATGAGTAATTCTGCCCGAAGCTGATATGGAAGGCGTCCACTTCATAGTAGCGCGTTTCGCTGTAGCGGGCCGTGCCACCGCTGGCGGCGTCAAAAATGTTTATGGCGACACTGATGGCTTGGGTGCCGTCGGCGTTACCGACCGGGGCCAGGTAATCCACGGTGCGGGTAAAGAAGGGGGGGCGGTCGATGTCGGCTCCGCCCGTATCGCAAACGCCCCCGGAAAACGCCGAAGCGGGCTGGGTTTTGCCGGCAGGATCGCAATGCACCGATTGGCGGGTGGCCTGGTTGTACACCGTTGTTACTCTGGGGTGATCCAGATCCACGTTGCCAAAGAGGGTATTGGCGTAGACGTCTACCATATCGATTCGGTTCTGTTCGGTTAGGAACTCGCCCTGCCGATCCATCAGCATTAGGGCCGGGATAACGACCATGCTGATGATGCCCAGCATCATGATGGTTTCTACCAGCGAGAACCCCGTGCTGCCCCCGGAGTGGGTGGCAGGGGTTGGTGCGGGCAGGTTGCCGGGTGGGTGTGTCATCATGTGGTGTGTCATCAATCGGGAATCCGTTTTTCCAGGGTTGGGAAATGGTTTATCGTTACCGCGGCCATGTCAGGGTCATGCCCTGTACGTAGTCGTAGTCGGGGTTTAGCATTTCCAAAGTGCCGCCTGCTGTCGAGAAGGTTTTGTCCACATCCTGTGCCGTGGTGGTTGACGTTAGCGCACAGTAGTTGCGATGGGCGACGAACTTGGGTCGGCTGCCCGCGCT
>JAGQHJ010000066.1 GCA_020431915.1 Cyanobacteria bacterium HKST-UBA04 | reverse complement strand
AACAGCATGGGCACATGGTGGCCGTGGGGTTTGACATGTACTGCGACATGCTCCAGGAATCCATTGACGAACTGCACGGCAAGCAGGAGACCATCAAGGACGATGCCATCATCGACCTCAACGTCACGGCCTATATTCCCGACGAGTGGGTGGGCGACAAGAACGTGAAGCTGACGGAGTACAAGCGCCTGGGCGACATCCGCAACGAGCGGGGCCTCGACATCATCGAGGCCGAGTGGAAGGATCGCTTTGGCGACATTCCCGAGGAAACCCGCGAGTTGATGCGTCTCGTCAAGCTGCGCATTATGGCCACCGACCTGGGCTTCCCCACGGTACGCGAAGACGAGGAGCACCTGCGCATTGCCGTGCCCTATGGCCTGCAGGAGTGGATCCAGTTGCAGGCCAAACTGCCCGACGGGATCGGGAAAAAGGCCCGGTGGGTGCCGCCCGTCCGTAGCAAGGAAGGCAGCCTGGCCGTGCTGTTGGTTAAACAGGGGGTAATGAAGGGAGCCGACCAGGTGGCCTACCTCGAAGCCCTGTTCAAGGCGCTGCTGAAGCTGAGGGTCGAGCAGGAAAAGGCGGCAGCCAAGGCTTAATAAGGATATAGTCGGCGCAATAACCGCTTAACAGACGCTTGTGGTTAAACGACGCTTTTAGTAAATTAAGGGCTTGTGGCCATCCTTTAAGCGAACCAGAACAAGCGAACCAGAACAAGCAACTATAAAGGGTTTTGTGATGCGTTTATCTGCAGTTGGGCCGGTTCAGCCGGCATTTGGACGATTTACGTCGGCAAACGGCGGCCTGCTTCATGCCTCCCCGGACGGGCACCAGGCCTTGCAGCGCGAGATTCAAGCCAATCTTGGCTCGCGGGCTATCGATGATACCCGCCTGGATTGGCATCTGTATGCCGTTGGCGATGATACCGAGGGGGCAACCCATGATACGCTGGTGTTGAGTCTGGGGCTGCCCGGCTTTTCGAGGACAGGTGAAACGCCCTTCCGGCTGTATTCTGACGAGATACCGGTTGAGGCCGGGTATAATTCCCAATTTTTGGCTGACCAGCTAACCGGATCCCTGGGTGGTCGCATAAATTCGGCACAGGCGGCGCTGGCAGCGGCCCAGGGCCAAGCTTGGAGCGATCCGCGTGACCGAAGCAATGGGTAAAAGCCTGGTAACGGCTTGGTAATCGTCCGATTTTGACCTGACTCAGGTGCCCGATTTGATAGTGTAGCGATAAGGAAACACCCCTCCTATGACCCTTTCAGTACAATCGCGGCCGTTGGCATTTGGTCAAATCCCGACATTCGGCCAAATTCAGGTTCAAACCGGTGGCAAGCTTAAATGCAGCCAGGCCAAGCGTGATAACGTGCGTCAGGCGGTCGAGCAGCAGCTGGGGGATGCCGCCCAGCAGTTTAACTGGGAGCTGTGGTTTATGCAGCACCATGGCCAGAGCGTGGTGAAGCGCGACGATGTGTTTTTAAAGTTTTCGCCCCCAACGCCTCATGACGCCGAAGGGCAAATTGAGTTTATTTCCGACGAGCTACCGATGACCAACGGGGTGGGTAACGCACGGCTGGCCAGCCAGCTGGTGGCCCCGGTGCGTCGGGGGGTTCAGCAGTTTCACGACGAACTGAGCCAGTTTTTGGCCGCCGTCAGCGCCTAGTCGAGACAAGGGGATCTAGCGCGCGCTGGCTGACGTGTGCTTTTTTAGCCGCGGGTTTTTAAGCTTCGTCGGGTTCGGCCGAGGTGCTGGGAGTGCTGGGCGAGGCCTTGGGCTTGACCACGGGGGCGGGTGGCACGTCATTGGCTTTGGTGCCGGTCAGCCCTTCGGCCGGAATTTCTTCGGGCGGTGTGGTGCCGGTAGAGGCTTCCTCGTCGAGGGTGGCTATCTTGGTAACGGAGGCCACGTGGTCCGAGGCATCGAGGTTTTGTACCCGAACACCGGTTGCCGAGCGGCTCTGTGTGGAAATGCTTTTGGCCTTGAGTCGAACCACCACGCCGTTGGCCGAGACAATCATCAGCTCGTCATTGTCGTTAACCACCTGCAGGTTGGCCACGCGGCTGTTAAGGTTCTTGAACTTGGTGGAAATTAACCCGATGCCGCCCCGGTTTTGCGGACGGAACTCGAGAGCCGGTGTGCGCTTGCCGTAGCCGTCGGTGGTAATAACCAGTACCTGTGCCTTGTCCACATCCTCGTTCTTGACGATGCTGAAGTCGACGAGGTGGTCGTCATCGCGCATTTTCATCGACGTGACGCCCCGGGCCGTGCGGCCCAGCGGACGAAGGTCGTCAATGGCAAAGCGGATGGCCATGCCGTTGGCCGTGCCGAGGATGACATAGTCGTTGGGTTGGCAATAGGCCACGCCCAGCAGGCGATCCCCGTCTTCGATGTTGATGGAGATGATTCCGCTGCGGCGGATGTTTTCAAAGTGGCTCAGGTCAATCCGTTTAATCCAGCCTTTGTGCGTCAGCATCATCAGCGTGGAGCCTTCGGGCATGTCCTTGCTGACTTCCTTGGCAATAGGGATGACGGCCGAAATCTTGTCGTCCTGTCCAATGGGGACGATGTTAATCAGAGGGGTTCCCTTGGCCTGCCGACCGCTTTCGGGCACCTGGTAAACCTTTTTCTGGTAGGCCACGCCCTTGTCGCTGAAGAACAACACCTTGTCGTGGTTGTTGGCCGTGAAGAAATGCACGACGTCATCTTCATCTTTGGTTTTTATGCCACCCTTGCCTCGGGTGGCCCGTTTTTGCCGCTCGAAGGTGTCGAGTGAAATGCGTTTGATGTAGCCCATGCGGGTAATGAAAATCACCATCGGCTCGTTGGGCGTCAGGTCTTCCATATCCAGTTCGTTGTCTTCCTCGGGCACAATCTCGGTTTTGCGGTCTTCGCCAAAGCGCGTTTTCAGTTCGCCAAGCTCGTCCTTGATGATACCCAGCACCCGTTGGCGGCTGGAGAGGATAGCCTTGTATTCCTTGATTTTGACAATCAGGTCGTTGTGCTCGGCGGTAATCTTTTCGCGTTCCAGCCCGGTCAAGCGACGCAGTTGCATTTCAAGAATGGCGTTGGCCTGGTCGAGGTCAAGGCTGTACTTGCTCATTAATTCCTGGCGGGCCGTATCGGCCGAGTCGGCATTGCGAATCAGTTCAATGACGTTGTCCAGATCGCCAATGGCCGTCAGCAAGCCTTCCAGAATATGGGCCCGTGCCTCGGCCTTGTTCAGCTCGAAGCGGGTCCGGCGAACCACCACGGTAACGCGGTGTTCGATAAACTCGGCCAGGATGTCGGGCATGCTCATCAACCGGGGCTGGCCGTCGACCAAGGCCAGGGTGTTGATACCGAAGTTTTGTTGCAGCGGGGTTTGCTTGTACAGGTTGTTCAACACCACATCCGGGTGGGCGTCGCGTTTCAGTTCAATCACCACGCGCATCCCGTCGCGGTCGCTTTCGTTGCGCAGGTCACTGATGCCCTCAATCCGCTTGCTTTGGGCCAGCTCGGCAATTTTCTCGATCAGCGAGGTCAGGTTTACCTGGTAGGGAATTTCGCTGATGACAATGGCCGTACGCTCTTGTCGGCCACCGCCGCCGGGTATCGTTTCAATGGTGGCCACGCCGCGCATGGTCACCGATCCCCGGCCGGTCTTGAAGGCTTCCAGGATGCCGCTTGATCCGACAATCTGGCCGCCGGTGGGGAAATCAGGCCCCTGAATATACTGGTAAACGTCTTCGGCGCCCATGCCTGGGTCGTCAATGTAGGCGACCAACCCGTCAATTACTTCCGAGATGTTGTAGGGCGGAATGTTGGTGGCCATCCCTACGGCAATCCCGCTCGATCCGTTAAGCAGCAGCATCGGCAGGCGCGCAGGCAGTACGGTGGGCTCTTCGAGCGATCCATCGAAGTTGGGCGCAAAATCCACGGTGTCCTGTTCGATGTCTTCGAGCAGGGTCAGGGCAATCTTGGTCAGGCGGCTTTCGGTGTAGCGCATGGCGGCCGCGTTGTCGCCTTCCACGCTGCCGAAGTTGCCGTGGCCGTCAACCAGCGGGTAACGGCTCGAAAAATCCTGGGCCAATCGAACCAGCGCATCATATACGGCTGTATCACCGTGCGGGTGGTATTTACCCAGTACTTCCCCCACCACACGGGCGCATTTCTTGTAGGGCTTGTCCGGGGTCATGCCCAGTTCGTTCATGGCAAACAAAATGCGTCGGTGAACCGGCTTCAGGCCATCGCGGATGTCGGGCAGGGCACGGCCCACGATGACGCTCATCGCGTAGTCCATGTAGGAGCGGCGCATCTCGTCACGAATACTGATGGACTGGATGTTGCCATCCCCAAAAACGCTGGTCTGTTGACTACTCAATGGTGTGACCCTCTATTCTTGTTAATCACTCGTGTTTCATTTGTCCACATCAACCCCATTTTGCGGGCTTCGGATGGGGCTCATTATACCCAAAGCAAGGCCTGGTGTCTTGCTTTGGCCCCTATAAACGTAACAACTCGATACGCACCGTCTCAGCCCCTCGCCCGGCTGGTGGGGCAGGGGGCAGAACCCCGGTAGATTAGGGCATTTCGCCCTGAAAGCGTTTGTTTTAAGGCCGTATTAAATATACAAAGTAGGCCTGCCGAATATACAGGTGTCGCGGTTGCGATGTATCCAACGAATCTTAGTAAACGTGTTTTTAGGTATTTCGAGCAGATGATTTTACATGGGTTGTTTGTCCTGCGGGTCACCGTAGGCCTGGCCTTGCTGGCCCTGTTTTGCATGGGTGTTTTGCCCCTCGATCAGCTGACGCCCCCCTGATCAGGGTACTTTCGGTTATCTATCCCTTACCCCGCCCCCCGCCTGCTGCTGCGTGGCTTAAACCTCCGGCTCAAGCGGCAGCGGGGTTTTAGGCGACAACTGGCCCAGCAATTGTCGGGTAACGCGCCCCGCTACATGCTCAAGCATGCTGCCGCCGATTTCCTCGTTGGGATTATAGGGCCATTGCCGCCGCACGGTGTCGGGGGTCTGGGCATTTTGCCAAAACAGTTCCAGCAAGGGGCCATAGGCAGCCTTGCCGCTTAAATAGCGGTAAAATCCGGCCAAATACACTTGAATCAACGGATCAGGCGTTCGATGGAACCGGCTGGTGGCCATAAACAGGCTGTTTAACTGTGTGTTCAGCACGGCATTGGGCTGGCGACGGTTGGCCATGGCCAGCCGCTGGGCCAGGGCCAGGCCTTCCACAACTTGCAGCCGATCCGGGCTGGTGGCCAACAGTCGGGCCAGCGGCAAGGCCACGGTTAAGGGGTGTGCCGAAAGCGCATCAAGCAGGGGCGTGTTCAGGGTAGCCAGACCGCTGGTGGCATCCAGGCGGGTGCTTTGGCCCAACTGGCTTAAACGCGCCATGGGTAGCGGTGCCATGGGCAGTGGCGCCATGGGCAGTGGCGCCATGGGCATAGGTATGAAGGGCGTTTGCCCGTAAGGCTGAACGGGGGTGGTCATCCCCTTATGCATACGACAGTCGGGGGGGTACCGGCAACCGTCCTGGGTAGGCCTTAATAAGTGGGCCCTGAACCAGGCCTAAAACCAGGCCTAAAACCAGGTCCAAAATCGGGTCATGGGCGCCAAAAACCACCGCCCCAGCGTGTTACAGTCTTGTAATATTTGTCGCCAGGCATCGTGTCCGGCGGCCGGATCCTGTAAGATGCTGTATAGCCTCCGTCATAAACGGATTAAACCTGTTGAAGTGGAGACCCGGTTGACAAAATACGCAACCTGCCCCAGTCTGGCGGCGTTGTGTTTTATAAAACCGTACTGGACTGTACCCTGCCTATGTCAACAACAGCCGCACCGAACCGGTTAATCGAGCAATTCAGGCAGTTGGGCCTGAATACCTACGAAGCCAAGGTCTATATTGCCCTGCTCGGCAAGCACCCGGCCACGGGCTACGAGGTCAGCAAGTCCAGCAGCGTGCCGCAAGCCCGTGCCTACGATACCCTAAAGGCGCTGGAGTCCAAGAACATGGTGGTGTCGATGGGGGGCAAGCCCACCACCTACCTGCCGGTGCCGCCCGAAGAACTGCTCGATCGCATTGAGAAGACCTACCAAAGCACCATCAACGAGCTTCGGGCCGAGCTGCCCAACTACTCCGTCGAAAGCATTGAGCCGGTGCATAACCTGCGCGGCGAGGCGGCTATTTTTAACCATGCCCGCCAGATGATCGAGAATGCCCGCGAAACCATCATGCTCGAAATGTGGAGCGACGATCAGAAATTCCTGGAGCCGGCGTTGCGCGATGCCAATGACCGGGGCGTGAAAATTGCCGTGGTTGGCTACAACAACGTGAGCTACGATTTTTGCACCGTTTACGAGCACGACTTGGCCGACGACATTGAGGATACCCTGGGGGGCCGCTGGATTTTGCTGACCGTCGATGCCACGGAAGGCCTGGTGGGCACCCACCCGGTGGGGCAAAACGAGCCCCATGCCCTGTGGACCCGTAACCCCGCCCTGGTGCTGGTGATTAAGGAGCTGGTGGTGCACGACATCTTTCTGCTCGACATCGAGCAGACCCTGCCCGACGTGCTGACCCAAACCTACGGCCGGGGCAAGCCGCGCCTGCGCAACAAGATTTTTGGGGATATTAACCTCATCGGCGCCCACTAAAACCGTGGCGTTGGTGTCCTGGAGACGGCATCGCCGGTGTTAGTGGCGTACTCGTCTCGGTCACGTATGTCTCTATACGCTCCCTCGCCTGCGTGCGCCACTGCCTAGGCGCTGCTCGCCCAGTCCGCCAACTCATCATGCTCAAGACGCCTCGCGCCGCGCTGTGCCTTGTCGAGGCTATCGCAAAGGCTGGATGGGACTTGATGCTGCTCGCCCAGTCCACCAACTCATCATGCTCAAGACGCCTCGCGCCGCGCTGTGCCTTGCCGAGGCTACCGCAAAGACTGGATGGGACTTGATGCTGCTCGCCCAGTCTGCCAACTTGGCCGTAACAGGTGTCTTGGCGGTTGCAGCGGTGTTGCTTCGGCACTTGCGCCGGTTACGATGCCCTGTTTTTGTATCGAGTCGTATCAACCGGGGGTGCGTCCATAGCCATGGTCGGTGGCTTGCGATAGACTGAAGCGATGTTTTGGGCCCCGTTTACCAGGAGGATACCCGCGATGAAACCCGCCTCGCAACCTGCCACCCCTACCAAGAAGTCTTACAAAGACCCCACCATTAAAATCATGATTGCCTTCAGCCTCCTGTTCTTCGGCGGCATTGCGGCCATGGCCATTGCCCCACCCGGCTTGAAAGGCCCCATCATCAGCCTGGTCTGCGTCGGGGTCACCTGGTTCATGATCAAAGGCGTATAACCGCTTATGTCCGTTTCCACCCAAACCACGGCTTCATCCGCTGCCAAAACCTTTGCACCCGCCAAGGTGGCACGGGTGTGCGTGATGGGCCTGGGCTATGTGGGGCTACCCACCGCCCTGCTGTATGCCCAGCAAGGCCTTGAGGTGCAGGGGGTCGACATCAACCCGCAACGCCTTGAGGCGCTGAAATCCGGGCACCTGCCCGAAGGCTTTGCCGAATACCAGGATTGGTGGCAGGCACTCAAAACCACCATGCCGGCCAACCAGCCTATTTTCGAGGTCGGCGACACGCCGGCCCCTGCCGATGCCTTTATTATTGCCGTCCCCACGCCGTTTGACGATACCACCAAGCACTGCGATCTGTCGGCCGTCGAGTCGGCGGTACGGGCCATCTTGCCGGTGCTGGCCGAGGGCAACCTGGTGGTGCTCGAGTCTACGGTGCCGCCCGGCACCACGCGGCGCCACATTCTGCCCCTTATTGAATCCACGGGGCTGGTCGTCGGCGAATCGGTCTTCTTGTGCTTTTGCCCGGAGCGGGTCTTGCCCGGCAACACCCAGGCCGAGATGATTAACAACGATCGGCTGGTGGGGGGCGTGACCACTACCTGTGCCCGTCTGGGGCACCAGTTGCTCAGCCGCGTGGTGGTTGGTGGCGACGTGTTTATGACCGACGACGCCACGGCCGAGTTTTGCAAGCTGGCCGAGAACACCTACCGCGACGTCAACATTGCCCTGGCCAACGAGCTGGCCAAGGTGGCCGAGCAGGTGGGCATCAATATGCATGAAGCCCTGCCCCTGATTAACCGCCACCCCCGGGTCAACCTGCACCGCCCCGGCATTGGCGTGGGCGGGCACTGTATTGCCGTGGACCCATGGTTTATGGTCGAGGCGGCCCCCGAGCAAACCCCCCTGATTCGGCTGGCCCGAACCATTAACGACCAGCAGCCCATGCACATTGTTGGGCAGCTTACGGCACTGCTGGCCCAAAGTGGTCAGGCGTCCCCCAAGCTGGTGGTGGTAGGGCTAACCTACAAACCCAATGTGGCCGACACGCGCCAAAGCCCGGCTTTTGAGATTTTTGAAACCTTCAAGGCTCAGGGCCTTGAGGTACTTGCCTATGATCCGCTCCTGACCGACTACAACCAGGTGCCGCTGGAAACCTTGGCCCAAGGCGCCGATTGCCTGGCCGTGCTGGTGAACCACACCGACGTACAAACCTTGCTTTCCGAACAGCGGCAGGTCCTTATGTCGGTGATGCGCACGCCCCACATTGTGGTGTATTAGCACCGGGAACCCTTTAACCGATGCACCATGTCTGTTACGACATTACCTTCCAGGGCTTGGCCCATGGGGGCTGCTGGCCTCAAACCGGTATTTATTGGGCTTCGCACCGGTTTCTTCAGGCCATGATCGAGCATGTGCCCCATCAACTTAAGTGGCACTGGGCGGTTCATCGGCGCTTGGCAGCCTTTGGCCGGAACTATTTGCACGATCACCGCCTGCCCGGCCAGACGGAGGTGTCGGTGTATGGCAGCCCGTGGTTGCCGGTGCAGCAGGGCCGCTCGCCGGAATGGTCGCGCAAGCTGCTGCCGGTGTGGTGGTGGGACCAATGCCGGTCGACCATGCCTCGGTTGCCCGAAAAAACGCTGTATCACAGCCTGTTCTTGCCGCTACCCCGGCCAGCCAGGAATCGTGCCCGGTCCCTGCCCAGGGTGTTAACCCTGCATGACGTCCTGCCATTGATCCGCCCCGAGTGGAGCAGCCGGGTGGGGGTGTACCGCACCCAGAAAACCGTGGCCAGCATTCGGCCCGACGATTGCATCATTTGCCCCAGCATGTCGGCCAAGGCCGATGCCTGCCAGGCGGCCGGTCTGAACCCGGACCATGTGGTGGTCATCCCGTGGGGGGTCGACGATCCGACGACCTTTGTCGACGAGCCCGTGGGGCCGTTGCCGCCGGCCGTGACCAAACCCTACCTGTTGTATGTGGGGGCCATCGAGCCGCGCAAAAACATCCGCCACCTGCTCGACTGCTTTTCGGCCTGGGTGTCGCAGGAAGGCTTCGACGACGTGTCGCTGGTCCTCGTCAGCCCACCGGGCCCGATGAAGCAGGCTTTGCAGGAGTATGCCCGCACCCATCCGGTGCTGGCCCGACAGGTGTGCTGGTTGGGCCAGCAGCCGTCGCCGGTGTTGGGGCAGTTGCTGCGCCAGGCCATGATGCTGGTACACCCCAGCCTGTACGAGGGGTTTGGGTTAACGGTTCTGGAGGCCATGGCTCGGGGCACGCCGGTGGTCGCCAGCAGTACGACGGCTTGTGGCGAGGTGGCGGACGAAGCGGCGTGGCTTGTTGATCCAACCGACGCCGAGGCGTTGTGCCAGGCCATGCATGCCATTGCCACCGATGTGGGGCACCAGCAGCGCTTGGGAAAACTGGGTCGGCTGCGGGCCCAGCAGTTTAGCTGGGAGACGACCGTTCGCCAAACGCTCAAGGTCTATCAGTCGCTCTAGCGCGGCTGAGTCAACTCTATCGGGGTGGTTTACAATCCAATCGAGCGAAGAAACGGAAGATAATAGGGGTTTTGGTAGGGATTCGGGCCAAATTCCCTCTCAAAGAGCAGGCTGCTTCCGAAACCGTTAACGCTGTTATCAGTACTGTCACCGTCATCTAGCAAACCGTTCTGATTCACGTCGTTTATCAAACTAATCACGTATGACGATTGAGTACTATAGCCAGAAAAGGTCATTGTTTTGGAGGAAAATTTGTCGAAATTTAGTATCAAATAGCTCAAAGCGTGTTGTTCGGCGGGCGTGAGTTCATCCTGATTGGTGAACTGGAATTCAAGCAAAGCCTCTTTGCTGACGTCTTTAAGTGCGGTGTTTTTACCGTTTTCGTGTAGACTAGGGTATTGCTTGGCCGAAATTTTGTCCAGGACCGAATTGGCCGCTTCAAACGAGGTACTACTGCCCTGCCCATAGGGCAAGGAGGTGGGTTGCGGTGTGTCTACCCAGTAAAGCAAAGGATTCAACGGCTCCCGCCCTGTGTTCCACCCTGTGTTCCACCCTGTGTTCCACCCTGTATTCCACCCTGTGTTCCACCCTGTGTTTATCCCAGTATTAAAAGGATTCTGAGGTGCATAAGGCAACTGTGTATCGGCATTTGTGGGCTGAAAATATCTGGGCGTGATGTCGTGGGGTAAAGGGGGTAAAAAATCCAATATTTTCGTTGGTAATCCTGGTGTTGATACCATAGCCGGTAACATCGTGGTCATAGTTCATCCCCTTATAGCAGTGCTTTAAAATATAAAAACAATATAAAAATTAAATTGCTCAATAGGGTCGAATTATGAACCCGTTGTTACATCCTGCATTGGTTTTAGAGTGGGGCACAGGGTTTACTTAATCACCACGTTGACCAGTTTTTTGGGCACGACGATGACCTTGAACGGCGCCTTGCCGCCCAGGTACTCCTGAATGCGCTCGCTGGCCATGGCGGCTGCTTCCATGTCTTCTTTGCTCACATCGGCCGGCAGTTCGGCCTTGTCGCGTACCTTGCCGTTGACCTGAAAGACAATCTCAAGCGTGTCGGCCACCAGGGCAGCTTTGTCGGCTTCGGGCCACCGTTGGGTATGCACCGAGCCGATGTCGGAGGGGGCGTCGTGCAGCTTGTGCCAAAGTGCCTCGGTAATATGGGGCACAATGGGGGCCATCAGCTTCAGCAACACGTCGACGGCATGGCTGAACACCGGGTCGGGTTGGGTGGCCGTGGTGGCCGGCTCGTATTTGCCCATGGCCGCCACCAGCTCGCGAAGCTTGCTGATGATGGTGTTGAACTGGAAGCCGTTGGCCATGTCGCGGTCAATGCCGTCAATGGTTTTATGCACCGCCTGGTACAGGGTCCGCTCGGCCCCTTCGGCCAGGGTGTCGTAATCGGGCTTGGGCAGGTTCAGTGCGATGGCCCCTCGGCGTTCCATCAGCATGGTCCAGGTGCGCTTAAGGAACTTGAAGCAGCCTTCAACGGCCGAGTCCTTCCACTCAAAGTCGCTTTGTGGCGGGCTGTCGGAGAGGATGAAAAAGCGGGCGGTGTCGGCGCCGTAGTCGGCAAAAATCTGGTCGGGGTCAACGGTGTTGCCTTTGCTCTTGCTCATCTTGGCCCCGTCCTTGAGCACCATGCCCTGCGTCAGCAGGTTCTTGAAGGGCTCGTCGACGGTGCACCACCCCTGGTCATGCAGCACCTTGGTAAAGAAGCGGGCGTAGAGCAGGTGCAGAATGGCATGTTCGATACCGCCCACGTACTGGTCCACGTTCATCCACCGATCCACGACGGCCTTGTCGAAGGGGGCCTGGTCGTTGTGCGGGTCGCAGAACCTGAGAAAGTACCAGCTGCTGCACACGAAGGTGTCCATGGTGTCTGTTTCACGTTCGGCAGCTGCTCCGCATGTGGGGCAGGTGGTGGGCTTAAAGGTTTTCGAACTGGCAATCGACACCTGGCCACCGCTGAAATCCACGTCTTCGGGTAGCAGTACGGGCAGTTGGTTTTCGGGTACCGGTACCTCGCCGCAGCCGGGGCAGTAGACAATGGGAATGGGCACGCCCCAATAGCGCTGGCGCGACAGCAGCCAGTCGCGCAGCCGGAAGTTGATCTGGGCCTCGCCGAAACCGTTGTCGGCTGCAAACTGGGTAATGGTTTGAATGGCCGTCTGGTTGGGCTGGCCAGTAAAGTCTCCCGAGTTGACCAGCACGCCGTCGTCGGTGTAGGCAGTCTGCTCAATGTCCTTGGGGTCGTCGGGGGTGTCGATGACCTTGATTAGGGGCAGGCCGAATTTTTTGGCAAAGGCGTGGTCGCGCTCGTCGTGGGCGGGCACGGCCATGACGGCGCCGGTGCCATATTCCACCAGCACGTAGTCGGCGGTCCAAAGCGGCAGTGTTTCACCGGTAAAGGGATGCACGATATGGCGACCCAGGGGCACGCCGGTTTTTTCCTTGTCGGTCGAGGTCCGCTCGATTTCCGACAGGCTGGCCACGTCGGTGCGATAGGCGGCGACAGCGGCCTTGTTTTCATCGGTGGTCAGGGCGTCAACCAGCGGGTGTTCGGGGGCCAGCACCACGTAGGTCATTCCGAACACCGTGTCGGGGCGGGTCGTGTAGACGTCAATGGTGGTATCGGGTTGGCCTTCCACGGGCAGCCGCAGCAACGTACCGGTGGATCGCCCAATCCAGTTGCGCTGCATCAGCTTTACCCGATCCGGCCAGCCGTCGAGGCTGTCGAGGCTGTCGAGCAGTTTCTGGGCATAATCGGTTATCTTGAAGAACCACTGCCGCAGGTACTTGCGTACCACCGGCTCGCCGGTGCGCCAGTCCTTGCCGTCAATAACCTGTTCGTTGGCCAGTACCGTACCCGAGGCTTCGGACCAGTTGACGGCGGCTTCCTTGCGGTAGGCCAGGCCGGCCTTGTAAAACAGCAGGAAGAGCCATTGGGTCCAGCGGTAGTAGTCCTGGCGGCAGGTAAACACCTCCCGGCTCCAGTCGTAGGCGAGCCCCATGGCCTTGAGCTGGTTGCGCATGTAGTCAATGTTAGAGAAGGTCCAGTCGGCGGGCGGAATCCCCTTGTCGATGGCGGCGTTTTCCGCCGGCAGGCCAAAGCTGTCCCAGCCCATCGGGTGCAGTACGTTGTAGCCGTTCATGCGTTTGTGCCGGGCAATCACGTCGGTAATGGTGTAGTTGCGCACATGGCCCATGTGCAGTTTCCCGGACGGATAAGGAAACATGGACAGGGCGTAATACTTGGGCCGATTCGTGTCGGCGGTGTTGGTCGCGTACAGCGCGGCTTCTTCCCAGGCGGCTTGCCATTGGGCTTCCAGGGCCTGGGGTTTGTAGGCCTCAATCTGCAGCAGGGAGGGGGCCGGTTCGGTATTGGGTGAGGATGGGGTCATGATGGCGTGGCAGGGTAAAAAACACAAAAAAAGGTAACGGGAGATGCCGGTTTGGCTAAAGAATGGGCTGAGGGGGTATGGGCTCGACACAGCAAACGACACAACAGGTGACACAACAGACCAGGTGGGCGGGGGAGGGTGTCAGGTGCTTCTTCCCATTGTACCCCAAGGTATAGGGAAGCGGCGCTAAAGGGGGGTAACGGCCGGGGTGGGGCGCTGGGCCGTCATAATCCAGTTTGGGCCGTACCGCAGGGTATAGTGCCAGCGGCCGGGCATCAGGCAGGCCAGGTCTTGCGCGATAACCCCAATGGCGTTTACCAGCGATCCGAACCACGTGGGGTGCTTCAGGGGCCAGAATGCCAGGGCACCATTAGGGTGAAAGCCCATTTGAAAAGGTTTGGCAAACATGGGCTCGTTAAAATATGCCTGCCAAAGCGGGTTTTTAGCCCATTGGTTTGGGCAAACCACCACCAAAATACCGCCCTCGGCCAGGCGTTGCTGGCACAGGCAAGTCAGCAGCTCGGGCGTGGGGTCGCTGTGAACCAGGATAAGCCC
>JAGQHJ010000065.1 GCA_020431915.1 Cyanobacteria bacterium HKST-UBA04 | reverse complement strand
CTGGACACGGAGGCCGAAGGGTACATTTTTGTGGGCCGCCTCAGCATTGAGAAAGGCATTGGCACCCTGCTCGAAGCCTTACCCCATATGGAGGCGCCCTTAACCATTGTCGGGGGTGGCCCATTACAGGCCGACGTCGAAGCTGCAGCGGCCCAGAACCCACATGTTCGCTTTCTGGGCTTTAGGCCGCCCGATGAAGTACGGCAACTGGTTAAGAACAGCCGAGCCCTGCTGTTTCCTTCCGTCTGGTACGAAAACTGCCCTTTGACCATTGTCGAGTCCTTGTCAGTAGGGACGCCCGTCGTAGCATCTGCTCTGGGTGCACCGGGCGAGATGGTTGTGGATGAGGTCAACGGGCTGCTCTTTCCCCCATCTGATGTAGCAGGTTTACTGGCTGCCCTTCGCCGCCTGGATCAGCAACCGGCCCTGCGAGCACGTCTGCGCCAAGGGGCCCGAAATACCTACGAGCAAGAGTACGCCCCGGATGTCAGTTTTGAAAAACTAATGGCGCTGTACAGCAGTTTGCACCGGCACCCCCGCTGAACTCCTTCAGACGGTCTAATTTTTCAGGTCACTAGTCCGTCAGGTTGATCTACACCTTCTGTCCATGGGTCATACTGAATCACGACTGCACTTATAGCACTCTTTGACCCTGTTCAATGGAGCCAGAGAACGTGTCCCCTTTTAATTGGAATGACGCTACCGTATTGGTAACCGGCGGTGCCGGTTTCATCGGTTCGCACACCTGCCGCAAATTGCTTGAGCTGGGTGCGAGCGTTATTAGCCTGGACAATTACAACTGCATTTACACGCCTGACATGAAGCACGACAACATGCGCCGGCTGCAGGAAGACTTTGGCCAACGCGTTGTCGACCTCCATGCCGACATTGCCGACCGTCGGCAGTTCGAGGCCGCCCTGGCGCCCTATGCCGATCGCATCAACGCCGTGGTTCACCTGGCCGCTTTAACCAGTGTGTTCGATTCGACCGACAACCCGGACGAATATGTTAACGTCAATGTCAATGCCACCCAGCATATTGCCGACTGGATGAAGGATCACGACATCAGAAAAATGGTGTTTGCCTCCTCCAGCTCTGTATACGGCTATCGGAATACCGCCCCATTTTTTGAAACGGACGATGTTTCCAAACCGTCCTCCGTGTATGCCGCCACCAAAATCATGTGTGAAAACCTTCTGCATACCTATGCCGGCCTGTACAACATGCAGGTTGTGGCGTTGCGCTTTTTCAACATTTATGGCCCGGCCCAGCCCCCCAGCCTGGTTATACACAAGTTTGCCGAGCAGATTTTCAACAAGCAGCCGGTTACGGTCTATGGCGACGGTTCTTTCCAGCGCGACTACACCTATGTCGGTGACGCAACCAACGCCATTGCCCAGGCCCTAGCCTATGACAAAGCAAACTACGATGTCTTCAACATCGGGACCTGTGAAATCTACAGTGTCCTTGACATCATCCGCCACCTTGAAGAAAAACTGGGTATGCCCGCCAACGTTACCCATCTGCCCCAACCACCCGGCGATGTGCCCCTGACCCACGCCGATACCAGCAAGGCCCAAACCGAGCTGGGTTACAAAACCACCAAGTCTTTTAATGACGGTATTGCCGAATTCGTGGACTGGTTCCTCAGTTACCACAACGCGTTGCAAGAAACCGTTTCCTAGTTCCTGTTAAAACGTTCCCTTTAACGGAGATCCCTGAAAGTTGACCGCCCCTGTACACCTGACAAGGCCCAGCGAAGAAGAAGCCGAAATATTCTTGATTGATCTGGAGTTGATGGCCTCCATCTTCCGGAAAAATCTGCCGCTAATCGTCTGTACCACCGTACTGATGATGGCCATTAGCTGTGCTTATGCCCTGTTCGTTTACCGGGAGAACTTCACTTCCTCGGCCACCATCTTGCTGAACCTCGATGCCCTGCCGGACGAAAATACCGAAAAAGCCAACCTGACCAACCCGTTCATTACCCAGGAAACGTTCCTTAACAGCCCCTACATGATGGAAGCCGTGTCGTTGGCCGTACGCGAGCCCGATTCGAAAAAACCCCTGGCGTTTAACAGCTCGATTACCCCGACGCAATTAAGCAAGGATTTAAAGGCCTTCCACATCAAGGAAACCAGCTTCATCAAGCTGCAGGCCGATGCCAACAGCCCAAAACGTGCCAAAACCCTGCTTGAAGCCTATTTAAGCACCTATATTCATGAGCTCGACACCATTACCTCGTCGCCAATGAACCAGACCTTTGCCGCGCTCAACAAACAGTTGGCCGACAGCAAGAAAAAACTCGCCGAAACCAACCAGGCCCTTAACGAATTCCAGAAGCAATTTGGCCTGATTGACGTGGACGCCGAGACGCAATTGCTCGTCAAAACCGTTGACCGCCTTGAACGCACCAAGGAAGAGGTCGAGGAGCAAATTGCCGCCAAGCATGCCGAAATTGAGCGTTTAAGCAGCCAGTTAAACCTGGACACGGAAACCGCCATCGCCTCGGCCGCCAAAGGCCAAAACCTGGCTTACATCAAGCTCGTTCAGGATCTCAACGATGCCGAGCAGGATTATGCCATTAAATCCTTGACCTACGCCCCGACCAACCCCAATCTCAAAAAACTGAAACAAAAAGTAGACGTCCTGCGCGAACAAATTGATAAAATGTCGCTGCAAATGGTCGGTGAACGCCATGCCAACAACAACATTGTTATTTCCGACGATGTCCGCCGCGACCTGGTAACGGAACTGGCTGTGACAGAGGCCGACTACGCCGCCCTACAACAACGGCTGCCCGTTGTTCAGCAACACCTGCAGGAAGAAAAAACGTCGCTGCAGGGCATGCCTGACCAACATCAAACCTATGCCCAGCTTATGTTTGACCGCGCCGAACAGCAAAAACTGGTCAAAATGCTGACCCAGAAACTCCAGGAATTCAACATCAAACGTTCGTTGACCCAGGACACCCTGTCCGTGGTCGATACGCCCCGCTTGCCCACGAAACCAAGCAACCTGAACCGTTTCAGCCTGATGATTTTCCTGATGGCGGCAAGCCTGTTGATCCCCACCAGTGTTATTATCCTGGTTAAGTATATGCTTTCACCGGTCTTCCTCGACGATCGTATTCGCAGTACGCTCAACACGGATCTGTTCCGGATTCCCATAACCAATTCCGCCAACACCCTGCTAATCCGCCTGAACCAGAATACCAAAGCCAGCCGAGCATTGGCTCCCTTGTACAAGTCAATGATCATGAACTTCAAGCTCAAAAGCCTAAGCAAGGGCCAGAATACGTTGGCCATGGTTACCAGCAGCGATCAGCCCATCAACCAGGGCATCCTGATGAACATGATCGAGCAGTTTGCCGCAGAAAACGAACCCGTCCTCGTTATTGACCTCAACGAGCATAAGCGCCTGCTGGGAGACACCGACCTTGGCCCGGCCACCATGCCTCTGCCCGACATCCCGGAAGGCATGTCCGAGAACGTCGCTGCCCTGGTTCGCCAGATGCCCGCTGTGGCCGATAGCCCCAACGTGTATTACCTGGGTACCCAGCACACCACCAAGCTGCTGCACAACGGCAAGGAATTCCAAATCCTGATTTCGGAACTGAAAACGTACTACAAGTGGATTCTGGTCTTGACCAGCCCGTTGCTTGAAAGCTATGCCGCCAATCGCGTGTTGCTGAACCTTGACGGTATCGTTCTGATTCTCGGCAGCCAGAAACACTTGATTGAAGAGGTGGAACAGTTGCGCCAGCAGTTGGAGCACATCAACACCAGCGTACTGGGCACAATTATCCCGACCGTCCACGGCGGGCAGCCTGCCGGCGCAGCATCGTCCAAAACCTCCTAATATCTTCGTGTTTCAAGCTTGTTAAAAAGGTTTCCTCGCAATGGCCCGTTCTTTGAGAGACCAGATTCGTACCAGCCCTGTTGCCATGCTGGCAGCGTTTCCGTTTCGTACCAAAGCCGTGTGTAAGCACCTGCTTCCCCAGGTGGGGCGGGGGCTCCGCTGGTTGCTCACCTCGCGCGAAACCACCAACTACACCTACGATCTCTCCCAGCCCAACCAGCGCTACCTGGCCCAAATGCTGGCCCATATTACCGGCTTTGAGGCGGATCATATCCAGGCACTGATGCAGGAACCCCAAAACGATGCCGCATTCCAGGCCTGGTTGGCCAACCGGCACCGGGAATCCGACTATCGATACATTGCCGATGCCGACTTTTACTTTGCCCGCCGTCTGGGCTGGTACGCGTTGATTCGCCTACTGAAACCCAGAGTGGTTGTTGAAACGGGCGTCGATAAAGGCTTGGGCGCCACACTGATCTGCTATGCCTTAAAACGCAACGCCGACGAAAACGCTTCGAACCGGGGCCACTACTATGGCACCGATATAAAATCTGACGCCGGCTACCTGTTGGCCGATCCCTACGCCGAGTTCGGAACCATCCTCTACGGCGATTCCATCACGTCACTAAAGGCCTTTGACCAGCCCATCGACATTTTCATCAACGACAGTGACCACTCCGATACGTATGAATACGACGAGTACCGGGTCATTCAAGACAAGCTCAGCCCACAGGGCATTATCCTGGGGGATAACAGCCACAAATCAGAGCAATTGCTGCGCTTTAGCAAAGAAACCAACCGGCAATTCCTGTTTTTCCGCGAAGAACCCATTAACCACTGGCACGACGGCGCCGGCATCGGCTTTTCCTTTGTTGAAGGCTTTGCCCGGCCAGGCATGACGGCTTGCCCAGAGGCATCCGCCAACCAAGTCACCCTGGCGTAAGCAGTCCCCAAAATAGGGAATGACTCTGGTTTAGACGCTTCGGCTATCCTTGCTGTAGCAGCACGTCAAAGTGCGTGCCCGAACGACAGGCCATAAAGTTGTAGCCCACCGTTAGGCGGGTTTTAATACGATCCAGCGCTTTCAGGTCGGTTATCGGTTCCAGCCGGCCATCCGGGTGCGCATAATACACGTTCAAGCCCAGTTCTTCCAAAATAAAGCGGGTCACTTCATGGCGCACGTCCTTGCCATGATCCTCGTAAACAAGCAGCATGTCCCGCTCAAACAATGCGGTCGCCCCTTTCAGGGCCGGTATTTCCTGGCCCTCTACGTCCAGTTTTACCACCACCCGTTCCGGCAGGGTATCCGAACCAAAATGTTGCGGCAGGCAGTGTGTAAATACCTCGTCCAGGGTAATGGTCGTTACCCCTTCCTGGGTGGCCCCTGCTTGATCCGGTTGGGCCGATACGATATGGGCACCGGCATGGCCGCTTGCAGCATCCATCACGACCCATTGGCCACTCTGGCTGGCAATAGCCTGGTGCACAATACCAAAACGATCCCCATTCAAACCGGCGTTGCGTCGCAGCCAGCGCACCGTATCGGGCGAGGCCTCTACGGCCAGGGTCGGGTGCGCCCCAAACGCCTGGCTCGACAGCAGGATGCTCCAATACCCGTAATTGGCGCCACAATCAATAAACGTAAAGGGCTCCGTACTAAGACGGGCAAACACACTGTACAATTCCGGCTCGTAATCGTACCCCGAAGAAGCCACACGACTCCAGTAGGGGTCCGTCAATTGCAGTGTCATCACGCAGTCTGGCGACAAGCGAACGTCGCACAGGTCAGCTGTTTTTGAGCCACTGACAGCCGATAGCACCTGTCCCAAAAAGCGGCAAAATCGCCAATAAAGCCGGTGGTTTACCGGACGACTCACCCAGCCAGCCAACCCCATCAACTGGACCACCAAAGCCGACAAGGGTGAGGGGGCATGGTGCAGCAGTGGCCGACAGAAACCGAACGCCTTTTGAGTTACCGGCATGGTATCGGCTTGCGGGTGGGGAACGGGACGGGTTGGGGATTCAATAGACATGGGGCGACTAAAAGGCTCCTTGGTGCTTTCTTGAATGAACAACTGGTGAACAACTGGTGAACGGCCTAGTGGACAGCGTGCGGTTGTGTAAAGGCATCGGCCAGGCGACGGCATTCTTCCATGTATAGGTCTTGCCGGGGCTGAAGGTTAAAGGCCATGGTATAGCGAAGCTGGTCAAACACGTACAGGCCGTAAATGGCTTGCCACATGGCTTCGTCTATATCAAAACACTGGCAATACGCCCGTACCTGCTCATGGTGCCACAAGCGCTGGCATAACCCTTCGGTGGTCCGGCCCTCGACAATCCGCACTATGTGGAAGAAGTGGATCAGGTCGAAACCCGGCAAGCCTTGCTCGCGCGCGTTTTCCCAATCCACCACATGCACATGGCCGTTGCTGTCCGTCTTGATGTTCCAGGGGCAAAAATCGCCGTGCACCACCACGGCGGGCAAGGGGCGATCTACAAGCGCGTCCTGGTCCAGGTAATGCTGGATCCAATACGCCAGCACCAACCGGTCACTGTCATCCAGCGGTTGCTGGGACAACCAGCCCCGGAGCTCAATCAGCGCATCGGCCAGGGTAACAAACTGGTTGGGACGCGCCAGGCCCCGCAACCATTCAATCAAAGGCCGGGTCAATTCCGTGTCAATCTGGTGGCCGGGTTTGACGGACTGCGTCAGGCAGGCCGACTCGCCATCCCAGTTTAACAACACCGGTGCATGGCCGGGAAAATGCTGGGCCAGCCAGTTAAGCATATAGGCTTCCTGCTCCAAACCGGCCCGGGCATGCGGTCCGTAGGGAATTTTTGAAACCGTCAGAGCCTTGCCCGTTTCCGGGTCAAGCTTAATGGTAATCAACCGCTGCACATGGGAGGGTGTTCCGACATAGACCACATGGTAGCCCAGGTCGCTGGGTTCCTGGTAGCCGGTTTTAAGCGACACCATTTCGACACCGGGTACATGGCCCAGCCAGCCAAAATGGTATACCAATTTCAACAACTGCCATATCAGCCGGGAACGGGCGTTCATGGGATTCCACAGGGCCAGGGCCGCCTCACCTTTTCGGGCATCGACCGGCACCAGCCACCGGGGGCAAGCGCCCTTGCCAGGAATCACATAAAAGCTGATATCCTGGGGTTCGGCTTGCGTGCCCCAGACCACAGACTGTAATCGTGGAAAAGCGGCCCGAATCAGGGTTTCTGTTAATTCGCGATCCAATGCCATTACACCGCCTCCTTTTCAGGGCGTGCTTCTGCCAGTTGGGCTTGTGCCAGTATCAGGGCCGTGACTTCCTGGGCGGTTTCTTCGACCTGTCCCAAGGCATCCACGGCAACCACCTTGCCCCGACCATCACGGGCCAGATTGCGATAGCAACTTATTTGCCGCTCCAGCTCCTCAAGCGAAAGCTCCTGCTTGCGGTCATGGAAGCATTGCGCCGACCCGTCGAGAACCACAATCAAATCCGGCAAGGGCACCAGCCGCAAAATAGCCCGGATCACACCTTCGGGCAACGATAGGCGGAAGCGGGCCGTATCAACCAGCAGGTCATGCACGTAGCGATCAAAAATAACCAGCGATCGGGCATCTTTCTGGGGCAATACCCGCAGCCAATACCCCAGGTAGTAATCCAAAACAAAGTACAGCAGCTTGACAAGCGACACCAGCGTACCGCGAGGCGGTTGCTTATGCGGTTGATCGTAGCCGGAAAGGGCCCCAACCTTGGAATTGTAATTCAGCATTCTCGGACGCAGGTGGTAATAGTGCTGATCGGTAAACGTTGTCGTCAGCCGTTGCCCCACTGCTTCTATCACACTGGTTTTACCGCAGCCGTCCGGCCCCAGAAAAGCCACCACCACGCCTTCCTTCGGCTGGCCCGCCCCAAGGTTGGCCGCGTAGGCCGCCAGGTGCTTGCGGTTTTGGCGGGCAAACACCATCACAAACATGGCATTAAGAATCAGCTGGTTGCACACCAGGGCCATCATCACCGCCGTATCGCCGTAGGGCTTGGCCAGCACCGCATAAAGGGCAAACGTGGCCACGGTGGCCGCAAAATTGGCCCAGGCCAACGGACGGGTCTGCTCGATGGTGCGCAGATAATACGTCAGCGTATGGGTCGCCACGCTAACGACCAGGTAGGCCGAAAACCAGTACATCAGGTGCCCATAGGCCAGGTATTGCTGAGAGTATAGCCGGCTGATCAACCCGTCCTTGAACACGCAGATACCCAACAGGGCCAGCGCCATTGATCCACCCAAAATCAGGCCAAAATTGGCCAGATAGGTACGCATGGCCCGATAGCCATGGTGCAGCAGCAGGCGGCTCGCTTCGGTCGGTACAAAGTTTTGCGTGCCCTGGGTAATAAGGTTAATGGGTGAAGCCAGGTGCATGACCACCCGAATACCCCCCAACGCCGCAGGCCCCAGAAAGACCCCGGCCAGCATCAACAGCCCCTGTACCCCGGCCCACTGCGACAACTGGCAAATGCCCAACGGCCAACCAAACTCAAACTGGCTGGCAAACTGGCTTTTAAACGCATTAAACGACGACGTGGGCTTGGGCAGCCACCAGAGTCCCACGCAGGCACCCAACGCCGACGTAACGGCCACCATCCACATCACCGTGGTCAGTGAAACTGGCAAGAGCCCTGCCAGGGCGGCCAGTAAACACAGCAGCTGGCCCCCATAGCTTAATGCGTCACTCAGGATGGCCTGGTCCGGCCGCTGGTTGGCAAAAGCCACTCGCCGGACATAATCCTGGGTTTGGAAGGCAAACAGGGTAATAGCGGCCGGTAAAACCACGGCCAGCGGCACCAGGTTGGGGTTGGCCACATGAGCGGCCAGAACAAACATGCCAATGAGCAGGGACAGCAGCAGGGTCAGCCCCATTTGAAACCAGGTCATGTTGGTGTAGAAAACCGGTTGTTCATGCTGGGGCTGCTTGGGGGCCAGGCTCAGCATGGGGGCATGGATAAACGCGAATTGCACCGTGTTGGCCATCATCACGGCCAGCCACACAAAACTGAACTGCCCAAATTGCTCCAGACCCAGCAAGCGGGCCATAAACAAGGTCGACAGGAAGTTGCACCCACTTACCACCACCTGATCCAGCAGCGTCATGCCGGAGCGGGTGTTCAACCGCGCCAACCGGTCACGAACACGAAATCGTTGGAGGGCCTGGCCGAAACGCTTGAACATGCTAAACCGCTACCACCTCGCCTAGGTTTTGGAGGTAGGCCTCGTAAGTGTGGCGCAACCCGGCTTCCAAATCATAGTGGTGCTTGAACCCCAGCCCGTGCAGTACCGAGCAGTCCAACAGCTTACGGGGTGTTCCGTCGGGCTTGCTGGCGTCAAACACCAGTTCACCATCCCACCCCACAACGGCCTGAATCAACCGGGCCAGATCCTTGATAGCCACGTCTTCGCCCACACCCAGATTAACCGGTTCAGCGCCATCATAGTGCGCCATCAGGTGCACGCAAGCCGCAGCCAGATCATCCACATGCATAAATTCCCGCCGAGGGGTGCCCGTTCCCCAAACCACTACCTGCCGCTGGCCGTTTACCTTGGCTTCGTGAACCTTGCGCAACAGGGCCGGCAAGACGTGGGAGGACTGTAAATCGTAATTGTCACCGGGTCCGTACAAATTGGTGGGCATGCCACTGATGAAGTTGCAACCGTATTGGCGCCGGTACGACTGGCACAGCTTGATACCCGCAATCTTGGCGATGGCGTAGGGCTCGTTGGTCGGCTCCAGGGCCCCGGTCAACAAAGCCGATTCGACAAGGGGTTGATCGGCAAATTTCGGGTATATACAAGAACTGCCCAGAAACAACAGCTTCTTGACCCCGTGCCGCCAGGCCGCATGGATGACGTTGGCTTCAATCATCAGGTTGTCGTAAATAAAATCAGCCGGATACTCGTTATTGGCTGCGATACCCCCCACCTTGGCCGCCGCCAAAAATACCACCTCAGGGCGCTCAGCCTCGAAAAACGCTTCTACAGCGGCTTGGTTGCGCAAATCCAGCTCGCCTGAAGTACGAACCAGCAAATGGTTGTAGCCCTGGTCTTGCAAGTGGCGCAGCAGGGCGCTGCCCACCAAACCACGGTGGCCGGCAACAAAACAACGGGTGGCAGGGTTAAATTCCACAGAACCTGGACTCCCAAGTAACGGCTGTGCGCCCTGGGCATTGCACGGGCGCTGGCGGCAAGGTCCATTTCGGGTCGAGAAAGAGAAACAAGTCCAACAAGGACACCAAAGACACCCAGGGCAAAGGGCTACGTTGACGTATCGACAATACGCTTGATTTCTTGAGCCTTGTCCTGGCTGGCAATCAGCAGGCCCTGAGGGGATTCGATAATGATCAGGTTCTCGACACCAATGGCCGTAATGGGCCGGTTATGGGTCTTGATATAGCAGTTCGCCACGTCGTTCTTAACCACGTCGCCCTCGGTCACGTTGCCCTGCTCATCCTTGGGTTTCAGGGCCCATATGGACGACCAGCTCCCCACGTCGTTCCAGCCCATCTCACAGGGCATGACCGCAACCGTCTGGGGCGGCATATGCTCCATCAGAGCGTAGTCTATGGACACGGCCTGGCAGTGGCTGAACGCGTCCTTGTCCAGCATTAAGCCTTGTTCGGTAGATTTCGCCGCCGCTTTGGTGGCTTGGCAATGGCTAACCAGCTCCGGCATCAAGCGTTGAGCATACTCCAACAGGGTTGCCGCGTGAAAAACAAACAATCCACTATTCCAGTAGTATTCTCCGGAATCCACGAAGCGAATGGCCACTTCCAGCGGGGGCTTTTCAATAAACGCATCGACAATATAGCCTTTGCCAAAGACATCGCCCCGGCGAATATACCCAAACCCCGTATGAGGTGCGTGAGGAACAATACCAAACGTTGAAATCGGTCCCAGCTCAATGGCATCGGCCACACACTGACGGAAAACGTCCTCGTTCTCAATCATGTGGTCCGACGGCATCACCAGCATCCAGGCTTCCGGGTCGGTTTCCAGCAAGGTCAGGGCCGCCACAATAATGGCCGGGGCCGTATTCCGTCCAACAGGCTCAAGCAGCACGGTGGCATCGCTGCAATGGATTTCAAACAGCTGATCAGCAATAATCCCGGCGTGGGCGGCGTTTGTAACCACCATCGGGGGATGAGCCCCTTCTAAGGCCTGCGCCCGTAAAACCGTGTCCTGGAACAGGGTATTATTGGTGACCAGACGATGAAACTGCTTGGGGAGATCGGGGTGAGACACCGGCCACAGCCGGGTACCGGAACCACCGGAAAGGATGATTGGATACAGCGATTTCCCCATATTACAAGCGTTTGATCCTTATTAAGCTGATTCAGTTAGCGGCACGCCGGCAAGCCATCCCCAGCTTAGTTGAAAAGCTGATCGAGGACAAAAGTGGAGTTTGTGCCGTAGAATGCCGTCAAACCAATCTGAGTCAACACGCGCAAGACGGGCTCCGCCTTTTTAAAGCCGTTGGGCGACACGTAGATGACATCGCGGGGCAGTACAGCCACTTCGGCATTATTGCGGTTAATTTCAATCATGCGGTAGGAGCCGTCAGGCTCGGCCCGGCGAATGTAAATGGTTTTGAGCTTGGCATAGTCTTTGAAGCCGCCTGCCAGGCCAATGGCTGCATTAACCGTGTTGTTATTGGGCTTTACAGCCACTTCGCCCTGCTTTTCGACGGCACCAAGCACCACAACCGGGAAATTGTCGTCGCTGTAATTGGAGCTCGCCAGCAGCTTAAACTCGTCGTCGGGTTCATTAACAACCCGTTCGGGCACCACAATTCGGTCGCCGGAGCGCAGGATCACATGGCCGCCTTCACCTGTCTGAAGGAAGGTGATCAGGTCAAAATCTTCCTGTAGACCGGTTTCGGTGTGGAGAATCTGGATGTGTCTGGCATCCGCGTTCAGTTTCAAACCACCGGCACGCAACAGGGCCGTGGCCATCGTCAGGTTCAGGCGGTCATGCACCTCTTCACGCTGAAGCTGGGCATAAGCACCCCGTTCAATAAACTGGTACTCGCCCGGTTGATTAACCGCACCCAACACATACACAATCGGGTCACGCATCTGGTCGACCGATACCGTGACATTGGGTTCAATCAGGTAATACTTGAACTTCTCTTCAAGCCACAGCTCAAGAGACCGAACATCGGTACCGGAAATACGAATTTCACCAAACGGGTGAATGGAAGCATAGCCATCCGGGCGTATATCAAATACCTGGTTAAATTCCGTCAGGTCTTCCACCTTCAGGTTAACCTTGTCGCCAGGGCCCAGCAGATATTTGTCAAATTGCTTGGTAACCCGTCCCTTGATAAAACTGGCCGGGTACAAATTCTGCTCGGTATCTGTGCCGTCATGGCGCAGGGTCAAATCCTGGATATTGTCAGGGGCTGCCCCTTCCGGCAACGGATTAGCCATTACCGACCATGCCGGGCCAACACCCAACATAAGGGCAGCAACCAGCAGGCCACCGAAGTAGCGCCCAAAACGGCTGTATGTAGAAAAAGTCCTGTGCATCATACCCTAAGTGTCTACGAATTAGGGTGGCTCGGCATCAACCATATACTCGATATTTCACGAGAACACGTACTTAGCCTTCTTAAGGCCCCGCTGGCTGTTTTACCTGTACCCCATGCGGCTCACACTGGTTGGGGCTAGCAGGCGCCTTTTTGGAACAGCACCACCGGAATGGTCTTGAGGATAATCTCCAAGTCGAGGGCAAAAGACCAATTGCGGATGTACTCGTTGTCATAGCTCGCCACGGAATCGAAATCCCGTTGATCCCGGACCCGGCCTTCAACCTGCCACAGGCCGGTCAAGCCAGGTTTAGCATTAAACTTGTTACGGTGAGCCGATTCCATTTGCTCATACTCGGACTTGAGCGGCGGTCGGGGGCCAACGAGGCTCATTTCACCGTTGAAAATATTGATTAACTGGGGCAGCTCGTCAATGCTGAGCTTACGCAGCCAGAAACCAAGCGGTGTAATACGCGGATCATTGGCATTCTTAAACAAGGCTTTTTTGTTGCGGGCTTTTTTCTCAAGCGCCTTGTCGGCATCAACCACCATCGTACGGAATTTCAGCATCTCGAAGGACTGCTCGCCCTCGCCAACCCGTTCTTGCGCATACAGAACCGGACCCCGGTCATGCAGCCATATCAGGGCCGAAACCACCAGCAAGATGGGCACAATAACCAGCGCCGTCGCCGTGGACATCGCCACGTCAAACACCCGTTTAATCCCCAGTTCAACCCGCTTGTAAAGTTGGGCCGAACGCTGGGGCAAGGACCATTTGCGCGACAACAGGGCGTGATACAGCATCGGCAGCAGGCCGACACCCACAAAGGTAAAGGCCACCAAGGCCGACTGGCTGAACGTGGCGCCCATATACGCCATTAAACCGCCCTGCAACAAACCGACACCTGCCCACTGCATCATAATTTTGGACACAATGTAGTGGTTCTCGGTTAAGGCATAAGACCGCATCAGGTAGGTGGTAGCCACAAACAAGCAAATAGACAGCGTATAGAATACCGGGTTCGTCACACCCATCTGTTGGCCAATCAACTGCGAAGCCAGCCCGACCAGTAATACGTCGGCCAGCATCAATGTATGCAGCGAGTCGTTGTAAGACCGGGAAAATCGTTTCTTGAGCTGCTGGGTAAGCGTCGTCTCAAGCTCTTCAACCGGTGCATTAAGACTGTTTTGTTGTACGGGAATATTGACTACCATAACACCCTAGTTCTTTCTTTGCGGCTTAGTAATTCCTACCTAATAAAGCGCTCGAAAAACTCTCTTAAGGTGCATGTCGGATCGGTATCGCTGAAACTTAAGAACCAGCGGGCAATTTCTAGCTATTGGAATAAGCTGCTAACCCCCAACCCGCTCAAACGGTGTAGGCATCGCCTT
>JAGQHJ010000064.1 GCA_020431915.1 Cyanobacteria bacterium HKST-UBA04 | reverse complement strand
ATTGGGGGTGTATCATCCGTAGCCTCGTGATGGTTGTATAAAACCTTTCTTAAGCCATTTGTTGTTAACCGGCTTTGGGTTTTCTTTACAAAGTTTAATTATTTAGGGGGAACACCAACGGCTAAAATCCGGTCTACGGGCTTTTTTAGCAGAAGCACGCCCAAAACGATCTGTATTAATAATTATATTTAATTAAAAACAAACAACACGAGGTCGCCGACATGGGCATTGATGTGCGTGCGTTCACACCGTGGTGCAAGAAGAGCGAAATGCGTTTTAAATGCACGCCACGGCGTGCAGACAAACCGAAATTAGGCGATGTCGGCAGTTAGGCAATAGTCAGACTTGGGCTGGGGAAGTTAGGCAATAGTCAGACTTGGGCTGGGGAAGTTAGGCGATGTCAGACTTGGGCTGGACGGAGGGCGGGTTGATGGGCTGGGGTTGGTTTTCTACCAGCTGGATGACCTCGGCCTCGCTGCGCGTTTTGACCATGTCCCGCGTGACGGTAATGGTTTTGATGTCCTCGCGCGACGGGACTTCGTACATCAGATCCAGCATCAATTCCTCGACAATGGACTTCAGGGCACGGGCACCCGTACGGCGCTTGATGGCTTCCTTGGCAATCTCCTCGGCCGCCCCTTCCTCAAACGCCAGCTCCACGCCATCCATATGGAAGAGCTGCTGGTACTGCTTGAACAAGGCATTTCTGGGCTTGGTTAAAATCTGGATCAGCGCGTCCTCGTCCAGTGGATCGAGCACGGCGGTAACCGGCACGCGACCAATAAACTCCGGGATTAACCCAAACTTAAGCAGATCCTCGGGCTGGGATTTCTTGAGCATGCGCGCCGCAGCCAGCTCCTTGTCGAGCACGGTTTTGTGGAAGGAGGCCCCAAACCCGACGGATTTACCGGCAGCCACACGGCTTTCAACAATTTTCTCAAGGCCCACAAAGGCCCCGCCACAAACAAACAGGATGTTGCTCGTGTCAATCTGGATGAATTCCTGGTGCGGATGCTTACGCCCCCCTTGCGGCGGCACGTTGGCCATGGTGCCTTCAATCATTTTGAGCAGGGCCTGCTGCACCCCTTCGCCGCTAACGTCGCGCGTGATGCTGGGGTTTTCCGACTTGCGGGCAATCTTGTCGATTTCGTCAATGTAGATCATCCCATGCTCGGCCTTCACCGGGTCATAGTCGGCCGCCTGGTACAGCCGGAGCAGGATGTTTTCCACGTCGTCGCCCACGTAACCGGCTTCGGTTAGGGTGGTGGCATCGGCAATGGCAAAAGGCACCTCAAGCAACCGGGCCAAGCTTTGGGCCAGCAGGGTTTTGCCGCTGCCGGTCGGGCCAATCAACAGGATGTTGCTTTTGCTGATTTCCACGTCGCTCTTGGTCGAGTCGCCGTCCTTGCCACTGGTACCCCCCGTGTTGTGGTGGATGCGCTTGTAGTGGTTGTATACCGCCACAGACAACACCTTTTTGGCGTCGTCCTGGCCAATGACGTGCTCGTCGAGGAACTTCTTGATTTCGTGCGGCTTGGGGATATTGCCCAGCTCAAACGTCGGCTGGCTGGGTTTTTCGGTATCCTCGGCCTCGAAGAACTCCTCGTCGAGAATTTCGTTGCACAAATCCACGCACTCGTCGCAAATGTAGACGTCGGGGCCAGCAATCAGCTTTTTGACCTGATCCTGGCTTTTGCCACAAAACGAGCATTTCAGCCGATTGTCTTCTGATTTTGCCATATTTTTGTACGATCCCTCCGTTGCGGGGGTTACGGGATGAAAAGCGGTGCGTCGTGGTGGGGGAAGACCGAAACATCCCCGAAAAAAGCCAGTATGCCTGTTTTCGGTTGGGGTTGGCTACCGGACACCCAGGATTCCCTTAGGCGAACCTTCACAACAAAAGCGTTGGGTCACACAACCACCTATCTCTTACAGTTTACTCTTCTTTCTTGGCCTCTTCAACCTTTGTAATGACTTTGTCAACCATGCCGTATGCCACGCCCTCTTCGGCGGTCATAATGTAGTCACGGTCGGTATCTTTCTCGATACGCTTCAGGGATTGGCCGGTGTGGTGGGCCAACAGGTCGTTAATTAACTTCTTCATGCGGTTGATTTCAGCCGCCTGGATCTCGATGTCGGTGGCCTGACCCTGGGCACCACCCAAGGGCTGGTGAATAAGGATACGGCTGTGGGGCAGGGCCATACGCTTGCCTTCGGCACCGCCGGCCAGCAGGAAAGCACCCATACTGGCAGCCTGGCCCAGGCAAATGGTGCATACGTCGGCGCGGATGTGCTGCATGGTGTCGTAAATGGCGAAACCGGCCGTAACACTGCCACCAGGGCTGTTGATGTACAGCATGACGTCTTTTTCGGGGTTTTCGCTGTCGAGCAACAACAACTGGGCCACGATGACGTTGGCAATCATGTCGTCGACCTGGGTACCCAGAAACACGATGCGCTCGCGCAACAGACGGCTGAAGATGTCAAACGACCGCTCACCACGGCTTGATTGCTCAATAACCACGGGAATGTAATTCATGGCCTTCTGAATCAGCTCGGGCGAGGGCGATGAACCGTACGGCCCGGAAATGACAGGCTCTTGTTGCGTGGTACTGATGAGATTGGGAATCGTCATGGGGGATAATCCTTGCGCCTAAGGGAGACCGATTGCACTTGCTACGAGTGTCATTAGTCTCAGTCGTACAAACATGAACACCTTGATATATTCTTTAGCGGATTCGGCCAGACAAGACAAGCGGTTTGCTCAAAGTTGGGGGCAAAACATTGGGACACGGTCGCTTCTTAAACGTCTGACAGGCTGCCTTGGCCAGTATAGCGGCCACGCGCACACGCACGAAGGTACACGCGCACTACCCTACCCCGGTGCGGCGTGAGTGAAAGCGTTGGCCCAGAGTGTGGTCTAGTCTTCCGACAGGACTTCGTACTCTTCCTGCTCCAGCGCGCTGGCGACGGCCGCGCCCGATGCTTGCGACGCCCCCTCGTCCGCTTCGTCGGGTGCATCGACATAATTGACCTCGACCCGCTCGAGCAGGTAGGCAATAATCTTGCGGCTCAAAATCAGGTCGTTCAGGGACTGGGCAGCCTGGGCGTTGTTGGCCAGCTGTCGCATGGCCTGTTTCTCGTCCATGCCCTTTTCGCGGGCCAACTGGGCAATCTCCTGGTGAAACTCGGCTTCGGTGACCACGATGTTGGCATCCTTGGCCACGGCACCAAAGGTCAGGCTGGTTTGAACCCGACGAAGCGCCTCGTCACGAAGGTTGTCCCAAATGCTTTGGCCGCCCTGCTGGTCGACAAACTGTTCCCAGTTAAGCCCCTGGGCCTTGAAGCGCTGCTGGACCTCTTCCTGCAACACCTTGGCTTCGCGGTTAACCATGCTGTCGGGCACGTCCACCTCGGCCGCATCGACCAACGCGTCAATAATGGCCTTTTGCTTGCGAAATTCGTTTTCGTAGTCGACCTTGTTGTCGATAAACTTGCCTACCTCGGTCTTGAGTTGCTCAAGGGAGTCGTAGGGGCCGCACTTGCGGGCCAGATCGTCATCGAGCTCGGGGACCACCTTTTCCTTGATTTCGTTGATGGTGACCTGGAACTCGGCCGGTTTACCCGCCAGCTGGCTGTCATGGTAATCGCCGGGGAAGGTAACGTTGACCTTGAATTCCTCGCCAATCTTATGACCGGCCACCTGCTCGGCAAAGCCCTCGATAAAGGCGCTGTTGGCCAGATCGAGCATGTAGTTCTTGGCCGAACCACCGCGAATGGCCTGGCCTTCGACGGTGCCGGAGAAGTTGATGTTGACGAAATCCGTGTCCGTGGCCGCGCGGTCCACCACGGGCTCGAGGGTGGTCATGCGCTCGACGATAATGTTGAGCTCCTCGTCCAGGGCATCATCGCCACGCTCAAACTTGGGTACGTCTACCTTGACGGTCGTCAGGTCGGGCAGCTTCACGTCGGGGCGAAGCTCGACGCTGGCTTTTACCACCAGCGGGCTGCCGGTTTCAAACTTGTATTCGTCCACCTGCGGTGGGGCCACGATGTCGAGCTGGTGCTCGCTAATGGCATCGGCAAACACGGTCGGCAACAACCGTTCAAGCACTTCCTGCTTGATGCGATCGACCCCAACGGCCTTCTCGACCACCTGCCTGGGGGCCTTGCCCCGACGGAAACCGGGGATGTTCAGGCGCTGGCTCAGGCGCTTGCAAACCTTGTTGTACTCAACGTTTACCTTGTCGGCTTCAATCTCAAGGGCAATGGTTGCTGAGTTGGCATCCGACTTTTCAACATCAATTTTCATAGTGAAAGCTCAATCTGTATTCGGGCGTGGCTCGTCCTTTTAACACGGTGCACGGGGAAAAGGGTGCGGGCGCGGGATTGCCGGCGACGAGTAACCGGCCCTTGGCCCAAAACTGGTCTGTAGACACGCCCATAGGGCCTAAACCATTATAGCAGCCCCAGGCCCTGGTGTTTGGATCGGTATGGCCTGGCACAGCCGGGGGGATTGGGTTTGGTGTCCATCCAGAGAGAGAGAAAAAAAGAAAAAGTGGAGCGGGAGACGAGGTTCGAACTCGCGACATCTTCCTTGGCAAGGAAGCATTCTACCACTGAATTACTCCCGCATGGCGTGAAACAAAGCCCCTGTAAAACAGGGCGTTTTGGTAGGTGTTTATGATGCCCAAAAACTCGGATGACGTCAAGTAGGCCGGGGCAAAAACCCACCTTTTGACGGGCAGACCTAATACCCCCCAAGCCAGAAAGATAGGCAGGGCCAGGCGGCACACCAGCCCGATTAGGACCGCAACCGCGCCAGGTGCGTCTGCATCTGTGACAATGGCCGCATATCACCCCGTCGGGAAGCCACGGCCACCCCGGCCTCGTATACCGCCTCGGCTTTTTGGCTATTGCCCATGCCTTCATAGGCCTGACCCAAGGCCAGGTAGGATACCGAATGGCCAGCATCCACCTCTATATTGTGACTCAGGCATGCAACCGCCTGCTCGAACGCGCCACGGGCCAAGTAAAGGCTTCCCAATCCATAACCGGCCACCAGATCATCGGGATCGAGGGCCAACACTTCCTCAAACATTGCCAGGCGCTGGGCCTGCTCGTCGGCTTCGGCCTGCCGAGCCATAGCCGCCTGTTGCTCGGCCATTTGCCGCGCCACCTGCTGCGAAAACTGCAAGCGGGTCGCCTCGGCCTTTTCCTGCTCGGCAGCGTCTATCATCCCCAGCTTCATGTAGTACAGCGACAGGTTGGCACGGGCCATTACGCAGTCGGGATCCAGCTCGGCCAACTGCTTCATCAGCTCGACTGCCTCGTCGTACTGCTGGTGCCGGCCCAACAGCACCCCCAACGATTCGTAGGCGTCGGCCAGCCGGGGATCAAAGGCAATCGCCTGGCGAAACAAGCGCTCAGCCTCGGCTTCGTCGCTTGCCCCAAAGGCATCAAGACCGGCTTCGTAGGCTGCACGGGCCTGTTCGGCCTGCCCGGTTCGCTGGTAAAAGGGCAGAAACGTGACGGTGGCGAGGTAGGGGTTGCCAGCAATCACCACGTTTAAGTGTTTACCGGGGACGCGCCAATCACGCTTCATACTGACGATGCACAAGACGGCGTCGAGGGTAGGCGAAACCACCGAGCTGGTGACGGTGCCGATGACCTGCTCGTTATGCCATACCTCGGCCCCGGTTGGCATCGGGGCCGGCGCTTCGAATTGATGGCTAGGCAACACCAGGCCCACGAGGCTTTTTGGGGCCGAGCCGGTGGTTTTAACCTTGGCCACCACTTCCTGGCCCGGAAAGCAGCCTTTGGTGTAACTGATGCACTGGTGGGGCGGGTGCTGCAAGCCCGTGTTGGTCAGGGGCGTGCCGGGCAGGATATCCACACCGGCTGCCAGCCAGCCCGCCTCGACGCGAAGCACTTCGACGGCCTCGAGAGATAGCTCGACGGCCTGATGATCGTTGATCAGGTGCCGGACCAGCCGGTCCAGATCCGACTCGCTACCGACAAACCACAGCCCTGGCTCGCCGGTAGTCGGCTGTCCCACCTTGAGCAAGGGTGCGGTAGTGCCCAGCTCGACATCGACATGCGCGCTGGCCCAGTTGCCCAACGGTGCCATGGTCGGGTGAAGCTGGCTCAACCCGCCCCCCTGTACCGACAGTACCGGCCCCTGGCTGAAGGACAACGTGAGATCCTCGGCAAAATGCACCTGCTCGAATACCGTTGCCAGGGCCTCGCTGAAGGCCGGTGGGGCGATGAGGGTAAACTCGGTTTGGCCCGTGCGCAATAAGGCCCCCATGACCCGAATGCCCGCCTTGCGATCCAGGTAGGTCGTCAATTGCCCCTCGCCCACCCCCTGATGGATAGCTAGAGCCAGCACGTCGTTGGTGGTTTGGGCCTGTAAAAACGTGGCCGCATCGGGTCCCGACACCACCAGCCGGCCCATCGGCGCGCGGTTATGCAGCCAGTGCCAGCTTACCGCGTTCGGATGCCGGGCGGCGGTTACCTGCTCGAACAACGTGGTGCCGGAGGAAGTGGCGGCGGCCCGGTTCATCGCTACAGACTGAAGGATTCGCCACAGCCGCAGGTGGACGTGGCGTTGGGGTTATTGAACACAAAGCCTTTGCCTTCCAGCCCACCCTGAAAGTCCAGGGTAATGCCCTTGAGGTAAATGGCGCTTTTGGGATCGATAAACACCGGCACCCCGCCCGCCAGCAATTCGTGGTCCTTGTCCTTGCGCACGTCGAACTTGGTGACGTAGGAAAAGCCCGAACAACCGCCACCGGCCACGCCCAGGCGCAAGCCCTCGATGTCGGGGTGGCTGCCTTTTTCTTCGGCAAACAGCTTGGCCAGTTCGGCCTGGGCCTTGTCGGTTACGGTAACGAGGGTGTTCTGCTGGGTCGTCATCGCAAAAAGGGATTCCTTACTATTAATGGTGTGTGCGTGTGTCTGTAGAACGACTGAACAACGTCGATGCCTACGACTGGGCCGGCGCTTCGCCGTCGAAGGTGGCCTTGAGCAGGGTTTCCAGATCGCCGTTGGCCACCATTTCATCGAGGATGTCGGTGTCGCCGTAGAACTTGCCGCCAATAAACACCTTGGGCAACGTGGGCCAGTTGGTCATTTGCGACAGCTTGTCGCGCTTTTCCATATTCTCGAGCACGTCGACAAACTCGTAGGGGTAGCCAAGGTTGTCGAAGAACTGCTTAAGTTGCATCGTAAAGCCGCAACGGGGCATGGCCTTGGAGCCCTTGGTAAAGGCACAGATTTTGTGGGTGGTAATCTCGCTTAAAATTTCGGCTTCCAGGGCCTGGGGATCGGTGGTCGTGGTCATCGGGGTGAGGGTCTCCTTGAAAAGGGGGTAGGGTAAACAATAATTAGGGCTCGGCGGGTGGGCTGGTTAGCTAGGCCGGTGTCGGGACGTCGGTCTTGATTTCGATGGCGTGGAGGCGCTCGTCCTTGAGCACGTCACCCAAGACCTGGTAGACCATGCGGTGCTGCTCGATCAGGGGTTTGCCGGAAAAGTCGGGGCTGCTGATAAACAGCCGGTAGTGGTTCTGCGCACCGGTCAAGTCCATCAGGGCCACGTCGGCCTGGTTAAACCCGGACTTGAGCAGGGCTTCGAGATCGGTGGGGGAAATCATCGGGACGGCAACCCTCTTCTTTGAAAGCATTGTAAACACGACTCGGACATCCGCCGCGTCAAACAGCGGGCATGGCCAACCATGACGTACACGTAACGGTTGGACGCTGTAATGATAACACACACGGTGATTGCTTCAAGGCGTTTGTGCTAGCATTTGGGGATGGTTTTAACTGGAGCAACCGACTTGCCATGACAGGCCCTCAAACCACCACCCCGCCTCAACCCACCACCCAGCGCCAAATTCATATTGCCAAACCCACCCTTGGCGACGAAGAATGGCAAGCCCTGCGCGACCCGCTGCTTAGCGGCTGGCTGACCCAGGGGCCGCAAGTAGCGGCATTCGAAAAACGTTTTGCGGCTCGACACCAGGCTGCCCATGCCCTGGCCACCACCAGCTGTACCACCGCCCTGCACCTTATTTTGGCGGCCCTCGGCATTGGCCCTGGCGACGAAGTAATTGTACCGGCCCTGAGCTGGGTGGCCTCGGCCAACGTGGTGCTGTACTGCGGCGCCACCCCGGTGTTTGTCGACATCGACCCGGCCACTTTCAACCTGGATGCAAAACAGGTGGCCGCTGCCATTACCCCTAAAACCAAGGCCGTGATGGCCGTACACCTGTTCGGGCTGTGTGCCGACATGGACGCCGTTCAAGACGCGGCCGGCGAGCTGCCGGTAATTGAAGACGCCGCCTGTGCGGTAGGCTCGTCCTATAAAGGCCGGGCAGCCGGCACCCTGGGCCTGGCCGGTGCCTTTAGCTTCCATCCGCGCAAAACCATTACCACCGGCGAAGGGGGCATGGTGACCACCAACGACCAACCACTGGCCGAGTGCATGGACCAATTACGCAACCACGGCGCCAGCCTGAGCGAAGAGCAACGCCACCATGGCCCAAGACCCTACTTGCTGGCCGACTACAACCTGATGGGCTTCAACTACCGGATGACCGACATGCAGGGCGCCGTCGGCCTGGTACAACTGGATCGCCTCGACGGGCTGCTTGAAGAACGGCGCCGGTGGGCGGCCTGGTACAACGAGCAACTGGCCGAGCTGCCATGGCTGCTGACCCCCGTGGTGCCCGACGGCTACGAGCACGGTTGGCAAGCCTACGTGTGCCGGGTAAACGAGCAAACCGCCCCGGCCCCGCGCAACGATATGATGGAAACCCTGCAGCAAGCCGGTATCAGCACCCGCCCCGGTACCCACGCCATTCCTACCCTGGGCTACTATCGCCAACGCTTCGGCTACGACGAAACCCGCTTTCCGAACTCATGGCAGGCAGAAAACACCTCGCTGGCCCTGCCGCTGCACAACCAGATGACGCCCGAGGACTACCAGTACGTGGTGGATCACCTCAAGGCACTCTAGATAAAGCCTTTTGGATAAAGAGACTGGGATAAGGGGTAAGGCGCTAGCCCACCAAGCCCCATGTCAGACGGTTTAGAAAACCGGCACCCAGCTTGCGGCCCGTATGCCGTTCGAAGGCTTTTTCAATAAAACGGTTCAGGTAGTCGGTTTCGGTTAAATAGCTCTCGGCACCCGGATCGCTGGCCAAGGCATGGCGAGCCTCCAGGTTGTCGTCGCCAAACTGCTCGGGCAGGTAAACACGCTGGCCATCGTTAACGCCAATACGAAGCCCCACGCCCAGGGTGGGCTCGCCGGCGACACCGGTGGCCCGGGCAAACACGTCGATTTCCTGGTTGCCCCCCAGGCCCCGATTTTGCTCGATAAAAGTTTGTATGCCCCGACGGAGCGTCACATCGGCCTTTTCGGCCAATTCACCGTCGAGGGCCGACGGCAGCCCATAATAAAGGCGGCCAAACTGGGGTTGGGGGCTTGAATGGGCGGAAACAGCATTAATCGGGGTCATCAGGGGTACACGAGCTCCATAGCATGGGGGGCGGGGCGAAACAGGGGCAGGGATTACATAAGGTAAGTAATGCACTGAACGGGCGAAATTGCGAAACTGATCGTGTGAAGCCGGTGCGGCGTGCTTCATTGACGCTGTGCCTGCAAGGCGGTTACACTGGGCCTGTAATCAAGGGAAGCGAAACCCTCGGGCGGGGCCTTGCGGTCATCCGTTATACCCCAAATCGCCCCGCTTGCAAATAACCCGTTTGAGGATCGCCCGCAACCCGACAGGAAGCAGCCCCGCCAACGCCTATGTGTGGACTCACCGGCATTTTTCAGCGCAACGGCCAACCGGCCTCTCAAGAGGCCCTGGCCCGCATGACGGCGGCCCTGACCCACCGGGGGCCCGATGGCGAAGGGTACTACGTCAAAGGGGCCGTGGGGCTTGGGCATCGACGCCTGGCTATTATCGACCTGAGCGATGCCGGCCGCCAGCCCATGGAAACCCCCGACGGGCGGTATGTCATTAGC
The DNA here is from genome assembly GCA_020431915.1 of Cyanobacteria bacterium HKST-UBA04. Taxonomy (GTDB): domain Bacteria; phylum Cyanobacteriota; class Vampirovibrionia; order Vampirovibrionales; family JAGQHJ01; genus JAGQHJ01. The sequence goes on along the minus strand of JAGQHJ010000064.1, from coordinate 3,859 downwards.
TACAACGGCGAGCTGTACAACTACCGCGAACTGAAACACGAACTGGCGCGCGGGGGCATCGAATTTCAGTCGCATTGCGACACGGAAGTGGTACTGCAGGCCTGGGCCCAGTGGGGCCCGGAAGCCCTGAAACGCTTTAACGGCATGTTTGCCTTTGCCCTGCTCGACACCAAAACCAACACCCTGACGCTGGCCCGCGACCGCTACGGCATTAAGCCGCTGTACCTGAGTGACCCCAATACCCACCCCACCGTGCTGTTCGGCTCGGAAATCAAGGCCATTCTGGCCCACGGCCAATACACCCCCTCGCTGAACAAGGCCGCCCTGCTTGAATACTTCTCCTTCCAAAACCTGTTTAACCCGCAAAGCCTGTTTGAGGGCGTGATGATGCTGCCAGCCGGCTGCTACACCACCCTGAGCATGGACACCGATGCCCCCTTTACCATTAACCGCTACTGGGACTTCGCCTTTGAGGAAGAACTGCCCTTTGCCTCGGAAGCCGAAGCCCTGGAGGAGTTGGACCGGCTGTTTCAGCAGGCCGTTGACCGCCAACTGATGAGCGACGTGGAGCTGGGCAGCTACCTGAGCGGCGGGATGGACTCCGGGTCGATTACGGCACTGGCCGCCCGACAACTGCCGCAGATGAAAACCTTTACCGTGGGCTTCGACATGCACTCGGCCTCGGGCGTCGAGCTGACCTTTGACGAACGGGAAAAAGCCGAGTGGATGAGCTACCACTTTCAGACCGAGCAGTACGAGATGGTACTGAAGGCCGGGGACATGGAACGCATTTTGCCCCACATGATTTGGCACCTGGAAGAGCCGAGGGTGGGCCAAAGCTACCCCAACTTTTATGCCGCCCAACTGGCCAGCCGCTTCTGCAAGGTGGTGCTGTCGGGGGCCGGCGGCGACGAACTGTTTGGCGGCTACCCCTGGCGCTACTACCGGGCCGTCGTCAACGACGACTTTAACCACTACATTACCAAGTACTTTGCCTTCTGGCAGCGCATGGTCCCTGTCGACATGCTGCCCAAGCTTTTTGCCCCCATCTGGAACGACGTGCGCGACGTGGACCTCGTCGAGATTTTTCGGTCGGTGTTCAACCAGCCCGTCGCCTCGCTCGATTCGCCCGAGGCCTACGTGAACCAGTCGCTGTACTTCGAGGCCAAGACCTTCCTGCACGGCCTGCTGATGGTGGAAGACAAGCTGAGCATGGCCTGCGGCCTGGAAAGCCGCGTGCCTTTTCTGGACAACGACCTGGTGGATTTTGCCTGCCGCCTGCCCGTGCGCTACAAACTGGCCCACCTTGACAACATTGGCGTGCTCAACGAAAACGAGGCCATCAGCAAGCACCACCGCCAGACCAAGGATGGCAAGCTGCTGTTGCGCAAGGCCATGAGCCGCTACATTCCCAAGGAAGTGACCGAGTGGAACAAGCAGGGCTTTAGCGCCCCCGACGCCAGCTGGTTCAAGGGCGACAGCATCGACTACGTGCGGCGCGTGCTGCTCGATGAATCGGCCAGCCTGTACCACTTCCTGGATTACAAAACCGTCCGGTCGCTGATCAACGATCACCTGGAAGGCCGGCAAAACCGACGGCTGCTGATATGGAGCCTGCTGAACTTCGAGTACTGGTGCCACCACTTTCTGCCCAGCCTGAAGCCCAGCCATGCCGGCACCTACACGGAACCGGCCGCCAACGGGGAGGGCCTGGTGTATGCCTGCCGCTAACCCCACAGTAGACGCCACCGCCGCCACCCTGACCGTCACGAGCATGACGCTCGACAGCCTGATGCAACCCGCCATCCGGCACCGCTACGAAACCTTTTTGGCCGGCCTGGCCAACGATAGCGGCCTGCTTTACTACGCCCCGCCCTACCTGGCGATGCTCGCCGACCTGTTCGAGGCATCGGCCCAACTGCAGGTGCTGGTGGCCGAACGGGGCAACACGATAACCGGCTGCCTGCCGCTGATGGTGTGCGACGGACCCCTGGGCAAGGTGATTAATGCCCTGCCCTTTTTCGGCAGCCACGGCGGCCTGCTGACCGATGACATGGACACCGCCCGTGTGCTGGCCGGCGCCTGGCACGACACCCTCGACACCATTGAACCGGTAGCCGCCACGATGATTACCAACCCGTTCTGCCCCCTCGATCTGGCCCCCCTGCGCGATACCCTGCCCATAGACGCCACGGACGAACGTATTGCCCAGTTCATTGACCTGACGGACTGGGGGGACGGCAACGTTTGGGCCCACATGGACGTGGATCGCTTTGCCGAGAAACTGGGCGACACGGCCCGGCGCAACGTGCGCAAGGCCTTTAAAAGCGGCGTAACCGTTGCCGTGGACAACAGTGCCGAGGCCCTGGCGTTTTTGCGCCACACCCATACCACCACCATGGCCGATCAGGGGGGCACCGTAAAACCCGCTGCGTTTTTTGACGGCCTGACACGCTGGTTTGAACCCCACACCCACTACAACATTTACGTGGCCCGGCAAGACGGCCAGCGGGTGGCCGCCCTGCTGGTGTTTTACTGGCACCGCACCATGGAGTACTTTGTGCCGGTAACCCTGCCCGACGCCCGCAACAGCCAGCCGATGGCCGCCATTTTATACGCCGCCCTGAAAGACGCTGGCATGCGCGGCATGACCCGCTTTAACTGGGGCGGCACCTGGCTGAGCCAGACCGGGGTCTACCAGTTCAAGAAGAAGTGGAACACGAACGAGTCGCGGTATTTTTACTGGACCTCGCTGCACCCCGGCCATGCCCGAACCCTGAAAACCCAGACCCCGCAAACCCTGATTGACGCCTACCCCTACTGGTACGTGTTGCCTTTCAACCTGCTGGCCTCGCCCGACATGTCCGACACCTTGCCCCGCCCGCCCATAGGGGAGGCCACCGCCGGATCCGCCCACCGATGAAAATTACCTACTTCTCAAGCGGGCCGCGCCAGCAATTGTTCGAAGCCCTTTTGGCCAGCAAGCACGACGTGGTGCGCGTGGTGACCACCGACCCCGAGCGCTGGCCCAAGGTGGGACCCACCCTCGCGTTGGCCAAGGCCCACGGGATTCCCGTTGTTAAAATCAAGCACAAGGACGAGCTGGATCGCCTCGTCCCGCTGCTCGAAGGCACCGTGTGCCTGTCGGCGGGGTTTGCCTTCCTGTTTCCTGCCAGCTTTCTGACCCTGATTGAACAGCAGCATCTGATGCTGCTGAATGTGCATGGCACGCTGCTGCCCAAGTATCGGGGCGGCCGTACCCTGAACTGGGTGATTGCCCACGGCGAAACCGAAAGCGGTGTAACGGTGCACCAGATTGACACCGGCATGGACACCGGTCCGATTCTGCTGCAGCGCCGCTTTCCCGTGTCGGCGTTTGATACAGGCAAAAGCCTGTACCGAAAAACCCTGGCCTTTGAACCCGAAGTGGTACTTGAAGCCCTGGCTCTGCTGGAAGTAGGCAAGGCCGAGTTCACTCCACAGCCCCGGCTCAATGGCCACAAGCACCCCGGCCTCGAGGTGCCCGACCGGCAACCCGAACACTCCGAGCTGGATGCCAGCCAACCGCTTTGCGATCTGTACGACACGATTCGGGCCGCCGACCCGGTAGACTACCCGGCCCACTTTTTCGTGGAGGGCCAAAAGGTGTGCGTGAAGCTGTGGCGAGACGACAAACCCGCCGATGAAGGGGATTTGATTTAAACGGGAAGTTGCTTCCTTCGCCACGCGTTGAATGCTTTTTTTCGTGAGGGAACCCCAAAAAGAAAAGCAAACGCTGCGGTGCGCCGGAAGGGTGCAATTACGCGGCGCAATTAAATAGCTGGACGGGTTTTATTGAAGGGAACCTTCAATCGCCCAC
>JAGQHJ010000063.1 GCA_020431915.1 Cyanobacteria bacterium HKST-UBA04 | reverse complement strand
TAAAACCTCAGCCGGGTCAACGCATAGTGGAGGGTCAAACACTGGCAGAGGCCATGGAAGCGTGCTACGGCCTGCGCTATGAAGCGATAAGCGGCATGGGGGTGCTGCTGCTGCTGCATGGGGCGTTTACCGACGCCTGCTTCGACAGGCTGAAAACCGGCCTGGCTGCCTGCCAAACCCATCCCTTTGAGGCCGCTCCCTCTGCTACCGGGCCACCAGCCTATTCCGATGATCTGCAACACCTGCCCGAGCAGGTGTTGAGCTTGGCCGACAGCCAACAAAAGCCCACCGAGGTCTTGCCAAAACATCAGTTAACCGGGCGCTGTGCCGCCCAGGTTTATGCCCCATGTCCGCCGGGTATTGCCGTGGTGGTTCCAGGCGAACGCATTGAAGCCGGGCACCTGCCATGGCTGCCCGACTCGTTTTCAGTGATTAAAGGGGAAACACCCTAGACGGAGAGTGTCCCTAGGCGTACTGCTGCCGATACTGGTGCGTACTTTGGGCCCGGCTGACAATACGCTGCACTTCATCCGAAGACTCGTAGGTTGCCCGAACCACGGCCGCATTGGCCATAATGGCCACACTGGCCGACTGGGCAAAAATCAACTGGTTGACCACACTGGAAAATGAGGTCAACGGATACACCGTGGTGGTTCGGCCTTGAAGCTGGGCATATTCAGCGTCGGGCTGTGGGGCCGTTTCTGGCTGCATGGGCAGGGTCGCCTCGGCCAGCCCAACGGCTGCCGTGTTAAGTTGACCCTGGGCCATCTGGAGCCCATTGCTGGCTGTCCGCATTGCATCGGACATAGCAGTTGATACAGGGGAAGACATACGCGTTGCTCTTGTCTCAATCACTCAAGGTAAATTAGGCGGTCGCCGTTGCCGTGCGAGCACAAACAGTTAAACACTTATCTTGTTTGCACAGCCTGAAAATCCAGTATCTGGAATCAAATACGCGGGACTACACGATAGACCGCTGTAGATAGACAAAATTACTGATACACGTTCACGTCTTTTATCGGCGGACCCAGCACCACTTTGAATCAATAACCCAGAACGTTACATTTCGTTATATTTTATAAACGTCCCACCTCATCGTGCTGGCCAGGTCGTTCTTGTGGCTGGGGCCTGTTTCAGGTAGGGTTTTAGTGACCCCTGCACGCCTGAATCCGTAGAACCACTCCCCCTTTTGCAGGCCCCTTTTCTCGCCTTATCTGTCCGTTATAAAGGAACCCCGTGTGACCGAAGCCACTCAAGCAGAAACCGCACCGGCTGCTGACAATAAGCAAGCCTCCCAAAACAGCCGTTCTTATGGTCGGGGGAATCAAGACTGCCGACCCATTACCATTACCCGGCACTACTCCAGGTATGCCCATGGCTCCGTCCTGGTTGAGGTGGGTGAAACCAAGGTGCTGGTCACCTGCTCTGTCGAAGATCGCACTCCGCGCCACGTCAAGGAAGATTGCGGCTGGCTGACAGCCGAATACTCCATGCTGCCCGGCTCAACCCACACCCGCAACCAGCGCGAACGCTTCCGCGTGGGAGGGCGTACCATGGAAATCCAGCGGTTGATTGGCCGAAGCCTGAGAACCGCCGTCGATTTAACCTTGACCGGCGAACGCACCTTTACCATTGACGCCGATGTGATCCAAGCCGATGGCGGAACCAGAACCGCCAGCATTACCGGTGGGTATGTGGCCGTGTTTGACGCCCTGGCCAAGCTGAAAGAAGCCGGCGAGCTGGAGCTGATTCCCATCAAGTTCCCGATTGCCGCCATCAGCCTGGGCGTGGTCAACGGCCAGGTCATGCTCGACTTGGATTATGAGGAAGATTCGGCAGCCGATGTGGACGCCAACCTGGTAATGAACAACCAGGGCCAAGTCATCGAGTTTCAAACCACCAGTGAGAATGCCCCGCTTGATCGCGCTACCCTTGACACCATGCTCGATGTGGGACGCGCGGGGGTCAACACCTTGATGCAACACATCCAGACGGCCTTAACCGATTAATCACACCCATACACACGCGCGCGCGCACAACCCCCCACCCCCGCAGATCCGATGACCAAGCTGAGCGCCCCCAAAGGGACCCATGATTTGTTGCCACCCGATATTGCCCTGTGGCAATGGGCAGAAGCTGTCATGCGCGACTCTTTTGCACGGGCCAACGTCCATGAAATTAGAACCCCCCTCTTTGAGGCTACCGAGCTGTTTAAGCGCGGGGTGGGAGAAACCACGGACATCGTTAACAAGGAAATGTATACCTTCGAGGACGGGGGCCAGCGCTCGATGACACTGCGCCCGGAGAACACGGCCTCGGTGGTGAGGGCCTACAACCAGCACGGCATGGACCGCTGGCCCAAGCCCGTCAAGCTGTATTACATGGGCCCCATGTTCCGCTACGAGCGCCCCCAACAAGGCCGGCAACGACAGTTTCACCAGGTTGGCCTGGAGGTGTTTGGGGTGGATACGGCAGCCAGTGATGCCGAAAGCATTCTGCTGGCATGGCAACTGCTGCAAGCCCTGGGCCTGAAGGATCTGACCCTGAAAATCAACAACATGGGCATGCCCGAGGATCGCCACCGGTTTCGCCAGGGGTTGCGGGATCACTTGAAGGATCAGCTCGGCGCCCTCTGCTCGGATTGCCAGGCCCGCTACGAAACCAACCCGCTGCGAATGCTGGATTGCAAAAACCCCGATTGCCAGGCCATGTACCAAAAAGAACCCATCCATACCTACATCCGCACCGATTTCTCCAGCCCCGATGCCCAGGCCCATTTTGCCGAGGTGCTTGCGCTGCTCGATGCGATGGCCGTTCCCTACACCCGCGACCCGATGCTGGTTCGCGGCCTGGATTACTATACAAAAACCGTCTTCGAGATAACCTCAGACAACCTGGGGGCACAAAGCGCGGTTTGTGGCGGCGGCCGGTACAATGGCCTGGTTAAGCAACTGGGTGGCGGCAACAACGACGTGCCGGCCACCGGCTGGGCCATGGGTATGGAACGGTTGCTGAGTCTGCTCGAGCCCCCAAAGCCCCAAGGCCTTGACGTGTATGTGGTCAGTGACGATATCCCCACGGCCCTGCAGTGGGTCACCCAGACGAGACAAGCTGGTTTTCGCGCCGACTGGGATCCAACCGGCCGCAAGGCCCTTGGAAAACAGCTGGCCCAGGCCGACAAGCTGGGTGCCTGCGTGGCGTTGCTGTTGGGTGAATCGGAACGGAACAGTGGTCAGGTTATCGTCAAACACCTGGCCAGCGGCGAGCAGGAAACCCTGGCGGCAGGCGAGGTACTGGCCCGGCTTGGCCAGGTACTGCACCACACGCGGGTTTGCCTTTAATCTTATACTGGGCTGCTGGCTTGTGCCTTGCGCCGCATGGCTTCAATATAGTGGTTGGTGTACCGCATCGGTTGCTGCACGGCCTCGAAGTACCGGGGCAACACCGGGTGGGCTTCGGGGGTAAACAACCGTGGCAAGGTGTGGCTTGGCAACCGATACTGCGGGAAACAGCGCGACATGTTATACCGGTGTACAAAGTGCAGGCAAATGCCCTGGGTGTCTTGAAAGGCGTAACATCGGCACTGATCCTGTATCTTCAGGAAAAAGGCATAGTCGGGTGCAAACGGCCAATCGGGAATCGGGGTCTCCAGGGCCAGGCGCCGATAAAACGCATGGCAAAACCCGTATCCCCACAAGTTGTTTTTCAGGTAGGCATCAATTTTGACCATCTTCAACTGCTTCTCACCACTAGCCATGTAATGCCGATCCTCGACGACATGGGTATCCCAATAGCCAAACAACCCGCTTTCAAAAGCATATGTATACCAGCCGCTCAGGGTTACAAAATCATAGTGCGTTAAATACCGAACCATGGTCGTCACGTAGTCGGGGGCATAATAGTCATCGTCATCCCAAAACACGATGATTTCCCCCTTGCACGCCGCTATAAGCCGGTTCTGTTTCTCGGCCAGCCCGGCCTTGACCGGTTCGTAGAAATAGTGAATCCGGTTATCGGCAAACCCAGCCACGGTCTCGACAGAAAAAGAGGGCTGCTCGCCATCGTCCAGAATCCACAAATCCAGGTCGGGGTAAGTCTGGCGCTTAAAATTCTCAATCGACAGCCCTAGGAAATGGGGCCGATTACAGGTTGGAATAATGATACTGACGGGGATAGCCAATATAACCCTTCCCAAATGAACGCAACACGTAATTACCGACAGGATTTGACAGGGTTTGACGCTGTATAACCGGCCAAGGCCCCAAAACAGGCCCCAAAACAGGCCTAGTAAGACTTTTTGCCGCCACCGCCATCACAGCGAGCCTGCCGGGCAGGAAGCCCATAGCCCTTGTTAAAAGCCTCGCGCTTGGTCAAGCAGTGTCTCAGGCTGGTACGCCAATCATACCAGTAGTATTTTCGCTGGTTCTCCGGCACATCTTCCACCTTCAACGACTCGAGGGATTCCGCCTGCTTTGCCTCTTCCTTGTTTAATTTGTCCAAATCCACACCCGACGAGCTTTCCAGTACAGCTTTTGAAGGGCCTTCGTCCTCCAGCTGGACTTCTTCGCCATATTCACCTTCATCGTAGTTGAACTCAAAGGCATGGGCCGGACCACACACCAACAACACGCCGTAAACCAGCATCAACAAAACCGAAAGAAGCCGTAGGCGGCTTGCTAAAAGGGGCATATGGGACAGGGCTAGGGCCATTAGCCTCATAGGGCATCGTCTCCTTGCATGTTCGGCCAAAAGCAGGGGGGGGAGTGGCCCCATTGTAGGCCTAACCCGACAGAATTTCCACTGCCTTGTAGGACAAGCCCCCCCCTAAAAAAGGAAAAGCATCGGTGTCTCTGCAATAGCCATGGGCTGAGACGACCGATGCCGTTACTGGTTAGAGGGTATCTCCTATGAATGGTCCGTTTGGATTGAAAGCGGGGATTGGCGGGGGTGGGAAAATGACGGGGATTTCAAAACCCAAGTAATGAAAGGGGGTAGCGGTAAAACCATGGGTCGTTAACGCCGCAGAGCGACCTTGGGTAATAACGGTTAGGCCCGTTTCGGGCCAAACAACGGATTATCTGGGGTTACGAAATCCGGAATCAGAAATAGGAAAGCGTTCGCTTCTCTTCTTTTCGGGGGAACAGGGGACTACGGATAAGACGAGGGGAGGATCAAGTACAGGGAAATGGGGAAGGGCGGTTAAGGGGGGCTGGGTTTAGATTCTTGGTTTAGATTCTTGGTTCTGGGCTTCTCTTCCTGATAGTTATCTCTTTTCTCTTTTTTGGCTCTTTTCTGTCTTTTTTGGCTCTCTCTTCCTGGTATTTTTTCTCTCTCTGATGCGCCCCTCTTTCAGGGCGGTAAAACGCCACGTACAAGGCAACAAAGGGCCTCTCGGCATTGGCGACACGGTTATAAACACCTGGCTTGGCAAAGCACAGGGGTTTTCAGGCGTCTTTTCTCTCCTTTATGGCTGACGATAGCTGACGAACGATACATTTACATCTTGTATTTATATATAAACAAACAACCGGAAACCTGTGCTACTTCAAAGATTAAGACAATCCTAAGATCGTAACTCCCTTGTGGCAGGCCGCTTTACCCCCTCCTCGAAGTCAACCTTGGACACGTCCTAACCACGTCTCTTGCCCCCTTTTTACCAACGCTCATCATTTTTCACCCTTTTTTCACCCCTTTTTTCACCAAAGGTATACACCGGGGTTGGTTTAGCAGTGGCCCATGAGGCTATAATAGGGGCTACTCTTCTATCCGTTATTTGTGCAAACCGGGTTATCGGGTGATTCCATGCTGTTTGTTTACGACAAAAGCGATGCCAAACTGAAGCATTTGTACACGAACCCCAGACGGGCCTATAAAAGCCTGTTGCTACGCCTGCAAACCATGGGCATCGGCAACTGGCACGACATTCCTGGCTGGTGCGACTACGACAACATTTACCAGCAACGGGTCGACGAGGCCCAGGACGGACAGGTATTTCTCGAAATTGGCTGCGCTTACGGTAAATCCACGGCATGTATGGCCGAAGCCATTAAACGCAGCGGCAAAAACCTGACCTTTTATGCCGTCGACTTCTGGTCCATGCCCATTTTCCCTTTCCAGTGGTTTGTCAACCACCTAACCCAATTGAGACTGCTCGATTACGTTATCCCCTTAAAAATGCGATCCGCCCAGGCGGCCACATTTTTTGGCGACAACAGTCTGGATTTTGTCTATATCGACGGCAGCCATGAGTACAACGACGTGCTTGAAGACTTGAATCTCTGGTATCCCAAGGTAAAGCCCGGTGGCTGGTTTTGTGGCCACGACTATGTTTTTGACGAATTCCCCGGTGTAACGTCTGCTGTAGACCATTTTTTTGCCCCAGACGACAAACCCAGCGTGACAATAAACGGCAGAAGCTGGTGCACCCAAAAGCCGCAATAACCGGTTGCCAAAACACGGCTGCCAAGCTCCCCCATTTGGTGTATTTTACCCCATGACACGCGTGGCCTTGAACGCCCCAATTCAATTTGTGGTTGCCTTGTGCCGAAACATCACTACAATAGCTCTGCATAGCCCCCTCCCTTGCACACCACTGCACAACCCATGGCTATGACGAGACGCTGCTTTTCTCCTTTTTCTTCCTCTCAAGCACACGCACTCGTTGCCACGCGTTGCCCGTTATCCTTTGTCACGAAAACCAGGGATGGCTTATGGCCCAGTTTGTCTACCGGCTCCAAAAGGTTTACGAGATCCGGGAACGCAAAAAAAAAGAACAGGAACGCCGCGTCAGCGAGGCCATGGAGCGCCTCAAGCAAGCCGAGGCTGCCGTTGTCGCCAAGAAGCATGAAATCCAGTCCGTTCGCGACAACATGTTCAACTCCCCAGGGTTTATGCTCGAAAGCCACGACATCTTTATCCAGAAACTCAACGACGATCTCGAACAGCTCGAACACCAGGTCGTCGTTTGCCAGGAACAACTGGCCTACGAAAAACAAATGCTGATCAAGGCCACCATGGACCTCGAAGCCCTGGAAAAACACAAGGAAAAAGCCCGCGAAGAACATTTCGAAGAAGAAAAAATGATGGAACTGAAAAAACTGGACGAGGTGGCCAGCCAACGCTACTTCCGGCAACAGCAGGAACACCTCGAAGAAGAACACCAGTTTGAAGACCTGTAACCCCACCCCTTACACACACACGTGCACCGCTTATGAAATTCAGTTTTCAATTTGTCCTAGACTTTTTAGGTGGCCCCGACGGCACCACCGGCTTGAGCGCGTCGCGCAGCCTAAGTTTGTTTAATTCTCCATACGATTCCGATGCCGAAGGTACCGCAGCCTCCTTCAAGCAAACGGTGGCCCAGGTTGCCGAAACCCATGCGCAGGGCCAGGGCAAATCCTCCGAGGCAAGCGACGCCCGTTCAAGCCGAGACGAGAACGACACGCTGCACTCGGAAAACACAACCCCGCTGGAAAACACCATGACCATGCTGGCCAACCACGCCCGCGTAACCGACGCCTACAACATGGTACTGCCCAACAACACACCCGGCCAACTGGATTCGCGCTTTGCCAAAGACCTCGGCGACAGCCTGTGGATAGACGGCCATCAACTCAGCCTCGATGACATTTTGGCACTGCAGCAGGCCACGGGTGATGTTCCGCCTGCCCAGTGGATTCAGGCCAACCCGGCACTGACAGCCCAACTACAGCAGCAGGGTGGGTTAAACGGCAACCGGCTGACCACGTATCGATCGCTGCCCGGCAGCCAGGCGCTGAAAAATGCCCTGGACTACGCGTGGCAGCACAACAAACCCGTCCGCTTCGATTTTGAGGGCACCGCCCTGGTACTTCGCCTGGGCAAAAACGGCACGGTGGCCGCCGATTTCATCCCCAACGACAAGGCAGCCGAGCAGCAGGTCAAACAGCACCTGGCCGAGCTCAAGGAGCGCCTCGAATCGCGTGGCATTACCCAGGCCCAGTTGTCGGTACGCGACTACGAAGAAAACCCGCACCGGCAACACCAACGGCAACGCCAGCAGACAAACCAAGATACCTAAGGCACACCAGCGCCTTATCTCTCTCTCTCTCTGTACAGATTTATCCCCCTCCGCCCACAAGGAGCCCGTCCCCATGAAAGACGCTTTCGTCACCTCAGTCAATACTGCCCTGTCCGCCACCGCCTATTTCAACGAGCTGTCGCTCAATGCCTTTAACATGGACACACCAGGGTATCGCCAGAAAAACATCTTCTTCTCCGATTTCATCAACGGCGCCAACATGGAAGATCGCCACGAGTGGAAGACCTTTCAGGGCAAAGCCATCCCCGGCCGATCGGACACGAACATGATGATTGAAGGCAAGGGCTATTTTGCCGTGCGCAAAACCGACGGCAGCCTGTTGTATACCCGGCTGGGCGATTTCACGTTTGACAAGGACGGCACCCTGGTCAACGAGTTGGGCTACAAGGTACAAGGCTACCTGACCAACGAAAAAGGCGAAATCGTTAATACCGGCGCCACGCAGATTAACCCCGGCGGATCGCCCAACAACCCCAGCCACCGCCAGGGTGGCAGTGGGCACCTGCCCACGACCGAAATCAACATGTGGGTGGACCCGACCAACGGCAAGTTTTTTGGCAAGTATGAGGAATTCAAGGTCAAGGCCGACGGCACCTTGATGGGCGTGGCCGAAAAAGGGAAAGTCAGTGTGCCCTTGTACAAGGTAGCCGTGGTGGGATTTGTAAACCCCGGCAAAATGACCCGGGTTGAAGAGTATTACTACCTGCCCAACAACGACAGCGGCATGCCGGTGGAAGGCTCTGGCGAAGTCCGCAGCGGGGTGATTGAAAAATCCAACGTCTACCTGCGCGAACAGGTCAACTACCTGCAGTTTGCCAAGCTGCAAATCGAGGTGGCCCAGAAACTGATTAACACCAACAAGCAGCTGCTGCAGGAATCCGTAAGACTGCTGCAATAGGCGCTCGCTGGGGCCTTATTTGAACTCACCCATCCGTTAAGCCCTTGCTTGAAGAGAGTCACCGCTAGGTTAGTTATTCATTAGTTATTCATTAGTTATTCAAAGGACTTTGGGCTGACTAGCTCAAACAGTCTTGCAGAAAAGCCTGCGTGGTGGCCCATGCCCGTCGGGCCGAATCGGGCTGGTATGCCAATCCCTGTTCGGGCTTGTTGGCAGCCTCGGCCGTAAAGGCATGAGCCGTATTACCGTAGGCATGCAATTGCCAGTCGGCTTGGGCCTCGGTCAGTTCATGCTGTAGGGCAACCATGGCCTCGGGGGGTGCCAGCGGATCATCAAACCCATGGAGCACCAACACCTTGCTGGTGATGGGCGGCTGCGGTCCCAGCTCGGGTGGCATAAACAACCCATGGAAACTTACCACGCCCTTCACCTCCGGCACCACGGCCCGGGCGACATCAAGGGCACACAACCCGCCAAAGCAAAATCCAATAACGGCCACGCGCGAGGCGTCGACCAGCGGGTTGGCCTTGGCGGCCTCAATGGCCGCCAGCAAGCGGGATCGCAACAAGGCCCGGTCTGCCAGCAACGGGGCAATCAGGGGAGTATTATCGCCACCGGCATCTCCGCGAACCCCCTTGCCGTAGACATCCCAGGCAAAACCCACATATCCCCATTCGGCCATACGGCGGGCATGATCATGCTCGCTTTTAAGCTGACCCGCCCAGGCATGGCCCACCAGCACACATGGCCGCGGGGTGGCCGGGCTCGCCTTGGTGGCGTCGTAGGCCCAGAAGCCCTCGGCCTCGACATCGTGGCCCTGGTAGGGGATGGTTGTGGTGGTTTGGGTGGTTGTGGTGGTTGTAGTCGTCATCGGGGTCATCAAGGGTCAGATACTCCTGGTTCTTCGTCGGTAACGGGTTGCCCGGTCTGGGTATAGGCCGAGTAGGCCTCCAGAGATTCCTTTAATTGCTCGATACGGGTTTCCGTGGCCCGGGCCAGACAACCTGTGTAAAGCAGCGGCCAAGCCGAGCCATCGCGCATGGGGTCGGCTTCCACCAGGCAATGGTGGTTTCGAAACGTTTGCCAACTGCGTTGGGCCTGCACCAACAATGACTGGCCCTTGTCGTCCAGCCGCCCCATCAACGTGTGGTAGGTCTTGGCCATCGTCGCTTCAAATTCGTCGAGTTCCTGCTCGGCGCAATCGCGCATCTCGACGGTGGTCTCTGCCTGGCATGGTTCGGCAGCCCAGCCCTCAGGCCCACCGGTACACGCTAACAATAGTATTAACAGTAGAAACCCTCGCTTGACCATAAACAACCCAAGATCCTTTCCCTTTCCATTTCCAAACAGCCGCATCACCCTGCGCTAACAGATCCGCGTCTATGAGACCAGTATACGGCAAAAATATACAGTAAAAATTGAAAACAAACCGCTGACAAAAAATCAGAGCAAACAGGTTTCATGCTGCTGGATAGAGATCATCTAATTGTGTTACGTGTCGAACCAATACCATCTTCTGCCGGATGACCCTGCGTCTGCTAATGGCCGTCATCGGGACGAGCCGCCCATGCCGAGGAATCATCTGGTAGGATCATCACGAAGGATAAATAGAGAAGGGGAGGTCATCCCATATGCCCAGCCAACCAGGCGTGAGCATCACGTCACTTTTGCATACCCGTCAACAGGGAAATACCGTAACCACGGCCCCGTTTAGCCAAGTTCGCTTCGATGCCAACCAGCCGCAGCAAATGCAACCCAACCAGCCGTTCAGCCTGACCGGCCAGTATGACAACCAGGCTGTCCGATTAACCGGATTCTGGGCCGACACCAACAACAACGGTACCTACGATCAAGGCGATACCATCCGGGTATTGTATGGCAACGGCAATTTAACCGGCCCCATGACCATGTATCAGTACCAGCATGGCCAAACCCATCCTCACACCAGCACTGTAATAGAGACAGAAGTAACCAACAACCCACCCAGCACTGTTGAGTCGGTACCAGCCCCGTCCAATGCCGAAGACACACAAACGAGACAAGCCACCATTAATACGCTGCAACACCGGTATCGACTACTGGTCAATCGATTAAATAACGGAGAAGCCGAGCAACCAGCCTTGTTTCCCAGAGTATTACCCAATAATTTCACACCCACCTTCGATCCTGACGGCAATGGCACCATTGATGCCTACCGCTATGACCGGCAGGCCAGACGCTTTATTCGCTTAGCTATCACGGACCTGAATCAAATCGTCACCAGCCCAGACGGATCCTTCCGTTTGGCAAACAACCCAAACGAGTTTGTCTTTGTACCTCAGGTCTTCCAAAATCCCGTTCAGACTAACGGCATCACGTTACAAAGTGGCCAAAACATGCTTCATGACGTCGGTGTCGTAGATCTACCCAATGGCCTTACTTTTTCCGACATCCAAGGGCCAAACGACGCGCCTTTGTACAATCAAATAAGTAGCCACGAGCCGACCCAAATAAGCCGCCAATCAGACCTTGAAGCCTATTGGGGGGGTATAGGCCATAACAGCAATAGCGGAATCGTGGGCCATTCTGGCCGAAGGTTTTACCACGACAACCCAGAAGCTGCCCAGAATTGGGTTGCGCAAGCCAGAGCCAATCCCAGCAGTTACGTTTACATGGTCAGCGGCAACCTGCTTAACTTAACAGTGGAACAAGCCCTTCGCATAACCGTCCACCAGCTCAACCAATTGGGGGCCCCTTTGCCGGGTAGCACGCAACCCTAACCAACCGGGTTTAAATAAAAACAAATTACAGTCCCGTCATAAACTGTCAACAATGGCGGGACTGTCCCCCTTTATACAAAACGAGGGGAAGCGTATACCTTTAGACATCAACACCCATAAGCAACATGGCACACAAGACGGGCCGGTTGCTCATTTTAGCGAACGTGAACAGGGGAACAACCAACGGATGGGACAACTTGACTTAGGCCAGTTCAGATGGCCCAGCGAATCAGGGCCATTGCAAACCCTGAACACAACACCCGGTCTGGAAAGACGCCGCATGCGCGTGCAGCCGAACAAGGCCTTCCGGTTTACCTACGACACGCCCGCCGGTACCCACTGGCAACTGCAGGGCATGTGGGCCGACAACAACGGCAACGGCCAATACGATGACGGCGACGTGTTGCGCCTGCTGCAAACCCGAGGCGATTTTGACCCGGAATCGACCACCCACTACCAGTTTAGTGACGGCAACTACACGGCCCAGGCCAAGGGCAGCCTGGTACCCGAAGGCATTATCGACCCGGAGGCTGCCGACGCAACCGGTCCTAACCCGTCGAGCAGCGGACCCCCGACCATTATCTTTGGCCCGATGGGCCCCATCATGGTCGCCCCGCCACCACCGGTGGTACCACCCGGCACCAACCAGCCCGACGCCAGCCAGCCCACAGATCCCAACACCAGCCAGCCCGACGCCAACCAACCAACCGAGCCAGCTCCACCCACGGATCCCGATGGTCCGCCGGCCCCCAACCGCCGCACGGCCCAAATCGCCGCCATGCATGCGCTGCTTCAAGAGCTGGGGCAACTGCCGGAATCGGCCATGTCGCTGGAAGCCACCATGCCCGCCCCATTCTGGTTGCTGATTTCGGACCCCGACAAGGACGGGAAGACCACAGTATTAACCTACGACGAAAACGCCCACGCGTTTACCGCCCACCACGATGTGGCGGTGGACAGCCTGTACATGGACGGCTCCCAGCTAAAACGCCGTATCGAAGGCGAGCGGGATCCGGCAGTCTACATTCCCTTTGTCACCAAATCGGAACTAATGCCCAACGGCATCGAGGCCGAAGGGTTTGACCTGCAGGCTATTATCGGCAACGAGGCACAGTACCAGGATCTGGTCCGTAGCCTGTTGGGCCCCAAGCTGGAAGACATGAAACAAACCGGTCAAACCTTTATCACGGCAGGCTTGTTCAAGGACCTGCCCTCACGCAACGAGATGCTGGCCCAGCTGATCTACATGCACCGGAAAAATCAAAACCCGTCGGCATTCATGCTGGCTGCTTTCGACCAATCAACCGACCAAACGCCAGGCGGTACGCCAGAAAATACAACCGACCATGACGATCTACCCGACGGCATCCCAAGAATGCCTGCGCCCCGCACTCCATGGCAAGGCCCGGAACCGGCCGAAATGCAAACCATACGGCAGACCATTGCCCAACTACAGGAACGGGGAATCGAAAACTTCGAGGCCTTGGAGCAACTGGCCTCGGACGGTCAATTGTCTCAGGATGAAGCCCGGTTACTAACAGACATACGCCGCGTCAGAACCCGTTTCGGCCAAAGCTTGGCCGCGGGGTTTCTGGAAAAAGCCGCCCAGAACCCCAGGCACTATTTCATGGTGTCCAACGGCGAACGTATCGTGCTACCGGCCCACATCGTTCAAAAACTGGTGGCCAAGGAATTACAAGGCCTGTTGAATCCCATCGAGGAGATGTAACAACCCTGTTACACCAAAGGGGGGTACCCGACACATGACCCGCTTCAGGGGTGTTGAAGCGTTGTCAGTTTCCTTACCCATAACCCCCCTTGCAAATGTCCCTCATTGGTCCCGTGGCCGGCTTGGCCAACACCTTACGAACCCCCCTAACCTTCCTGCGCAGCCACCCCACGCAGGATGTAATGTTTCGCGACATTGCCGGGGACAACCTACCCAGGGCCCTGATTGTGCGCAGCAAGGACGAGTTGGTGGACAAAGGCCTGTTTGAGCTAGGCTCTGCCGCAGCCTTTTTTGGGGGGGGCTATGGCCTGAACAAACTGTTTAACCACCTGCTGCCCAAGCTTGCCAAAAGCCCATTGCTGGCCAACAAGCAGGGCTGGTTGAACATGGCACGCACCTTCGGCATTATGGGCCCGGTGGCCACAGCCCTGGTTGCACTGCCCTTCCTTCGGAACTACCTGACCACCTACCGTACCGGCAAAACAGCCTTTAAAGAGGTGATAGACCGGCAGGATGCCAAGACCCTAAAAAATCATCAACAAACGGCCTTCGGCCTAACCCCACCAGCCC
>JAGQHJ010000062.1 GCA_020431915.1 Cyanobacteria bacterium HKST-UBA04 | reverse complement strand
GTCGTTGTACAAAAACCACTGGGCATATTCCGGTACGCTAAGCTCATCATCCTGGTTGTCATCCAGCACATCAAACAGCTCGCTGAGGGTATCGGCGATTGCCGATACCTGCTCATCCATCCCCGCGTCATCGTCCGGCGCAGGCCACATGGGTCTGGGATCCACTTCAGGGTCGGGCTCATCCGCCCGCTTGCCGGAGTGGCCCATTTCACACGCATCGTCATGGTCATCGCCATGTGCCGGTGCAGGCCCCAGCCCTTCGCGCATAAACCGGTCGTGAACCTGATCAGCGTCCATGCCAAAAAATTCCAGAAAGTCGCGGCGGCTGAGGGTCAAGTGGGTAGGCGCCCCCACCGCCATGCCTTTACTCGCCAGCAGCGCCGCAATTTGTCCCCGGGCAAACCCAAACAGTTCGCGAATGTACTCTGGCGACAGATCGCCCTGAGCCAGCTTTCGGCGCTGCTGCTTAAAACTCACCGTATCCTGCGGCACAAAGCGAACCGAAAACGGTGGCATGGTCTGCTCCTCGTTCACGTGCCGGTAGCACCGGCGGCCGGCGGTTTCGCCATACCCGCCGTAATTGTCATACACCACCCCGTCCGGCAAGGGTTTTCCGGGGCCCACCACCCCATCAATCAGCATCTTGCGGCTCCCCCTTCAGGTTGCATTGGGCCAAGCCCAAGGCCAGCACCGGCTCGAACAACTCGGCAATGTTAGCAGCCCCTTGTACTTCATCTTGTGCTTCATCTTGTACTTCAGGGCGTGCTTCAGGATGTGATATGCCGTCTGTCATGTCGTCATCGGCATCCGTCCACCCCGACCCGGTATCAAACGTCGGCCCGTCCTCACCCTCATCCTCATCCTCGTCCGGCTCATCCACCGTCTCAAGCATATAGGTAAACGACAGCACCGCATTGGCCAGGCCTTGTTCACGAAACGACACCACCCCATCCAGGTCCATGGCCGTGTGGGCCCCCGACTCCAGCTGCTCCCACCGAGGGGGCAACGGCTTGGTGGCCTCGTACTGGCAGGCTATGTCCAGCAGGCGCTCGGGGCTGTAAATCGCCTCGTCAAAGGTATGGGCCCAGTACCCAACACCCTCCTGAAACAGCACCAGGTTGCTGTACTCCTGCGGCGACAACCGACCATCCGCATTGACATCCAACACCCCAAACACCGCATCGGCCGTTCCCACCAAATCGTCATACACGGCCAGCAACCCCTCGTCGTCCAAATCGGCTTGGCCCTGCGCATGGTTTCGGGCCACAAACTCCGCGCCGGTACATGTCACACCGAACTGCCGGTGTAAATCCTTGGGCAGCAAATAATCCCGTTCTTCGCCGCGTTGTTGGGCCAAGGCTTGAATGGTGCCACGTGCATAGCCAATTAAATCGCGCGCATAGGCTGTCGGCAACTGCCCCCCCTCAACGGCTTGACCCAGTGTCGACAAGTCGACCTGATCCGGGTCGGCCACCGACACGGAAAACGGCTGACACTGACGCGGATGCTCGGTTTGGTACTGGTACAACTTGGCCGCCGATCGAAACCCGTACTGCCCCGGCTCGGTGGCCGGTAGTGAAAAAGGCAAACCGCCTTGAATCGGAACTGCGCCATTAATGATCAACGGTGGCCAACTCCCCTGACGTTTGACGGTCGGCCAACTGCAAGTCATCGATGGGGGCAAACAGCTCCGAAAACGAAATGCCGTCTTCATCCAACGCCCTTGCAAACAGATAATCCGTCAGGCTACGCTCCCGGTGCGTCAACACCCCGTCGAGGGCCAAGGTCTGATGGGCCGCTACCGGCTCGTCGGCAGCCAGCGTTTCCATCACCCCGCCATCCCACTCATCAGCCGCTTCCAGTTCGGCCATCATATCCAATTCCGCTTCGTCGGCCCCGGCCGCCACGGCATACTGCTTTGCCCCGTCAATAAAACGAACCAGCCTGGCCAGCTCTCGGAAACTGACCATGCCGTCATGGGCCCCGCCGCCAGGCTCCTCGCCTCCCCCAATATCGAGCGCCTCAAACAAGGCCTCGGCCCGCTGCTGGGCCTTGAAATACGACGCCCCCAAAATCGCGTCATCCTCAACAGCCCCCAAGCCCCGCAGCACTTGCTTGTAGGTGTCCAACCCGTCGGCGGCCCCTTCCATATGGTAGAAGTCCGACTGCTCCAAGTAATCGCGTGGGTCGTCGCGGTGCCAGGTAAAGCGGTTAATCATCCCACGGGCATAGCCGTAGCAATGGGCCACGTAGTCCGGCGTGGTTTGTGCCGCCGTCTGTGTGCCCAACTCGACGGTATCCGGTACAAACCGCGTGGTAATCACCTCTGGCGGCTCGTCCGATTCAACCGTATTGGCAAAGCGACGACCGGCCACCTCGCCATAGCTGCCGTAGTTGTCCAGCAGCACGCCCGGATTCGGGTATCCCTTGCACACGTCACCCGTAATAATCATACCGCCGAAGGCCTCCCAAATGTTTTGACACGTTGGGTATAGCGCTGGGGCAACACCTGTCGGGTAATGGGCGAAAACAACTGCTGCAGGTCGGCCTTTAATTTGCGGGGCACCGCCGCGTCTGCTTCTGCCAACTGATAAATCAGGGCACTGGTCAAATCCTGCTCGCGCTGGCTAATCATGCCATCGGTGGCCACGGTCTGGTGCAAGGCCCGCTCCGCTTCATCCTGAACCGTTTCTTCCCAGGCCGCAGCCTCTCCAGTTTGCCCCGAAAGGCCTACCCGATAACGCCACCCCGGCTCAAAGGTATCGGCCACCTCCCCCACGGCATCCTGAAACCGGATCCATTGGGCCAGCTCGCCAGGAAACAGCTTGCCATCCACCGCACTATCCGCTGCCCCGTTTTTCGGAGCGTCTGCAGCGCTGATCGGCTGATCCAGCACGTCAAACAGTTGGTCGGCCAAGGTACGCATTTGTGTGTACACCCCGGCCAGGGCACCCTGCAGTTCATCGGTGTCGGCAGGGGCCAGCCCCATACGATCAAAGGCGGCCAGCTTGGCCGACACAAATTCGGCTTGCGAAGAAGGGATGTCCAGCAAAGCGGGAAACTCGGTCTTGGTAAGGTAGTTTCGGCTTTGCCCACCCAGGGCCTGGGTCAGGGCATTAATGGTAACCTGGGCAAAGCCAAACAGGTTGTCCGAATAGGCCTGGGGCAGGCCGTCGGGGCCGCTGTCTTCGTCAACCGCCGTTGCTGGCGTCAAACAATCTTCGGGGGCAAAGCGAATGGATTCGGCCGTGGTTTCATTAACCAGTTGCAATTGCCGCGCCTGCCTAAGCCGGGCGGCCGCCACTTGGCCATAGAGGCCCATGCGATGAGACCACACCCCATCGGGAATTGTATCGCCAGGCCGCATTTGGCCGGTGATGAGCATGTATAAAAACATCTCCATAGCCCACTTCGAGACCCCAGCTTACCAAAAACCAGGCCAATTGTTAAACCCTGCCGCCGCCAATACATGCATTTGGTAAAGTAATGTAACCAAACGGAAGCACCACTGGCAATCGCCATGCTTCAGGGTGCTTTATATAGGCACAAACAGGGCACTGGAAAAGCCTTTCATACCAAGGTTTCCAGGCCAACCCCGCAAAACAACCTTTACGCTTTAAACCTCAAATTACCCTGTTTACTCTCATACTGCCTCTCTCTCTCTCTCTATCCGTTATCTCTTGCTAGCCCCCTCAGCAAGAGTTTTTTTTTGGCACCCAAAACAATTGTTTTAATAGGCTAAAAAAGAATAACCACCCTTTGCCTGGGGGCAAACGGTGGTCAACACAATTTGGCGGTATATGCTTGTGTTTGGGTGAAACAAGTTAACAGGTTATGGGTCATTCTGAAACAGGTGGTTTGTTATCCTCGCGCTTGGTTTGGAACCTGGCGCCTTTAACGACCGTGGCAGGTTCCCCCTTTATCACTTGCTTAAAAACGGGTTGGCCGACGCACTATTGGCAGGATTGGCAGGCCCGTGACGCAACGGGTTCAATGCTGGCGGCCCCCATGGCAACGTTGAGGCACCAGGCCCCCGGGGGCTATGACCACCCCCACCCGGTCCTTTTTCGGTCGACTTCGGGCGGGAGCTTTCTTGGCGGTCGGCTTGGTTGCCGTCATTTATCTCGTAGGTGGATTGGCTCATGTCCGGTTTCTGACGAAGGCTGCCGTCTCGGTTAAACCCGGAGATGAACCCCGTGTTCATGCCACCGGCAGGCGTTTTGTAACGCGACGTATCGGCGTCTGCCGGACGTTGGGTTTGACCGGTTTGACCGGCTTTATCAGCTTTATCGACCTTGTCGGTTTTAACCCCGGCCGTCGGCACCGACCGACCACTGGACGACAGTTTATTCAACAACCACTGGGCAGGACTGCTTACCCGATACATACAACTTCACTCCGGCATCGTCTTGTTCTTTAACGCGCTTTAACGTTCTTTAGACCCTCTGATCGCATGGTGGCATGGTGGCCGGGGCAACCCGATCCCTCTTGCCCGCCCCCGTTGTCTGGGGCAACTTGGGACGGGACCGGTACCCTCTAGGCGTGCCAAGGTATCCGTTTCACGACGGGTGAACCGAACAAACCTACACGAGCTACAAAAGGCTTCCCTCTTTAGATATTGGCATCATGACCGATAAATTTAGGGCAGTTTAAAACAGCCGGTTTTTTTTAAGGTTTACCGCCCCAAACCCTATCAAAAAAAATCGGCACCAGGGTTTTAGCACGCCTTCATTACCGCCACCCGGTCGTGGTCTCTTGTTTGTTCCCCGACTAGCGGCCGACGCTCTTGACGACACCAAGCATGTCCAAAATCGTTTGGGACATTATTTTGGAAATCGTCGTGGCCAGCTGCCACAGGGTATGATCGGCAGCAACCCGTTTTCGGTGCCGGGCAGACACCCGCAACAACCGGGCGGTTTTTAACTGCCGCTGGTATTGCGCGGGGTTAATGACAAGAGGATCACCGGATGTGGCCTGCACCGACTGCGACACAGACAACCAGGCCGACACATCCGTCGGTTGGGGGGAGGTCATAATTGAATCGTACACATTCCAAAAAATCGAATAATACTATTATTTAAATAAAAACAGACAATTGGCCGAATTGCCTGGCTTTAACAAGGTTTAAGATTTACCCGCCCGTGTTTTTGCAACCGGTTGCGTAATGTGGGGCTGCTGAACATAGTTGGGCAGCAACTGCGCCCAGGGCACCACCTGCCCATGACCCGCCTGGTACAACGCCATCATCACGGCCGGGGTAAACACGGCTGCTTCATCCACCGTAACCACTTTGACACCAGGCATATCAGCCCACGTGGGTAATACCCCCACCAGGCTGTCTTCCACCAGACACACGTCGCCTGCCCAACGCGCCCAGTCCAACCCCGCGTTGGGTTCAATAAGGGGAGCCTGATGCCAAACCACCTGACCGGTTTTCGCCACACACAACCGGGCCACCATATGTTGCTGCCGATACGCATTAAGCAGTACCGTGACATTTAACCCTCGATAGGGCGGGGCTGCGGCGAGCAGCTCGAAGGTATTGAACGGAATACAAACCACCTCGGGGACGACCTGGGCCCAGATGCGCACCATCGTCAGGCCTGTGCGAATACCCGTAAAACTGCCGGGCCCCACGTTCACCAGCACCCGGCCAACCTGGTCGGGGGCAACTGCATGCTGGGCCATCATTTCGGCCAGGCGCGGCAACAGCACCGCAGAGTGGTGACGCTGGCGGGCATCGGTTTGGTTAATGCAGCCCAAGGACTCCCCCGCCTGGGTATACAACCCCACCTGCAAGCGGGCCATCGTCGTGTCCAGGGCCAGGGTTAGCGGTTTCGTCATGGCCGGGGCCCCTCTTTTTGGCAAAGCAGGGTCACCTGCCGAACCTCGGAGGGGTCTTTACCATCACTGCCATCACTGCCATCACTGCCATCACTGACGTTATCGTCACCATCGTTGCCATAGTCCAGTTGGACGTACCACTGCCAATACCCTTGCCAGGCAGCCGGGGCCAGGTCGGCCCATTCCACAAGCACCAGGTGCTGCCGGGCCGCGATAATCTCCTCAAGCTCCATCAGAACCGGCTCCGATTCGGGTATCTGGCCCGTCCCGTCATCGAGGCGGTACAGGTCGACGTGAACAATGCCCAGCCCGCTCTGGGTCTGGTAGTCGTTCATCAACGCAAAGGTCGGGCTGGTTACGGTGCTAGCGGCGGCGGGTACACCCAGCGCTTGTGCCAACCGCTGAACCAAAGTGGTTTTACCGGCACCCAAAGGCCCGGTCAGGGCAACAGCATCGCCACGGCACAGCAAGGGTACCCAATCAGCCAACAGGGCATCGAGATCGGGCAAGGACGGACACAAAACAGAGCACTTGCGTTGACGTGAAATTTCGAGCATCATTAATTACCGGGTGGTTTATCGAGTCCGGCGACGGGTCCTTGGGGCATCCCGATTTAGGGGGCCACCAGGTCATGGGCCTCCCCGTTATCTTCATCCCATACGGCATCACCGTCAAGTGTTGAGACGAGCAAGAGCAGAACACCTATGATTACCAGCAACGACTTCAAAACCGGCATGTCCATCATTCTCGATGGCGTTATTTACCAGGTGGTTGAGTTTTTACACGTCAAACCCGGCAAGGGGTCGGCCTTTGTGCGCACCAAGCTCAAGAACGTGGAGACGGGCAACAGCATGGAAAAAACCTTCCGTGCCGGCGAAAAGGTGGAGCAGGCCATTCTGGACAAGCGGGAAATGCAGTTTTTATACGCCAATGGCGATGACTACACGCTTATGGACACGGAAACCTACGACCAGATTACGTTGACCAAAGCCCAGATTGGCAACGACACAACCAAATACCTGAAGGAAAACGCCAACGTGTTTGTCCTCAAGCACGGGGAACGCATTATCGGTATTGACCTGCCCCCCCACGTGGAGCTGGCCGTGGTCGACACCCCGCCTTCCGAGAAGGGCAACACGGCATCGGGCGGCACCAAGCCGGCCACCCTCGAAACCGGTGCCGTGGTCAACGTCCCCTTCTTCGTGGAAAACGGTACCGTTATTCGCGTGGATACCCGTACCAACGAATACCTCGACCGTGTCTAGCCAAAAACTAGAGAACACCTGCCTTAGAGAGCCCATGCCATGACCATCAAAATCAACATCGAATACATCGAATCCCTGATTGAACTGGCCAACCGCCACGACCTGGCCGAGCTTGAAGTACAAAGCGACGACAAGAAGGTGGCCATTAAAACCGCCCTGGGCTCGGCAGCCCAAACCGTGGCCACGTTTACCCCCGCGTTTCCCGCCATGGCATCGGCTGCAGGCCTGTCTGAAGACGGCTCGGCACAAGCCGATTCTGCCGCCGGCAGCAAGGACGAAGCCAAATCCTCAAAAGCCGAGGCTGCCAGTTCTCCCTACTACCAGGTTACCTCGCCGATGGTGGGCACGTTCTACCGCTCCCCCTCGCCCAATGCCGACGCCTTTGTCGAGGAAGGCCAGCGGGTCAGCCAGGGGCATCCCCTGTGCATTATCGAGGCCATGAAACTGATGAACGAGCTGGAAAGCGACGTAAGCGGCACCATTAAGAAGATTTATGCCGATAACGGCCAGCCCGTCGAAGTGGGCCAGGTGCTTTTCGACATCGAAACCTAAAAGGCCTAAAAAGCCCAAGTTTACAATCCCCTCGCTTCCCCATGCGGTGGTCGGGGGGCATTGTGTATAATAGCCCCTTATGGCAACAACGAATCTAGGAGAAGTGGCGGCCGATGTTTAACAAGGTATTGATAGCCAACCGCGGTGAAATTGCCCTGCGCGTACTGCGCGCCTGCCAGGAGCTTGGGATTAAGACCGTAGCCATCTACTCACAGGCCGACGAAGACAGCCTGCATGTGCAGTTTGCCGACGAAGCCTATTGCATTGGCGAAGCGCCGGCCGCCAAAAGCTACCTGAACATCCCCAAGGTCATGAGCATTGCCGTGATGGCCAAGGTCGATGCCATTCACCCCGGCTACGGCTTCTTGGCCGAAAACCCTGACTTTGCCCGGATCTGCGAAGAGCACCACATCAAGTTTATTGGCCCCAGCGCCGAAATTATTGAAAAAATGGGCGACAAGGCCACCGCCAAAAAAACCATGGACGCCCTGGGCGTGCCGGTTATCAAGGGAACCGACGGCACGGTATCCGATATCGAGCTGATCAAGCAGTGGGCCAAGCTGACCGGATTCCCTGTCATCATCAAGGCAACGGCCGGCGGCGGCGGCAAGGGTATGCGCGTGGTCCGCAGCGAGTCCGAGCTGGAAAGCCAGTTGGAAATGGCCCGTACCGAGGCCCAGGCCGCTTTCAGCAACGACGGCGTGTATCTGGAAAAATACCTGGAAAACCCGCGCCACATCGAGTTTCAGGTTCTTGCCGACGAACACGGCAATGTGGTGCACATCGGCGAACGGGAATGCTCCGTGCAACGCCGCCACCAAAAGCTGCTTGAAGAAGCCCCGTCGATCGTCATGACCGACGAAACCCGCGAAAAAATGGGCAGCGTGGTACTCAAGGCCATCCGAAAAATCGGCTATACCGGTGCCGGTACCATTGAACTGCTGTGCGACGGCGACCACAACTTCTACTTCATGGAAATGAACACCCGGATTCAGGTTGAGCACACCGTGTCGGAAATGATCAGCGGCATCGACCTGGTCAAGGAACAAATCAAGGTGGCGGCCGGCCATCCCCTCAGCTTTACCCAGGACGACATCAAGCTGACGGGCCATGCCATCGAATGCCGCATTAATGCCGAGAACCCCGACCTGGACTTCCGGCCCAGCCCCGGCACCATCGAAGGCTACATTGCCCCCGGCGGCCCCGGCGTGCGCATTGACAGCCATGCCTACCCCGGCTACACCATTCCCCCGTTCTACGATTCGCTGGTTGGCAAACTCGTGGTCTGGGGCGCCAACCGCCAGGAAGCCATCGAGCGCACCAAGCGCGCCCTGGCCGAGTACGGCATTACCGGTATCGACACAACCATCGGTTTCCACCAGTGGCTGCTTGAGCAACCCGATTTTGTCGACGGCAACATCTCCACCAACTTCCTGACCGAGCATCCGTACCAGCCGCCGGTCCTGCCGACAACCGGCCCAACCCCCTAACGGCTTATGTATACGGCATCGGTTGGGTTTGGACGAATTACCCCCCGTGACGTAGTGCTGGGCGTGCCCTTAAAAACAGCCCACCGCCTTGGGGTTGGCTCGGACGTATTTTTACCCTACCGCTCCCTGCCCGACTGTTTCCGGGGCAGCAGCGCCCAAGAACGCGAAGCTGCGGTTAGCCGGCTTGAGCATGACGGGGGCACCATCGAGGTTCCGGGCCGGGTGTTTACCGTAACCCAGGCAAACCCTGCCCTCAAACTGCAGGGGGGTGCCATTGGTGATTTTGCCTTTACCTTTGACCGACCTGCCAGCCAGGGAGACATTGCAGCCAACCGGACCTATGAAGCAGACCGCCCGCTGGCCAAGCACCCCACGCTCCAGGCCGAACTGGGTATTTCCCCTCAACGGATCCACACCGGGGAGACTAGCGGCGGCATGCTGGCCGTAGCCGACGAGGCACCGGTGGATGACGCCGACCGGTGGGGGCAAACCGAATGGCAACCCTCCGATAGCGACGAGTAGGCATCCACTCAAAATCCTTCAGATATACTCTATTGCAGGCTGTAACGATACAGGGGGCGAATTAACACAAAATTTATAATTTGTTTTTTTATTCATACAGTTAACAATGATCTAGGGAGTTTGATGAGAGACCCATGTTTTCGCCTTCGCCTCTGTCCAATTTAGGTTTATCCAACCCACTGCAATCCCTGTCGGGACGCGCCATGCCCGGTGCCGCCACGACTTCTGCCCCGTTTGGTACCGGCACCAGCAGCCTGCCCGGCCTCGGTAGCCTACCTGGCCTTGGTGGCCTGCCCGGCCTGAGCACCGGCGCCTCGGCTAGCAATAGCCTGGCTTCCATGTTGTTGCCCGACCCGTCGATTAACGCCGCCTTGCTTGCACCATCGCCCGCCAGCACGGCCATGCCCAATATCCCCGGCATGCCGGGGCTGGGAAATCGCTCCACGCCAACCAGTACCGCCGCGCCTGCCTCATCGGGCAACGACATGATGATGATGATGCCGATGATGATGATGATGTTCATGATGGTGTCGCTGATGACCAACATGAACCAGAAAAAACCGGCCGACGTTAAACCAATGCCTCCCAAGCCGCCCGTGCCGGTAGCCGTAAAAGGCCTGGAAGACAAACCGGTCAAAGCCGCTGATGCCAAGCCTGCTGTAACCACCACCGACAAAAAAGAACTGGTGGCCCCGCACGCCAAGGAAATCGAGACCCTGCTGGCCGAGTACAACAAGTTGCTCGACAGCGGTACGGCCGCCGACCTGAAAAAAGCCGAGACCATCAAGGCCAAAGGTGTCAAACTGGAAGCCGAGGATTACATCTGGAAGCTTGAGCAGGACCTCAAGGGCCTGGACAAGGGTTCCAAAGACTACGCCGATATCCAAAAAGAAATCGCCGACGTCAAGAAGGAATACCTCGCCTAGACCAGGTAAGCCTAGGGTCGCCTAGGTAAGCCTAGCCGCTAAGCAAGGCATCGTACTGTTTCTTGCTGAACCCGGCCAACGTCCGGCCATCGGTTGTCACGATAACCGGCCGCTTGATGAACGTGTACTCCTGATGCATCCAGTCGAGCATGGCCTGCTCGGAAAGGGTTTGCTCGTGCAAACCCAGTGAACGGTACTTGATGGCCCGTTTGCTGAACAACGCCTCTACGCCACCCACCCCCTTGGCCAGCTTCTTAAGGGTCGCCATCGAAACCGGTTCCGTTTTCACGTCAACGGTAGCCGCCACCTTGGCCCCGGCAGCCTCCAAGTAGGCCTTGGCCTTTTGACAGGTGGTGCAATACGGTAACCAGTACATCGTCTCTATCGTGATTTTGGTTTTTGTTGCCGCCATGGCCGCTACAAAGCTCCTTGTACAATTAACTACCACCAACAGGTTCGTTTTTGCTTCTCTTGCCTTACCCAGAAACCACCGTTACTGATTAGATGGGCCACGCCAGTCCCCGGCAGAGGGGTCTATCATCCAAAAAACCGGCCCCCGCTTCAAGCCTGCTACCGCGTCACACTCGCCCCCACTGCCTCGTATCGCGTGTCTCTATTTGTATAGCACCTTAACGACTTCCATCTGGAAGGAGGCGGCTATACAATAAAGGCACCATGCCCATTTATCAGTACATTCTAAAGCGGGTGCTCATCGCCATACCCACCCTGCTGATTGTGTCGATGATCTCCTTTGCCATCATGCGTCTGGAGGTTCATCTGCCCCCCTTGTCGGTTCAATGGGGCGGCCAGGCCGTGCAGCTTTTCGAGGGCTTCAACATCAACCCCATCGACCCGCTGGCCGAGCTGCGGCTAAACCCGGCCATCAGCAAGGCGGCCCTTGAGCAGGAACGGGCCCGGCGCGGCCTGGACAAACCCGCCCCCATCCAGTACTGGCTATGGCTCAAAAACCTGCTCCAGTTCAACCCAAAGGCCCTGGTCCAAGGGCACCTCAACCAGTTTTTTACTCCCAACCTGGGTCTCAACTTCTCGGGCGAATCCGTGGCCCACATTCTGGCCCAGCGCCTGCCCAACACCATTTTGCTAAACCTGGTCACCATTGCCGTCATCTGGCTGATTGCCATTCCCCTGGGTATTTACGCAGCCCTGAACTGGCGCACCCGGCTCGATACCCTGCTGACCATATTCTCGTCAACCGGCATGGCGGCCCCTTCGTTCGTCATTGCCCTGCTGCTGGGGTTTGTGGCGGTTAAAACCGGTATTGCCCCCTATGGCGGATTAACCAGCGTCAACTTCGAGGAGATGAACTTTCTGGAAAAACTGTTCGACCTGGCCCATCACCTCGTGCTGCCCGTCACGGTATTGTCCATCGGGGGCATTGCCGGGCTGCAGCGGCAAATGCGCGGCAACCTGCTCGACGTGCTCGAAGCCGAATACGTACGCGTGGCACGGGCCAAGGGATTACCGGAGCACAAGGTCATCTACAAGCATGCCGTGCGCACGGCCATCAACCCGCTGGTTACCATGTTCGGCTTCGAGTTCGGCACCCTGCTGAGCGGGTCGGCCATTGTAGAGATGGTGCTGCAATACCCCGGCATCGGGCAGTTGGCCCTCGAAGCCGCCCGGCAGACGGACACGAACATGGTAATGAGCGTCATGCTGCTAGGGGCCACCATGCTGTTGCTGGGCAACCTGCTTGGCGACATCCTGCTTAAGGTGGTCGACCCCCGAATCGAACTGGCATAGGAACCGAAAGACACCCCCCACCCCATGGCAAAACCCGAACCCCCAAAAACCGGCCCTGCTCCCTCCCCCACCACGGCGGTGGTTAGCGATCCGTTGCCCGCCACCGGCACCCCGCCACCGGCAACCTTGTGGCGCACCATCTGGAAGGAATGCCGACGGGACCAACTGGTAATGGCCGCTGCCACCTTCCTCGTGGCCATTTACGGCGTCATGCTTCTTAGCGGGTTTATTGCCCCCTACACCGCCCACTTCAGCGATCGCGACCTGGCCTACATTCCCCCCACCCCCATTTTTGTGGTCAAGGATCACCGACCGGCCTGGCCCTACGTGGTGCCCTACAAGCGGGTGTTTGATGCCGAAACGTACAACGTGGGGTTCGAACCCGACTACAGCCGGCACTATCCCATTCGGCTGTTTTACAGCGGCGGGGCCTATCGGCTGTTCAACCTCATCCCCACCACCATCCACCTGTTCGGGGTAGACGAACCGGGCCGCCTGTTTGTGCTGGGCACCGACCAGAACGGCCATGACAATTTCAGCCGCCTGCTCATTGGCAGTGTTCCGTCGCTAACCATCGGGTTTTTGGCACTGCTGGTCGTCTTCCCCATTGGCCTGGTTTACGGGGGGGCCTCGGGGTACTTTGGCGGCCGGGTAGACAACCTGATGATGCGCCTGGCCGAAATCATCATGAGCATCCCGCAGTTTTACCTCCTCATTGCCCTGGCCGCCCTGCTGCCGTCCGACATCAACTCCACCCTGCGCTTTGCCCTGATTGTCATCATCCTGGCCTTTATTGGCTGGGCGGGTCTAAGTCGGGTCATTCGCGGCATGGTCCTCAGCATCAAGGAACAGGAATACGTCGAGGCGGCCGAGGCACTGGGGGCCAGTTCGCTGTGGGTCATCTGGCGGCACCTCATTCCGCAGACGGCCACCTATGCCATTGTGGCCGTTACACTGGGCGTGCCGGGATACCTTCTGGCCGAAAGCGCCTTGAGTTTCCTGGGCCTGGGCATCCAGCAACCCGATGCCAGTTGGGGCAACATGCTCAGCGAGGCCCAGAACCTCAGCAACATCATCTACCGGCCCTGGCTGCTAATGGGCCCGGGGCTGCTGATCTTTTTCACCATTCTCTCGTTCAACGTACTCGGCGACAAACTGCGCGACGTGCTGGATCCCAAAAGCCAACGCACGGCCTAGTAAACCCACGGCCTAGTAAACGTAATCCATGTCAGGCCATCGGGGCCTGAGGATCCGGCTGGCGATCCGTCCCTGCCGGTGTAACGGCCAGTGGCGGAGCCTCGTCCAGCTCGGTCACTTCAAGTCCCATTATCGGGGCGTTCGTATCCGCGCCATACTGAAGCACGGGCATCACCCCCACATGGCCCCAGTCGGTCGCGTCATCGGCCATCCATTGGCGGTTGGCCTGGTGGGTCTCGGCCCCTTCCTCCTCAACGGTGGGCATGCTGTCGCGGTAATGGTCACCACTGAGTACCAGCACGTCCACATCGGCCGGCTGCCTTTGGGTGGGGTTGCCCAGCAGGGCCAAGCGAAACGGGGCGTTCTGTTCAAGCAGCGCCAGGTCGCCCGTCAGTTTTTTCGACACCAGATACGATCCCACCGTATCGGCAGCATCCATCAAGTCCATTCCCACCGAGCGCCCGCCGGACTGCGGAATGGGCACGAACACCGTCGACCGGCAAACCC
>JAGQHJ010000061.1 GCA_020431915.1 Cyanobacteria bacterium HKST-UBA04 | reverse complement strand
CATTGAGATGGCTGTGCCGGGGGCTGTTGTAGTGCTGTTTGGCAAAGCCCGGTTTCTTAAAAAAAAGCGGGCAATCGGACGCGCGAGAGAGACCTAGTAGATGTCGGTACGGAACTCTTTGTACAGATCCGTCAGGTCCGTAACCGGGTTACCTTGGGCATCGCAGATGGGCAGCTTGGCACTGGTCGTACCCCGCAGCGGCTCTACGTTCTCACGAACACGGTCCATATAGGTGCTTTGCTGAACCTGGTAGAAGACACCCAGCGGGATACGATCCTCGCTGATGGTCACGCGCTCAAGGGCCTTGGCCTTGGTGCGCTCTACATCCTGCTGGTTCGTGGAGTCCTTGACCACCCCGTCGTAATCGGTCTCGGAAAGGTAATAGGTACGGGGCATCTTGACGCCTTCCACATCGATTTCCTCGCCATACCAATCCTTGGTATGCAGGTTGTTGTAGGTCGGGCACGGCTGAAGAACGTCGACAAAGGACGTACCACGGTGCTCAATGGCTGCAACAATCGTGGCCGACAGGTGCTTGGCATCGTAGGCATAGGTACGGGCCACAAAGGTGTAACCGGAACAAATAGCCATGGCCAGCGGATTCAGCCCTTCGTTGGGGTTGGGCAGCTTCAGCGACTTGGTTTGCATACCCAGTTTCAACGTGGGGCTAGCCTGGCCTTTGGTTAGGCCATACACGCCGTTGTTGTGAATCAGGTAGGTCATGTTGGTGTTGCGACGACCGGTACCTACAAAGTGGCCGGCACCGATACCCAGACCGTCACCGTCGCCACCGGCCACGATAACCGTCAGTTCGTCGTTGGCCAGTTTGGACCCCGTTGAGAAGGGAAGCGAACGGCCGTGCAGGGTATGCACCCCGTAGGTTTTGACGTAGTGCGGGATTTTGCTCGAGCAGCCCACGCCGGAATACATCATCACCTTGGACGGGTCGAGCTGCAGTTTGGCCAGGGCCTGATGCACCCCGTTGAGGATACCGAAGTCACCACAACCAGGGCACCAGTCGTTGTGCACATCGGTTTTATAGTCTTTCGGCTTCAGGGCCGTAATATCAGCTAAATTACTCGCCATAGGTCAGCACCACCTTTTCAGACTTCTGTTTCGAAATATCACGTACGGCTTGCACCATCTCGGTTTCCGAGATGGGACGGCCGGTCCATTTCAGGACCATATGATCCATCTTGATGCCGGTCTGCTGGCGAACCACCTGGGCCAGCTGGCCGCTGTAGTTCTTCTCGACACCGACCTTGACCTTGGCCTTGTTCAGGATGTTGGTCACGGCTTCGGTCGGGAACGGGGCCATCAACCGGATTTGGAGCATGTTCACCGAGATGCCGTCGCTGTGCAGGATGGGCAAGGCGTCGATGATGGGGCCTTTGGTCGAGCCGAAGCAAACCAACGTAATGTCGGCATCCTCAGGGCCATACAGCTTGTACTGCATGTGCTGCGGAATTTCCTTGGCCGCCAGTTCCATCTTCTTCATGCGCTTGTCGTGCATCCAGATACGGATTTCAGGGTCTTCGGTAATGTGGCCCAGTTCCGTGTGCTCGTCGCCGGTGCACCAGTACAGCCCGTGTTTCTGGCCGGGCACGGGGCGCGGCGAGATGTGGTCGTCGGAATTGGCAAAGCGCGGATACTGACCCGTGTAGCTCTCGTCTTCGGCGAGCTTGGCCAGTTCTTCGTCACTAACCAGTTTGCCGCGGTCAATCTTAAGGTGATCTTCCTTGAACGGATCGACGGTAATGGTGTTGTTACCGATACATTTATCCGACAACACGAAGACGGGGGTCTGGTAGCGGTCGGCAAAGTTGAAGGCGTAGAAGGCGTCTTCAAAGCTTTCGGTCATGTCACCGGGAGCCAGCACGATACGCGGGATGTCGCCGTGGCAGATGTTGAGGGTAAACAACAGGTCGCCCTGCTCGTGGCGGGTCGGCAAACCGGTAGACGGGCCACCGCGCTGGTAGTTGAAGACCACCACCGGCACTTCGTTGATGGCAGCCCAGCCGATACCCTCGGCCATTAAGCCAAAACCGGGGCCGGAAGTAGAGGTGGAAGAACGAACACCCGTCAGACCACCACCGACGGCCATACACATCGCAGCAATTTCATCTTCGGTCTGAACAACGTTAATGCCGTACTTGGACTGACCTTCGAGGAAGACGCTTTCGTCGGATGCCGGGGTGATAGGGTAGTACGTCTGGAATTTGCAGCCGGCCTTGAGTTTACCCAGAGCACAGGCGGTCGTACCGGTCATAATCAGTCTGGGCGGAGCGCCTTCAACCGGCTTGATTCGCCAGCCGAAGCCTTCAACCACACCTTGCTCAACCACGTAATCGTAGGCCCGCTTGGCCACCTGGAAGTTGAGGGGGACCAGCTTGGCCTTGCGGCCGGTAAAAATACCTTTCAGGGCACGCTCAACGTACTCCAGCTCAAACTGGGTAACGGCAAACGAAGCCGCCACGGCAATGGTGTTCTTCATGATCTGAAGCTTGTTGATATGCTGACCCGTTTCCTTGGCCACTTCTTCCAGAATCTCGTTATAGGGCAGGGCAATAGCCTTTACGGACGGATCGAGGTCCAGCGTGGCCGGGTCGGTTTTGGTGGCGTCGTACATAAAGTAGCCATTGGCCACCACCTCTTTGGCATGGATGCGAGCCGTCTCGTCATCAAAGGTTACCAGCAGGTGAACCGGGTCAACGTGCGAGTGAACCGGGGTTTCGCTCACACGGACGTTAAAGTAGCTGTGCTCACCCATAATGTTGGAGTGGTATTCGCGCTTACCGTAGGCATACAGACCGGCCACGGCGCAAGAGCGCAAGAACAGGTTGGCGGAGGAATCAACACCAGTCCCTTGTGGACCACCAATCATCCACGAAAACTGATTGACTATTTCCATCTTCATAAGGTTCCTTACGATTATTGGTTCATACTGGATCTTTTAGACTGGTACCACCGTGACCCGTCGCCACCGGATTCGGATTGAGACACGGCACCGGCTCTCGCCGTAAAAAAGCGCTAAAGTATAACGCAAAGGCACAAAGCTAACATTACGCTTTCTCGTAATCGCAGCATCACGTCACGTCGAGAAATCGAATTGCCCCTATGGTAGGCAAGACGGGCTGCCGGGTCAAGCGCTGGCCGAGCCCAAACCAGCCTCCTGAGAGGCGTTACCAAACCGTAACCACACCAACCCACGCCAGCACCCATTGACCCACACCAGCCCCATACCAGCGCCCACACCCCAAAACACCGCCCCTACCCGCCCCATTGAGCCATGTTGGTCCTATAATTAGAGACACTTTTATATATAACTGGTTTTGCCTGTTTTATGCCTTCATCCGTCACCCCACCCGAACTGCTCTTGCCGGCCGGCGATCCCGTTAAGCTTCGTTATGCCCTGGCGTACGGTGCCGACGCCGTTTACTTTGGCCTGGCCATGGCCAGCCTGCGCACACCCAAAGTAAAGCCGGGCCAAGGGCCACAGTTTACCCCGGCCAACCTGCCCCAGGCCATTAGCGACTGCCATGCCCAGGGCGCCAAGGCCTACGTCACCCTCAACATTTTTGCGGCCAACCACGATCTTAAGCGCATCATCCCCCACCTCGAACAGCTCGAAGACCTGCGGCCCGATGCGTTGATTATCAGCGACCCCGGTATCATCCGCCTGGCCAAGCGCCACGCCCCGTACCTTCCCATCCACCTGAGCACCCAGGCCAACACCCTCAACGTCAGCGCATGTGCCTTCTGGCAAGATCTGGGCATCGAACGGGTCATTTTGGCCCGCGAGGTTCCCGTACGCGAAATGGCGCAAATTCACGACGAACTGCCGGACCTGGAACTGGAATGCTTTGTGCACGGGTCACTGTGCGTGGCCTATTCGGGCCGTTGCGTCATCAGCGACTACCTGACGGACAACAGCAAAAACAGCAACAAGGGCATGTGCGGCAACAGCTGCCGCTGGGAATACGAGAACGCGACCCTGCAGGTTAACGAAACCAGTCGCCCCGACACCGTCTACACGTTTGAGGAAGACGCCCATGGCTCGTACATGCTCAACAGCAAGGATCTTTGCCTGCTACGATTCCTGCCCGAGCTAATGGACGCCGGCATCTGCTCCTTCAAGGTGGAAGGCCGCACCAAGGGCATCCACTACGTGGCCACTGTCGGGCAAGTTTACCGCCAAGCCATCGACACGCTTTGTGCGGGGCGTTCTGTTAGCACCGAACAGTGGGACTTGTGGGAATCGGCGTTAAAGCAATCGGCCAATCGGGGCTTTACCGAAGGGTTTTTGCACGGCAAACCCGGCAGCAACGGCTACACCTACGAGACCAGCAAGAGCCGCAGCATTGCCACCTTTGTGGCGGCCGCCACGGGCCTGAGTGACGACCAAGGCCGGGTACAGCTGGAAGGGCGAAACCCGTTCTCGACGACCGATGCACTGGAATGGCTGACTCCCAACGGGATTATCCCCATGCCGGCAAGCCCCATCGTAGACATCGACGGCCGGCACGTCGAGCAGGTGCACCCCAACCACCTGGTCTGGGTGACACCACCCCCCACGATTGACCAGGCCATGGTACGCTGGTCTCTTGTCAGACGTATTGAGGACCGACAAGCAGGAGTGGCAAGCACAGCTGATGGCCTTTCTTAAACCCACCTGGGTCGTGACGGGGGTGCTGACCATTGACTTGGATGCCGTACAAGCAGACGGCGTGAAGGGTTTTATTTTTGACCTGGACAACACCATCATGGCCCCCAACTCGGCCCTGCTCGAAAACGACATTGATGCGTGGCTCAAGAAAATCCACGCCCTGGGCTTCAAGACCATTGTGGTCAGCAACAACCCCTTAAGCTTTTACACGAAGAAGGCCGAGGAAATCCTGAAAATTCCCGTGATTGGCAATGCCGGCAAACCCCGTCGGCGCATGCTTCGCAAAGCACTGGAACTACTTGGGCTGCAAGCCGACCAAGTAGCGGTTGTAGGCGACCGCCCCCTGACCGACATTTGGGGCGGACAACGCCTGGGCTGCAAAACGATTTTGGTTGACCCCCTGACCAAAACGCAGGAGAATAGGGTCGTACAGGTGCTGCGCAAGATTGAACGCCAGTTTATCGCCAGCAGTCACCGCCAGGTTCAACATCCGCATCCGCACCATTCGCAAAAGAGGGACCCGTAACGCGCCCATGATGTGCTCAGCCCGACAACCGGACACCGCCAACGGTCTGCCCGCGCTCAATGTCATCGGGCTGATGTCGGGCACCAGCATGGACGCCATCGACGCGGCCTGCGTGCGCGTCCAGTTGTCCACCAACCCGTTGGGGTTATTGCAGTTCAACGTCATGGGCACCACCACCGTAGACATCCCCGACTATGTCCGTCATGACGTTGAGCAGCTGATTAACCAACCCACCTCGGTCAACCTCAGCAAGCTTTGCAAAACCGACGAAGCCGTGGCCCGCTGCTTTGCCAAGGTGGCCCTGGCCCTGGCCACGGATCTGGAAAACAGCGGCATTATGGTCGACCTGATTGCCAGTCACGGGCAGACCATTTACCATGAGCCTCCCAAAAACGGCCAGAACGGTTGCACCATGCAAATTGGCAACCCGGCCATTATTGCCCAGCTTACTCAAATTGATACCGTCGGCGATTTTCGCCCTCGCGACATGAGTGTCGGCGGCCAGGGCGCCCCGTTGGTGCCCTTTGCCGATGTGCTGCTTTTCTCCGACGACACCAAGCACCGGGCCATCCAGAACATTGGCGGCATTGCCAACGTGTCGGTTGTTCCCAGCCGCCAAAGCGGCCTGCCCCCCATGGCCTTTGACACCGGTCCGGGCAACATGATTATTGACGGCCTGATGAAACGGCTGTTTGCCAAACCCTATGACGACAACGGCCAGGTGGCCGCCAAAGGACGGTTTGACACCGCCTTGTTGGGCGAACTCATGCAGCATCCCTACCTGCAACAGCCCCCGCCCAAATCCACGGGCCGCGAAATGTTTGGCGATGCCTTCGCCCGCGACCTGCTATTGGATTGGCAGGACAAGATTAGTGACGAAGACCTGATTACCACGGCCACCCACTTTACGGCCATCAGTATCGTGGAAGCCTACAAACAGTTTATCCTACCCACCATTCCCATTAGCGAAGTGGTCGTGGGCGGCGGCGGCACCAAGAACGGCTTTTTGATGCGCCTGATTACCAACCGCTTCAAGGAAGCCGGCATTGAGGTCTCCGACCACGCCCGACACCAGATTCCCAATCAGTACAAGGAAGCCGTGGCATTTGCCCTGCTTGGGTATGCCCAGCGTTTTGGCGTGGCCAACAACCTGGCCACATGCACGGGAGCCAGCGAACCCGTGGTATTGGGTGGCTGCTGGCCGGGGCGGGTCAACTATGTGCTCGACACGCTACCAGAAGCCCAGGCCAGCCACGTCACGCTGGCCTAGAGAACAGCCTAGCCCTGGTAAGCCGCCAGCGTAGCCCAAGCGGTTTTTTCCCAGCTAAAGTGTTCTGCCCGCTGGCGCGACAGGCCCCGGAGCCGATCCTGTTCGGTTGCATCGGTCAGCACCAGCTGCAAGGCTTCAACCCAGTCGTTCAGCTTGGTCGGCGACACCTGAAGGCCGGCCTCGCCCAACACCTCGGGCATAGCCGTCCGGTTGCTGCTGACAATCGGCAAGCCAGCCGCCATAGCCTCAGCCAATGGCAGACCAAACCCCTCGTACAAGCTGGGGTAGGCAAACACGCTGGCGTGGGCATACAGGGCCGCCAGTTCAGCATCGGGCAGGTAACCAGTAAAAACAACCCGGTCGGCCATGCCGGGGTGATTGCGCAAGAAATCATACACGGGCGTGTGCTTCCACCCGGCCGCGCCCACACACACCAGCTTGACGTCAGCCAAGGACTTTTGCTTGCACAGCAACGAAAAGGTCGACAGCAACAGCTCCAGGTTCTTGCGCGGCTCAAGAGTCCCCACCGTCAAGATAAATCGGTCGTTGAGGTTAAGCCGACGGGACAGCTCGGGCCAGTCGGCCGCTTCATCGAAGGTATGCAAGCTGGGGGCCAGCGGGGTGACGTGAATACGATCAGCCTCCCAACCCAGGCGCGCCACCAACCGCCCCTTGCTGAATTCGGACACGGTACAAATCGTGTCATCGGGCCTCACCGATGCCATTGTGGCCTTCATGCGCCACCTCGTCTGGGCCGTGCATGTACTGGGCAGCTCCAGCCAAACGACATCATGCACCGTCAACACCCGCTTCATGCCAGGCGGGGTATGCGCAGGCAAGGGATAAATGGGCGAGTGGAAAACCGTCACCCCTTCAAACGCCTTATCCACCAAATCCTGCCCCCATACCAGCTCGGCCCACCAGGGCAGTTGCGTGGCCTTGCACCACAAAGGCAGGGATTGGCCATTGCACCCCTGATTTTGAGGCAACCCGGCCTGAAGACCCGGCACGGCCCACCCACCCGGATTGGTTAACAACGGGCGCTGGGCCAGGTTGGGGTGGCTGGCCATAAAGCGCCGAACCCACGGCGCCACCCAGGCCGTACTGTACAGGGCCAGCTCGTTGGGGCCCAGCTGTTGGTTAAGCGCCGTCAACAGGTTGACGGTTGCATGGTAAATCCCGGCGCGCTCCACCGGATTAATGTGGCCCCAGCCTGCTATTGCCGCATCCATCAAAACCCGCATCAATCGTGCCTAAACCCTTTGATTCGTCCTGTGTTTGACTTAAACTACTACAATACTAGTTAATCCCCTATCCTGTGACCGGCCAGACAATCGCTGCTTGGACCCGCCGCTTTTTCCCTTAGCCAATTGTACAACTATCACGTATAATAAAGGGGAATGGGATGGATGGCATAATCGTCTCACCGGTTTGCCCGCTCACATCGAAGGCCTTTTCCTAACGCGTCTGAGCACATCGCATGTCACTGGATAGAGAGCTCTACAGGACCTGCACCGTTACCGATGCACATCCTTCAAATTGAAATTGACAACTTTAAATCCTTCTCCGGCAAAACGGTCATCCCGTTCGAAGAAGGGTTTACAACCATATCCGGGCCCAACGGCTCGGGTAAAAGTAATATTATTGACGCCATTCTGTTCTGCCTGGGCCTGAGTACGTCGCGCACCATGCGTGCCGAGAAACTGACCGACCTGATTAACAACCGCTCGCGCCGTCGTGAAGCATTGGTTACCGTTGCCTTTGGCGACTTTGGAGTCGAGGCTGCGCCAAAAGGCGACCTGCCCGACGATGCCGATTTGGGTGACGACGAGCAGGCTGCCCAGGACGCGGTAAAAATGGTGCAAAGCGGCCCGCAACCCAACACGCGAAAAGCCAAATTGGTCATTTCCAGACGCATCAAGGACAACGGCCAAAGTGGCTACACCAGCACCTACTACTTAAATGGTCGGACAGCCACCCTCACCCAGGTTCATGACCGGCTGGCCCAAAGCAACATTTCGCCGGGCTGTTACAACGTACTGATGCAGGGTGACGTCACAGGCATCATTAACATGAGCCCGATGGAACGGCGCAAGATTATTGACGAGGTGGCCGGCGTGGCCGAGTTTGATCGCAAGATTGAAGCGGCCCAGAAGGAGATTGTTACCACCACGGCCAGCATCGAGCGGTTTGAGCTGTTAATGGGCGAACTGAACCAGCGCCTGGAACAGCTAACTGAAGAGCGCAAGCATGCCCTCAAGTACCAACAACTGTTCGACGAGAAAAAGACCCTCGAAGACCAGCAACTGGCCGCGCAATACCTGGCCGCCAAAAACGCCATTGCCGCCGTCGATGCCAACCTGGTGGAAACCCGAAAGCAAAAGGCAAACACGCAGCAACAGTTGGCCGATCTGCTCAAAGCCCTGGAAAGCACCCGCCAGAAACTGGCCGACATCAGTGCCGAGGTGAAGAAAAAAGGCGAAGACCAGCAGATTGCACTGAAGAAGCAGGTGGAAAGTCTCAAGGGGGCGGCTGCCCGCAAGACCGATACCATTGCCTTCAACAAGGAAAAATGCATTGAGCACGGCCAAAGCATTGAACGCAGCAAGGAAGAGCAGACCCGGCTGAAGCTGAAAATCGAAGACCTGACCGTGGAGCTCGAAGGCTTTGGGCACCACCAGGGCGAACTGAACCAGTCTATCAAGGCCGAGCAGGACAAACTGGCCGAGCTGGAGACCGCCCTGGAAAAGCTGAACCAGTCCACCGGCGATTTGACCCAGAATCACCAGCAGCTTCGCGAGGAACGTACGGCGTTGGAAGACGAGTTGGGCAAGCTCAAGCGCGAGCTGGCCGAAGTCGAAGCCGAGCAGTTCCGGGTAGTGCAGGAAAAAGCCTTCCTGCAGGAGCAGTTTGACGAGCTTGACGAAAAGCGCCAGGCCTACACCACAAGCCATGGGCAGCTGCAACAGCAGTTGAAAGACGCCGAGCTGGAACGGGCGGCCTACGAGCACCAGATTGAAACCCAGACACAAGCCGTGGCCAACAGCCGCGCCCGCCTCAAAGAGGTTCAACAAACCCTGCACACAATGGAGCGTAAGCTGGCCCAGCTTGAAGCCCAGAAACGGGCCATGGAAGAAGCCCACTTTGGCCGCGCCATCGACACCATTTTGAACGCCAAGATGGACGGGGTGCATGGCCCGCTACTGCAATTGGCTTCCTCTCAGGACGAATACCAGACGGCCCTGGAGATTGCCATGGGCAGCCGTCTGCGCAACATCGTGGTGGATGATGACGGGGTGGCCCAGGACTGCATCGCCCTGCTTAAAAACACCCAGGCTGGCCGGGCGACGTTTTTGCCCCTGAACAAGATTCAGGGCCGCATGCCCAAAAGCTCGCCACCAAAGGGTGACGGGATTATCGATTACGCCTACAACCTGCTACAGTTTGACCCCGATTACCGTGACGTGTTTGCCTATGCCCTGGGCGAAACCCTGATTGTGCAGGACATGGCCACGGCCCGGACCCACCTGACCAAGTATCGTATGGTTACCCTCGACGGCGAGTTGTTTGAACGCAGCGGGGCCATTACCGGTGGCCTGCTCGGCAAGCTGAAAGGCAAAAGCCAGCTCGGAAACGCATCGCAGGATACCGAACGGTCGCAGTTGCAACAGGCCGTGTCGAAGGCCAGCGAGGAGCTGGAACGCAGCGAAAAAGCCGCCATGGAAGCAGAGGTCAAGCTCGACGAGTTGCGCCAGCAGTTCAACCGGTTTGGCAACCAGGTTCAGCAGGTTACCACGGAACTAAAATACCTGGGTGACGAAGCCTCGCAGAACGCCAAGCATGCCGAACTGTCCGACAAGCTCAAGGCCCTCAACACCGCCATCACCGAACTGGACCAAACCCAAAAGCGGCTGCAAAAAAGCGTCACCGAAAAAACCGACACCCTGGCGCAACTCAACACCAACATTGTGCAACTGGAAAGCAAGCTACCGACGGAGGAAAGCAACCAGTTGCGCACGCAGATGAACAACATCGAGTTCCAGATCCGGTCGTTGGAAAGCAAGTTCCAGCAAGTGGCCAACGATATCCAGTCACGCCGGCTCGAGCAGGAGTTTCACGAAAAGGCCATCGAGCGCTACAGCGAGCAGATCAAGAAATGCACCGAAGACACCAAAACCTTGCAAGGAGCCGAGGCCGGGCTGCTTGAGGAAATCGAGGTCATTAACCAGCAGATTACGCAAATCGAAGCCCAGGCCGGTGAGCTCGACGAGGAGCTCAAGCAGCTGCAGGACGAGCGTGACCAGATCCAGGCGCAACTGCTCAACGAGGAACGCCAGAAAAGCGATATCCAGCGCAACCTGACCCTGCACGACGAGCAGATGACTGCCCTGGCCGATCGCCGAAATCACCTGCAGGGCGAAGTACGCAACCTGGCCGAAGCACTGCGCGAGCACGACGTGGATGCCAACGAACTGAACCCCGACGAAATACTGGATGCCGAAGAGATCGAGAAAAAGCTCGTCAAGATTGTCCGGCAAATGGAAGCCATGGGGCCGGTCAACATGCGGGCCATCGAGGATTACGATATTTTGCAGGAACGCCACACGGAACTGTCGGAAAAAATCGGGACCCTGCAAACCGAAAAGTCGGATTTGATGGCCAAAATCGACAGCTACGGCACCCAGAAACGCGACCATTTCAACAAGGCCTTCGAAGCCATCGACGAGCATTTCCGGGGCATCTTTGCCGAGCTTAGTGATGGCGAAGGGCAACTGTTGCTAACCAACCCCCTCGACCCCCTCAGCGGCGGCCTCACCATTCAGGCCAAACCGCGCGGGAAAAAAACCCTGCGACTGGAGTCGATGAGCGGGGGCGAAAAATCGCTAACAGCCCTGGCTTTCGTATTTGCCTTCCAACGCTATCTGCCGGCGCCCTTCTATGCCTTTGACGAGGTGGATATGTTCCTTGACGGGGTCAACGCCGAGAAACTGGCGGCTATGGTTCGCAAGCAGGCCGACAATACCCAGTTTATTGTCGTGTCGTTGCGCAAACCGATGATTGAGAGTTCGGAGCGAACCATTGGGGTAACTCAAAAACAAGACGGCATTACCAAGGTAACGGGAGTACTGCTCAAGCATGCAAGCTAACCCGTCGCTTTACGAAAATGCCGACCTGGCCGTTGTAACCGATCTGGGGGATCTCGAAGCCCTGGAGGATTGGACTGGCGAGGACAACGAACCCAAGACCGAGCTGGAAATCCTGTACGACCTGGCCCGATCCGGGCAAATCGATCCCTGGGACGTGGACATCGTAAAACTGACGGACAGCTACCTGGCCGCCGTCAAGGACATGGAAGCCCAACTGCTGGCCAGCGATCTGAAACGCACCGGCAAGGTACTACTGACAGCCGCCGTACTGTTGCGCTTCAAGTCCGATACCCTCAACGGCATCAACGTGTTTGCCACCCAGGACGAGGATGGTTTTGACGAGGGACTGGACGAGTTCTGGGAAGCCTATGACCATGACAACCCCGATGCCTACACCGAATGGATAGCCACCGCCACGCCGCAACAGTTAACCAAGCAACGCTGGCATGCCATCCAGCAATCGCCCAACACACTCGACAACGTTCTGCGCCCGCGTTTTAGTGCCCGGCCACAGCGGCAACGCAAGGTAACCCTTAACGAACTGATTGAGGAAATCAAACGCCTTGAAACCATTGAAACCAAACGCGAAGTAAAAGCCGCTATTGATCGCCACGAAAAGCGGCGTATGCGCTCCTACGAAAAATTGTCCACGCAGGACATCGTTGAACTCGCCCACGACGAATTTATTGAAGCCACGGTCATCAAGCTGCAAAATATTTTGGAACGCGAGCTGCTGGACCATGACGACATGACCCTGAGCCAACTGCAGGTCGAAGGCAAGCTCGACCGGGTTTCGGCTTACATTGGCCTGTTGTTCCTAACGGCCCAAGGCCGGGTGGATCTGCACCAGGATCACTTTTACACCGAGCTGCATGTCACTGGTGCCCAAACGACCGATCAACCCGAACCAGACGAGGCGGTCTCCTGATGACAGACATTCTTGAAAACCAAATGGATGATACCGCCCTACCCAGCTTAAAAAGCCGGGTCGAAGCCCTGCTGTTTCTAAGCCAGCATCCGATCAGTGCCCGCGAAATTGCCGAGCGGCTCGGCGAGCACACCGATGCCGTGGAGCAGGCCTTGCTGACCCTGATTAACGACTACGGCTTCCGCCAGGACAGTGCCCTGGAAATTGACGATACCGACGGCTACATGCTTCAGGTCAAACCGGCGCATGCCGATCTGGTTAAAGACCTCATTCCTACCGACCTGCCGGTGTCCGTGCTCAGAACCCTTTCTCTTATTGCCCTGGAAGGCCCCATCGTGCAAACCGACCTGATTAACCTGCGCGGCTCATCGGCTTACGATCACGTCAAACAACTGCTGTCGCTGAAATTGATACAACGCCAGCGCAGCGAGCGCAGCTACAAGGTTTCGGTCACCCGCGACTTTTACAGCTACTT
Source organism: Cyanobacteria bacterium HKST-UBA04 (assembly GCA_020431915.1). Taxonomy (GTDB): domain Bacteria; phylum Cyanobacteriota; class Vampirovibrionia; order Vampirovibrionales; family JAGQHJ01; genus JAGQHJ01. The sequence continues at coordinate 1,174 of JAGQHJ010000061.1, read as the reverse complement.
CCAGCTTTCCGGCGACAAGCAGGAGTTAAAGGAACGCATGACGCTGGCCGCCGCCATGGCTGGCCCACCCACCGACGAAGAAGCCGGTCTGCATGATCCGCAAGACGCTGTTCAGGACACCGAACCCGTGTCAAATGCCGCGGCTTCATAACCGGTTCAACATGGACCCCTCCTGTTTTTATCATCATTAATTTGGCCTTAAGCCCGGCGGCAGGTCGTTCCAAAAACCAGGTGGCCTGGTTTTTATCATGATAATTTATTTGGTACGCAAACACAGGTTGATGGACAACAAGGTTGAGACAACAACGTCACGAACTCCTATGGGGTGACGTAAATTTGATTCGGTGTTGGCACGCAATGCGCTCGCTTACGTAAGGGCACCGCATTAACACAATGGACAAGTGAAACCACCGTTTAAAAAACGGTATTGAATGGTGTGGAAAAAATTTTGGAGGACAACCCCTATGGTAAATCCAGTTCCTGATCCAGGTAGTATACCCCAGGCCCGGCCGTTGCCGACGCAAGGCCCCGGAGGTCCGGGAGGCCCTCAAGGGCTTCAAGGCCCACAGGGTAATGACCCCGTGTCCGCCATAGCCTTGGCCTTGGAAGTAAACATGGAACAAGGTCAGGCACAAGGCGCGAATTTCGGCGGCATCCCCAACGATTGCCCCTGCAACGGCGACAGCCTGAACGGCTTCCCTCAAGATCCTGGCAATGCAGGCGGCCCCCAAGGTGGCGGCAATATTCTGGATCGGTTGATCAATCTGCTTTCGCAACTGCTGGGCTTGGATAACCAGCAGGGCGGGCAACCGGCTTTTGCCGGTGCACCAGGCGGCGCACCCGGTGGCGGGTTTCCTGGCTTGGGTGGTGGACAGGCCCAAGGCCAACAGATGAATTTCCGGTTTGGCTTTGCTGCCCTGTTTGGCAACCGAGGGCAAAACGCACAAAGTGCACCAAACGCACCAGGACTCGCAGGTGGCCAACCGCCTGTTGGTGGTCAACCAACCCTGGCCCCTGGTGGATCTCTCGTTCAACCGCTGCCCCAACAGACGGCAGAACCACCCATTATCTAGGTTTCGCACAGTAACCTGCACTTAAATCCAAAGCCGGCATGGCTTCCCGTACGGTGTACAAGACAGTACCCGATCGGCGACGCGCAGCCGGCTTTGGTTTT